>CAYLRT010000004.1:0-25947 GCA_964385885.1 uncultured Anaerolineales bacterium | reverse complement strand
CGAGCGCCCGCACCCGCAGAACATAGAGCCAATGGTCGGGGCCCTGGATCACCCATGCCTCGCCCTCCGCGGTCGGCTCCCCAGGCCATTGCTCCTGCAGCCGGTACGCAGGCTGTCCCTGCCAGGTCGTGGGGTCCATAGCCGTAGTCACAGGTATCCCCATACCGCGTGGATCCTCTGCGTAACTGGAGGTCAAGATCATCTGTGCAAGACTCAATGTCAGGGGCTCTGTGGGTCCCGGAGCCCACCAGAGGGCCACCTCGCCATCTCCATGCGCCCACACCCGCCCCCCTGCCCAGGAATCCCCCACCTCCACCACAGTCTGAAACAAACTAGGCACCGCCAAAGTGACACCTGCATGCATGGAGTCTGCCAGATCTTGAAAGGATACGGAGCTAGGGCGAAAAGTACCGACTCTCGGACCTACAACGGGAGAAGTGCCTCTTACGTGCAAGATGACAAACCAGAAGCCGGGCAGCGGATCCAAAGGCAGTTCCAGAACCTCTGACGACCGGTAGAGCCCCCCGCCCACGGGGTCCAGGGACAGGATGACATAGACCTGGGATTGGGGATCCATCACAGTGGCCGTGATCTTGGCCTCTGCATTGACACCAGGTGGAACGCTCAAACCTGCCTCAATGTGTATAGGAAACAACGGGGAGACCTCTGTGGGCACTTCGAAATGGAGCTTCGCCGGCGGAACGGGAGTTGGAGTGGGAACAGGCGTGGGAGTCCATGTGGGTGGCAGGGTCGGTGAGGATGTGGGAGGCAGAGGAGTCACGGAGGCCGGGGGTTGCTCCCTGGCAGGGGATATACAACCCACCACGGTGACCATCAGAAGAAGACTCCCCAGGCATAGCCGCGCTCGTCGCAGAGACGATGGATCGCACATACCTCTAGTGTAGCCGGGTGAAGAGCCCCGACAAATGAATGCCACCTGCCAGGGCCGTTCACAACCCTCCTACGCGGTGATCATGCCACAGCAGACATGATGGAACCCGCACTGGTTGACGGGTGAACGCTTTCCATTACAATGCGCCTATGATGCAGGAGCCACACGCCCCGGCTCCTTCATCAGTGGCGCGCCCAGCGTGAAACTGGCGAGCCCTGAAGATCACAAGGAGAGAGCATGACCGGAGCTTGGAGCAGCGATAAGATCCGACAGACATTCTTGGACTTCTTCGAGGCCCACGGTCATACGATCGTGCCTAGCGCCAGCCTGGTGCCGCAGGATGACCCCACCCTCCTCTTCACCAACGCCGGTATGAATCAGTTCAAAGACGTCTTCCTGGGCCTTGGGACGCGCCCTTATACTCGCGCGGCTGACACGCAGAAGTGCATGCGCGTGGCTGGCAAACACAACGACCTGGAGGACGTAGGGCGCGACGGTTCACACCACACCTTCTTTGAGATGCTGGGAAACTGGTCGTTTGGCGACTACTACAAGCGCGAGGCCATTGCCTGGGCGTGGGAACTGCTCACACAGGTCTATGGCCTGGAACCAGACCGGCTTTGGGCCACAGTGTTCTCCGATGACATCGGGGACCTGGGCCTCGATGAAGAAGCTGTCCACTTCTGGCAGACCGAGACGAGCATCCCCCACGATCACATTCTGCACTTCGGCCGTAAGGACAATTTCTGGGAGATGGGGGACACCGGCCCGTGTGGGCCATGCAGCGAGATCCACTACGACCGCGGCCCAGAGGCTTGCGATAAGCGCAATGTGCCAGGACATGTCTGTCGTGTCAATGGGGACTGCGACCGCTTCATCGAGCTGTGGAACCTGGTCTTCATCCAATACGATCGTCACGCTTCGGGGGAACTTACTCCCTTGCCAGCCCGCCACATTGACACCGGCATGGGATTCGAGCGCCTGGTAGCCGTGCTCCAGGGAAAGCTCTCGAACTACCGGACCGACCTGTTCTGGCCTATCATCGAGCACGTCCAGGCCGCTGTGGGACAGTCGAACGCCGAACGGGAGCATCACATCATAGCCTACCGCGTCATCGCAGACCATATCCGGGCGGTCACCTTCCTCATCGGCGACGGAGTGCTTCCGGCGAACGACGGACGTGGGTACGTGCTGCGGATGGTCCTCCGGCGGGCCGTGCGCTTTGGCCGCACTTTAGGGCTGACCGAGCCGTTCATGGCAGAGCTGGCAGATGTAGTGATCGACAGGATGGGCCACGTTTTCCCCGAGTTGCCCACCAGACGGGCCTTCATCAAGTCTACGATCCTGGGGGAGGAACGGCGATTCCTGCGCACCCTTGACCAGGGCCTGGCCAAACTGGAAGAGATCATCGCCGAGGCCAAAGCCGCGGGCGCAACGGAAATCTCTGGAGAGCAGGCCTTCTTCCTCCACGATACGCTAGGTCTCCCTCTAGAGGTGACCCGTGACGTGGCTGAGGAGCATGGATTGGGCGTGGACGAAGAGGGGTACCACGCAGCGCGCGAGGCCCAACGGGCACGCGGCAGGGCATCGGCGACGTTCGAGATGGTCGCTGATTCAAAATCGCAGCAATACCTGCGCCTGTTGAATAAAATCAAGGAGAAGCTACCCGACCAGCCCTTGACCTACGATCCATACACCACCATGCAGGTCAAGACTCAGGTAGTTGGTGTGCTCCGAGATGGGCAGATCGCTGACGAGGCACGCAAGGGAGACGCCGTCGAGCTCGTCCTGCAGAAGACATGTTTCTACGTCGAGTCGGGTGGTCAGGTCTCTGACACTGGAGTCATTGAAGGACCCGACTGGGAGGTCACGGTCACCGACATGCGGCGCCCAACCGAGGGGCTGATCGTCCATGTTGGACATGTGACCTGGGGCACACTCCGCGTCGGCGACCCTGTGGTGGCAAGTGTGGACCGGGAGCGCCGCTGGGACATCATGCGCAACCACACTGCCACTCATCTCCTGCATCGAGCGCTGCGCCAGGTCCTGGGAGAGCACGTCCAACAGGCTGGCTCGGTCGTCGCGCCAGACCGGTTACGGTTCGATTTCAACCACGGTGAACCCATGACTCCAGAACAACGGGCTGAGGTTGAGCGCATTGTCACACGGGCCATTCTGGCGAACTACCCGGTCGAGGCTCGGGAGGAAAAGTACCGCGACGCGCTCAAACAGGGCGTGATTGCCCTATTCACGGAGAAATACGGTGATGTCGTGCGCGTACTCCGCGTCGGCGAGGCAACGGATCCCTTCAGCCAGGAACTGTGTGGCGGCACCCATGTGAAGCGTACCGGCGATATCGGCCCCTTCCTCATCCTCTCGGAGAGTGGCATTGGCGCTGGCATACGACGCATCGAAGCTGCGACCGGACGCGGCGCTCTGAGCGCCATCCAGGCTCTGCGAGCGCGCAACGAAGAGGTCGCCGCCACGCTCAACTGTCCATTGGATGAGATTGGCGACCGCGTTCAGCGGTTGCAGGAGGAACTCCGCCAGGCACGTCGCGAGGCCGAGCGGCTCGCACGTCGGCTGGCTCGGGCGGAGTTCGAGGCACTCCTCAACCAGGTGCAGGAGATCAACGGTATCCCCCTCCTGGTTGCCCAGGTCGATGCCCCCGACACCGATACCCTTCGGGAGATGGCGGATTGGTTCCGCGCCAAGATGAAGGGGGGCGTAGTCGTGCTGGGGACCGTGATCAACGACAGACCCATCCTCATTGCAGCTACAACCCAGGAGCTGGTCAAGACTCGGGGCGTCCATGCGGGACAGCTTGTGCGAGAACTGGCGAAGCTCATGGGGGGTGGCGGGGGAGGCCGTCCAGACATGGCGCAGGCAGGCGGACGGCATCCAGACAAACTAACAGAGACTTTGCAGCGCGCGCCAGCCATCCTACAAGCCATGTTACAACGATAGTGGATAGTGTCCCAAACCACCTGGGGGAGAGAGAGGGCATGTCGTCTCTCCATCCCCCGGTGTAGCCTATCCACTGTATCCTCGGTTACATGTCCTACAGTGGGATGGTTACTCCCCTGCGGACATCGGGGATCCCTCGTTCTCCCGCGCCCTCGTGATGACCTCAGCGATGAGATCGAAACGGTTGAAGGCCGGCATCAGATAAACACCTTGGCCCAAGCCCCAGGACACGATCTGCTCAATCGTATCCACGGCGATCTGCACTCCTTCTTCCTTGGCGTGATCCCCTGCCTGTTCCAACCGCGTGAAGATCGAAGACGGGATCGCGATGCCCGGTACCTCGTGGTGGAGAAAACGGGCATGTCGCACGCTATATAAGGGAAGAATCCCGATCAGGATAGGCACGGACAGTATCCCATATCGATCCGCATAGGCCTTCAGGAACGCTCTGGGTTGCCCAGGATCGAAGATAGGTTGAGTGATGAAGAAATCGACACCAGCGCGGACCTTGCGACGAGCCACTTTGACCTCCCGCGCCAGATCGTCAGAGCTCATGTTGAGGGCAGCGCCCACGAAGAACGACGTGGGCTGACCAATATCCATGCCTGCGTGGTCGATACCAGCGTTAAAGCCAGATTTGATAAGTTTGATCAATCCGGAGGGCACAACATCGTAGTTGTCCATAGCCTCAGGGTAATCACCAATGGCGGTTGGATCCCCCATCACCACAAACACGTTGCGGATACCCAAGGCATGAGCAGCCAACAGGTCCCCCTGAACCCGAAGCAGATTACGCCCGCGCGTGGGGAAGTGGAGCGTAGTTTCAATGCCCACCTGCTCCTGGATCAACGCACAGACAGCCCACGGGCTCATCCGCATCCGGGCTAAAGGGCTATCGGCCACATTCACCACATCAGCCCCGGCCTCTTTGACCAACATAGCCGCGGCCATGAGTTTATGCGTCGTCAGGCCACGGGGCGGGTCAACCTCCACGGCAATGACGAAACGACCGGCCGAAAGCGTCTCAGAGAGCCGAGACGATTGATCGGGCGGCATAGTCCTGCCCACAGCAGGTACGTGCGGCATCCTCTCGAGGCGTCTCGCCTCAGCAGGTGGTCCCTTATCTAACGCTTCACGCATGGCACGGATGTGGGCAGGCGTCGTCCCGCAGCACCCACCCACCACTTTCGCCCCAGCTTGAGCGAAGGCCCAGACATAGTCCGCAAAATATTCTGGGCCAGCAGGATAGCGGATCCGTCCCCCAACCCGCTCCGGCCAACCTGCGTTCGGCTTGACCCACAATGGGACCTTGGGAGCCGTCTCATGCAGGATCCCGGCCAGGCGGAAGAGCTGTTCCGGCCCGCCCGAGCAATTGACCCCGATCATATCGACGTCGGCCTCGGCCAATTGACGCGCCACGATCTCTGGCGCGTCCCCCAAGGGCGTCCGATCGTCACGCGTGAAGGTCATGGAGGCCACCACAGGCAGGGAGCACACCTCGCGCGCAGCCCGCACCGCTTGCAAAAGCTCCTGCAAGTCGGTCATAGTCTCAATCACAATGAAATCGACACCGCCCTCGGCCAATGCTTGAATCTGCTCGGCGAACGCGCTGCGCGCCTCAGCTTTCTGAACTCGGCCATAGGGCGCCAGACGCACCCCCAACGGGCCCACATCTCCAGCGATTTTGACATCCCTGAAGGCAGCAAGCACCACGCGCTTTGCCAGGGTCACGCCGGCCTGGTTGATCGCTGCCACTTGGTCAGCCAGCCCATGCTCTGCCAACTTGTAGCGGTTGCCTCCGAAGGTGTTGGTGAGGATGATCTCGGCCCCCGCCTCGATGTAGCCGTGATGGACCTCTGCAATGGTGACAGGATCAGTCAGGTTTAGGGCATCGAAACACGCGCTGAACGGTACCCCATGGGCATGCAACATCGTCCCCATGGCACCATCGGCCAACAAAGGAGTTGAACGCAGGCCAACCCACCGAGCGAAACTCTCTCGGTCCATAGTTCCCCCCTCACCACCATCGAACAAACCCGTTAGGCCTCGAAGCGTAGTGGCGCTACTCGGTCGGGGCATCCTGAGGCGACGCTGCAAACGCCTCACGCATACGCCGCACAGCTTTGATCATGTTACGCAACGACGGAATGACCTCTTCCCAGGCACGGGTTTTCAGGCCACAGTCAGGATTCACCCAGATCTGTTGCGGGGAAAGATGCCGCACGAAGGATCGCAACTTGGCCTCGATGAATTCCACAGAGGGAACCACAGGGCTGTGGATGTCATACACCCCAGGGCCCACCTCCCGCGGATAGCCAAACTCGGCCAGCTCGCGCAACGTCGCATCATCACTCCGGGCGTTCTCAATTGAGATCACATCGGCGTCAAGTGCCTCAATCGAGGCGAGGATATCACCGAACTCAGCATAACACATGTGAGTGTGGACCTGCGTCTCGGGGCGGGCTTTGGCTGTAGCCAACCGGAAAGCCTTTACAGCCCAGGTCAGGTACTCCTCCCACCGCTCACGCTTGAGAGGAAGGCCCTCCCGCAATGCCGGTTCATCCACCTGGATCACCCGTGCGCCAGCGGCCTCCAGATCCGCGATCTCATCCCGTAGCGCAAGCGCGATCTGGTAAGCGGTCTCATAGTGAGGTACATCGATCCGTGGATAGGACCAGTTCAGGATCGTCACCGGACCGGTGAGCATCCCTTTGACTGGCTTGTGTGTGAACCGTTGGGCCACGACAAACTCACGCACGGTCATCGCCTCACGCCTCGCCACATCGCCGAAGATGATTGGAGGCCGTACGTAGCGGCTGCCAAAACTCTGCACCCAACCATGTTGGGTAAAGGCAAACCCGGTGAGCTTTTGAGCGAAATACTCCACCATGTCCGAGCGTTCAAACTCCCCGTGCACAATCACATCGAGGCCAAGACCATCCTGCACACCGACAGCATAGGCGATGAACGCGTCAATCCCTGCCTCATACTCCGAGAGCGAGATCTCCCCTCGCCGAAAACGGGCGCGGAGTCGTCTTACTTCAGGGGTCTGCGGATACGAGCCAATGGTCGTAGTGGGGAAAAGGGGCAGCGACACCTGGAGGGGACGCCGTTGATCGTAGGGTTGCGCTCGCTGGAAGTCCGCCTCGCTCAGGCTGTGAACCCGTTCCTGTACAGTCTCGTCGGCTGGCGAAAAGGCATAGAACGTATCCCATGCCTCTTGGGCCTCTGTGAACGCGCCGTGGGCGAGGGATGTCAGCTCACCGAGCTTCTCCCTGGCGAAGGCCAACACGCCTCGTAACGGGTCAGGCAACGCCGTCTCACGGCCCACCTCGTAGGGGACATGTTGGAGGGAACAGGAGATGCCAAAGCGCAGATGGCCTGACGCAGCAGAGAGCCCCGCTTCGGCAAGAGTATCCAGCATAACCTGGACTTCCTGTGGGCGAACCCGCCACACACTGCGACCATCAACCAGGCCAGCGGCAAGTGTCTTATCCTGAGGCCACCCGAATTTCTGGATCAGGCCCAGGTTATCGCCTCGAGTCAGATCCAACGAAATGACATCAACGGGAAGGTGCACCAGCCAGGGATACGCCGCCCCCACGTCATCAAAGTAAGTCACCAGATTGATGGGTATCCCGACTCCAGCCAGATCACCATAGATCCGCTCAAAAGTGGACCGCATTTCCTCCACATCGCTGAGCACAAGCACCGGTTCATGAAACTGGACCTCGGGAACACGCACGGTGCTGAGAGCATCCAATAGATCCCGGTAAGCCGGGAGCAAAAGGGAGGACACGTGATCCAAGTCGAGAGCTGTCCGGGACAGATAAGCGAACGTCAATGGTCCTATCACAATAGGCACAGCTCGATCGCCCAGACTCGTCTGCGCCTGCCTGAGAAGCTCAAGGAAGTCCGAGAAATCCGGCGCAGGTTCCATATCTGGCTCTATCTCAGGCACGAGATAGTGATAGTTGGTGTCGAACCATTTCGTCATCTCAAAGGCTGCGATGCCGGGTTGCCCACGCGCCATTGCGAAGTACCGTTCTAACCCCTCCAAATCTCGGAAGCGTTTGGGGATCAGGCCCAGGCGCACGGTCCAATCCAAAACATGATCATAGAGCGTTTCGCCGCCCACGCCGATCCGATCAATCCCTGCACGCTTCTGATCTTCCCACCCAGAGTTCGCCACCTGCCAAAAAGTCGTGCGCAGAGCTTGCTCATCGATCCTGCCGCGCCAGTATCCCTCCAAAGCTCGCTTGAGCTCCCGGTTGTGACCTATGCGAGGATATCCCAATGTCTGGGTCACCACCGGAGTGGTGGTAGATGTCTCGCCCATAGTCTTACCTCCTGTGGTACCTGTGCCCGATTCTAGCCACGGCCAACCTCTTGACAAGGGTCCAGTTTTCAGAACGATCCCTATCGTATCCGTATATGCATGCCTACTGATCTGACAGGCCGACAGGAATTTGTGCTGTCACACTAGTGACAGTAGAATGCTGGGGCGGGTATCTTCGTCGCATGTCGCTGGAATGCCACAGATGACAGCGATCATTGTGACTTCGGACGCCAGGGAGAGGGTCAAACAGGGAGTGCCGCGCAGCAATGGACGAGATCACCAACGAGATTGTAGCCGCTTTGCAGGAGCGACTAGGCACCCGAGTCCATGAGTTCCTGCTCCCGCCCCCCAGCTTTACCCTTATGCAGGGGACGTTTGTGGACTATGACGTTCAAGACGGAAGACTCAGCGCGCGATTCCCCGTTCTGGAGCAATATCTCAATCCGTACGGCGCCATGCAGGGGGGGCTGATCGCGGCGGCAGTAGATAATACGCTGGGTCCCCTCAGCATGCTGGTGGCACCGCCCAACGTCACGCGTCGGCTGGAGATCACGTATAGCCGTCCGGCGACACTGGATATGGATTATATTACGGTGT
The DNA here is from genome assembly GCA_964385885.1 of uncultured Anaerolineales bacterium. Taxonomy (GTDB): domain Bacteria; phylum Chloroflexota; class Anaerolineae; order B4-G1; family SLSP01; genus PWVB01. The sequence goes on along the minus strand of CAYLRT010000004.1, from coordinate 17,152 downwards.
CCGCTCGGTTGGCATCACGGGATGGGCGCTGGCTGGAGTTCCGCGCTGATGTGCGAGACTCGGGGGGAACACGTCTGGCCCGAGCCAAAGCCCGGCACTGGATCCTGGAGGAGTAGAGACACTGCATGCCCTCCTGGCTGGGAGCTAGACCACACGGCCTAGAGTGACATTGCGGCTCAGACAACTCGGCCTATACTTGGTGCAGGGTACGGTAGTCGAGAGCCTGGGAGAAACCCCCGAACGGTTGGACTGAGCGCGACAACGGCGCTGATTATGCCCCGCGGGAAGGCCTATTGGTATGGAGACGATCGCGCCAGCAGTCCTGATCGTAGATGATGTAGCGGACAACCGCCGTGTCCTGTCACAGGCACTCACGGGACTGGACGTGAGGATCCTGGAAGCCCACTCCGGCCCAGAAGCGCTCGCACACGCTGCAAAGGAACCAGAACTGTGTCTCGTGCTGTTGAACGTGCGCATCCCCGGCATGGATGGCTACGAGGTCGCTGAACAACTGCGGCATCTCTCTAGATCTCCCTCACCGGCGATCATCTTTATGAGTGCGGTGGAATCTGAGATTGACCGTTATCATGAAGCTTGCGAGCTGGGCGCGGTGGACTTCATCACGCAGCCAATCTCACCACCGGCGATCCTCAGTAAGGCGCGGGTCTTCCTTGAATTGTTCCGCCAGCGGCGTCAGCTCGAAATCCTGGTCAAGCAGCTCGACACCCTCAACCGGGATCTTGTCCACCAGACGAGACGTTTGCAGCTTACGACCGAGACAAGTCATCAAATCGCCTCGATCCTTGACAACGATCAGCTTCTGGCAGCCATCGTAGAACTGCTGCAGCAACGCTTCGATTACGACTGTGTGGGGATATGGGTGGCGGATCCGCCCCCCCCGAATGCCGAATATCTGACGCTCCAGGCCGGCCGGTATTGGACTCACAACACTCTGGGCCCGTCGGCGGCCCTTCGCATCCCGATCGATGCACCCAAGAGCATCATTGTCCACGCGTGGAAGACTGGCCGCCTTTACATGACCAATGACGTCACAACTGATCCCTACTACCAGCCTTACGGAAGGCTCACCGATATTCGCGCCGAGGTCTCAATGCCCCTGAGATTTGGGGAGGGCATGCCCATCGGTGTCCTCGATATCCAAACCCGTTCCGACGAACCCTTTTCAAAAGGAGACGTGTTAGCCCTTGAGGCGTTGAGTAACCAGATTGCGGTAGCCATCCGTAATGCCAGGCTCTACGCTGAAGTCACACGCCTCAACGAGAAACTGGAAGCCCAGGTCGACAAGCACACCCGGCAGCTCCAGGAGACGCTCCAGCGACTCACGCTACTGGAACGCGACAAGTCAGACTTTATCGCCATCGTCTCGCACGAGTTGCGGACCCCTCTCACGCTGATCCGAGGGTTTAGCCAGATGTTGCTGGAGGAACCTGAGATCCTCGCCAACCCATCCTGGAAGCGCCAGGTCGAGGGCATTACAAACGGGGCTTTCCGCATGCAGGCCATCGTGGATAGCATGCTCGATGTTGCTAGGCTCGACACCCGCACGCTCCAGCTACAATATCAGCCCACCGATATGGCTAAACTGATAGAGAGTGCAATCCGCGAAACGGACGATGCCTTGCAGAAGCGGAACCTCACCCTCCAAGTTCAGGACATGCAGGATCTTCCCGAGATCGAAGTCGATCCTGCCGAGCTGCGCAAAGTCTTCAACGAACTGCTCTCGAACGCCATCAAGTTCACCCCCGACGGGGGAAAGATTACGATCACAGGCCAGTTGCTCCTCCCGCAACGGTCTGACGAGGATCTTTACATCGAGGTTGTGGTGAGCGACACAGGGATCGGCATCGCCCCTGAGGTACAGGACTTGATCTTCTCCAAATTCTACCGGGCAGGAGATGTCTGGCTCCACTCCTCTGGCCGCACCAAATTCAAAGGCGGTGGTCCGGGGTTGGGTCTGGCGCTGGCTCAGGGTATCGTCCAGGCTCACGGGGGACACATCTGGGTCGAGAGCCCAGGCTATGACGAGGTCAAGCTGCCAGGAAGCAAGTTCCACGTCGTGCTGCCGGTATACCAGGCCTGACGGGCTCCCTCCTTGCCCATCTCTTTTCTGCTGGTCAGCGTCTCAGCTTGTAGACCCAGTAATCGGGTCTTGGCAAACCACGAAGTTGTGGCATACTGCCGGCCGTGAAGACTATAACCATCCGTGAGACGGATGATCGCTATACAGTACGTGAACTACTGCGAAGGGCTGATGGCGAGCGAGTGCTGGTCATCTTGCCTTGGAGCACCGACGAAGGCTGGCAGCACCCCCTCGATTACGAGATCCAACGCCGTCTTGCAGAGCACAAACATCTGGAGATGGCATGGGTCATTGAGGACCCATGGCGGCGAAATGTCGCGCGTAAGGCGGGCCTTCCGATTTTCAGCTCAGAGGGCGACGCACTGGAGTATCTCTCGCGCCATGGAACATTTCCACCTGTAAAAGCCACCTCACCACCACCGCGACCTCGTCGCCCATGGTGGGCCCCCACACCCCGGCGCCCTAAAACTCCACCTCGTCATCGCCCACCACTGTGGGCCCTTCTTCTCGAAAGCGTAGTGCTTTTCGCCGTACTGGGCATCCTGGTCGGGGTATGGGCCTTTGCTGTACCGTCGGCCGAGGTCACCCTCTATCCATCCACCATCAGTTACACGCGCCTTGTGCCTATCTCCGTAGATCCCACTCTCGACGAAGTCGACCTGGAACACGGTGTGATTCCCTCCACGCGTGTAGGTGACGAGTTCGAAGGTTACGCGGAGGTCGTCACAACGGGTCGCGGTTACGCTTTCTCAGGGCGCGCGACGGGTAAGGTATTACTCACCAACCTCCTGGGCCAGGACTACCAGGTACCGGCCGGCACCATTGTCCGCACCTCCGGAGGCTCATATCCCAGCCGCTATGCAACGACCCAGGATGTCACCATTCCCGCTTTTGGCCAGGCTGAGGTCCCTGTCGAGGCGCTCCTGGAGGGCCCCAGAGGCAATGTCGATGCCTACCAGGTAAACCTCGTCGAAGGCGTAGCTGGGTTCGCAGTACGGGTCACCAACCCCGAACCCATCACAGGCGCGGAGAGCAAGATCGTGCGCATTGTCTCCCAGGCCGACCGTGATCGTGCCTGGGAACTCGCGGCCCAGCAGGTGATGGCCAATGCCTACAATGGGTTGCAGGAGTTGGCGACGCAGGAACCGGGGCGGTTCTTGCCCCGTCAGTCCCTGGTGATCCAGGCTGCGCCCCACGCTGCTTACACCCACGTGGTCGGCGAGCGGACCGATGTGTTGGGGCTTACGCTACGGCTTCTGGTGACAGGAGAGGCGATCAGAGTGCGCGATGCACAAGCTGTGGCGTACCGCCGGCTGCTAGAGGAGCTACCAGCCGGCTACACGTTGATTGACGCCCGCTACGAATTCGGAGAAGCCGCTGAGGAGGACATAGGTCCCGGTGTCTTCACATTCTTTGTCACGGCGCATGGATACGCAGCCGCCAGGATCGACAGGGACGCCGTACTGGAGATGGTACGCGGTATCCCCGTGAGGGAAGCCTACAAGCGTCTGGAGTCATCACTGTCGCTGGCCGCGCCGCCGGAGATCGTCGTTTCGCCTAAATGGTTCCCATACGTGCCATTCTTGCCGATCCGGATTCAAGTCAACACAGTGCCGGGCCAGTTACCCGCACGGGCACAGCAATAGAGGTGCTACACCTCGATCGAGTGCCCAGATCACGACACCAGGGTTCAGGATAGAAGATCGCCATGCGCTACCTTGCTCTCGATCTCGGAGACCGGCGTATTGGTGTCGCGCTCAGCGATGCTACAGGCATGATCGCCCGCCCTTTAGAGGTGTTCAGACACCGTTCCCGCGATCAGGACTTCGCGCATATCCGAGACCTCATCGAGCAACATGACGTGGAGGCTCTCGTGGTGGGTTTTCCTCTCAACATGAATGGCACCGAGGGACCACAGGCAAGTTGGGTGCGGGATTACGTGGCAGCTCTTTCAAAGGCCCTGCCTGTCCCCATCCTCCTGTGGGACGAGCGCCTGAGCACGGAAGAGGCACATGCCATCATTCGCCAGAGCGGCCGCCCTAAGCCAGAACATGTGGACGCTATCGCGGCTGCGGTGATCCTTCAGGGTTACCTGGACAGCCACAGGGGCCACAACACGCAGGCATTCCCACCGGGCTCCTCAGAGGACGTCCATCCATGGACAGAACATGAGAATCGTAGCTAGAAAGGACAAAACACACATGAGACGATGGCTTGCCATGGCCCTGGTTCTACTAGCGGCGGGCTTCCTGATGGCCTGTAACCTGGAACAGCTTTACCTGGAAGCCTACATCGAAAGCAACCGCGAAGCCCTCGAGACTCCAGCAGGCAATGACGAGACGCCGGTAGAGTTTACCGTTGAGCCAGGGCAGAGCATTGCGGAGATCGCCGGCAGCCTCAAAGCCAAGCGCCTGATCACAGACGCCGAACTCTTCAGGCGTTATGTCCAGCTCAAGGGATTGGATGTGGGCATTCAGGCCGGTTCTTACACACTCCGCCAGACCATGACCATCCCTGAGATCGCCCAGGCCCTACAGAAAGCCAAAGCACCTGAGCAACAGGTCACCATCCCAGAGGGCAAGCGCATGGAGGAGGTCGCCGAGATTGTGATGTCTCAGACGTCTATCCCATCTGAGGAGTTCCTCCAGTTTGCCCGTAATGGTTGGCGGGAGACAACGCTGCGCGAGACCTATCCTATCCTCTCCCATATTCCCCCCACCGCGACGCTTGAGGGCTTTCTATTTCCCGATACCTATCGCCTGCCCCTCGACGCCACGGCCGAGGACCTCATCGAGCGTATGGTGGCCAACTTCAGCCACCAGGTCACACCCGAGATCCAACAAGGGTTCGCCGACCACGATCTGACGCTCTACCAGGGGATCACCCTGGCCTCTATCGTTGAGCGGGAAGCCGTGCTCGACACAGAGAGGCCTCTGATCGCTGGCGTCTACTACAATCGCCTACAGGAGGGATGGTTCCTGTCGGCTTGCCCTACCGTACAGTATGCCCTCGGATACCGCGAGGATGAAGGGACCTGGTGGAAGCGTGTACTGCTGCTGGAGGACCTCGAGGTGCAATCCCCCTACAATACATACCGACACCTGGGGTTGCCCCCAGGCCCAATCGCCAGTCCAGGGCTAGATGCGATCCGAGCCGCAGCCTTTCCAGCCGAGACTGACTACCATTTCTTCATGGTCGACTGCACCAAGGAGGACGGCAGCCACCTGTTCGCCGTCACAGAGGAAGAACACCTCGCAAACTTCAACCGTTGTGGCGGTGTGATTACCTCGCCATGACATGAGAGTTGGGCTGGGGCGCTTTAGCCGACACCAAGATCAAGGGACCGGTGAAGGGGTAGGTGTGGCGCGCCAGTAGGCCGTACCTGTCCCCACACAGGGATTATAATTGGCCCCCAAGATCACCTGGAAGTCGACGGTGCGATCCGCCGTGGGTTGCGAGGTTACGTCGCCGGCTTGAAGCCGATACAGGTTCACCAGCTTCGGCAACAGAGAGCCTTTGGACGTGGTGGTGAAGTCAACCACCCGGGTACGGGGTTCAAACGGCACCACGGTCACGGACGTTACCTCAAACCCCTCCAACCGAAGGCGGTAGGCCGCGACATCACCCAGGGCTGGATTGCCGGTCCCGTTGGCCAACACCACCCGAGGCGCCTGTCGCGACATGCGGCTCTCAGTTGGGGGCTGCATGACCCGCTGCACAAAGGCCTGAACGGCTTCAAGGTCAGGCACGAGCACATACCCCCCGTTGGGGGCGGTCCAAGGCGTGATCAACTGTGAGCCTCGGATGAAGTAGCTGTGTACATCCCGCTCGTCAAGTCGCAAGGCCACCGTGCCCAGGTAGAGCAGTTCGGGCAGACCCAGATCAGTCTCCACGTAATCCTGATAGAGCTGCCACAGCTCAGGGATGCGCAACAACATCCCAGCACTCCTGGCCTGCTGTAAGACGCCCAGGAGAACTTGCTGCTGACGCCGATGGCGATCGAAGTCTGAAGTGTTCCAACGTGAACGCACGTACCAGAGCGCGAACTTACCATCGAGATGGTGGACACCGGGCTCCAGGTCAATGTCGGTCTGCCCTGTTGGCGACTCTGGATCGGGATAGGTGTCGTGAAACGGACATTCTACAACGACGTCCACACCACCCACCGCATCAACAACTTGCCGGTACCCTGTGAAATCCACCATCGCGTAGTAGTGAATCGGGATGCCGAAGTTGTAGGCGATCGTAGCCCTGATCAGAGCCGGACCACCCCCGGGGTATCCGATCTTGCCAGCTCGGGAATATGCTGTGTTGATCTTATCCAGCCCCCACCCCGGGATCCAGGCGTAGTAATCCCTTGGCACCGAAAGAAGATTGACACCGGGCACTTCGGGGAAGATAGAAGCGATCACAATCACATCGGTGCGGGCCACAGTCTCGCCACTCAAACGATCCATCCCCAACAGCAGGATGTTAATCGTGCCTTCAGGTTGAGCCGCCGCTGGCATAGGCGGCGGCTGGGGGACGGCTGATGAAACGACGGGCGTGGCTGCCCACGCTGGCAGAGTAGGACCGACAGGTAGGACAATTGGCGGTGGGGACGGGGTAACGCTGGGCACTGCCGTCGCCGTCGGACGCGGTGTTGTCGTCGGATGGGGCGTTGCCGTTGGTGATAGCGTCTCCGTTGGTGGTCGTGTGGGAACTGGGGAGGGTGACGGTGATATTGCCGCCACAGGGGTCACCGATCCAGGGGAAAGCGTGGATGGCAGAGGCCTCGGAGTTGGTGTGATCACCGTAGGCGGCGCCACGGGTGGCCGCAGGTAGGAAACCACCACGACGACCACGAACAACATCAAGACCAAGGCAATCAAGCCCATGAACACTTTCACCCACCGATCCAACTTCCTCTCCTCCCAGGACACTTAACATCGTGTCATCTATCGTCGCTCACAATCCTTCCGGTGCAGCGATCAATCACTCACACCATGGCGGTCACAGTGTCCCTGTTCCCCAACTCCGTACGGACAGGGAAGCGGTTCCTTCCTTACGTCTCCCATCTCAACAGAGAACGTCTGCCGGCGGCTTTGGGCTTGTGTGAAGGAGATGCCAAGATTATCATTGGACACAGCATGTCGCGCACCAAAGTCAGCCTTGGTCGATATGGCGAGGAGATTGCAGCGCAGGCCCTGATACGTAATGGCCTGACGCTGATCGCCCGCAATTGGCGGTGTACCTATGGAGAAGTCGACCTGATCGCCCGCAGTGGTGGGGATCTTTACTTCATCGAGGTTCGCACACGCCGCGGTAGCACGGGTCCAACACCCGAACAGAGCCTTACGTGGCGAAAACGGCTTCACATGGGAAACGTAGCCCGGGCCTATCTGGGAGAGCATATAGATGACGCCGTACATACCTGGCATCTGAGCTTCGTGGCTATCACAGTTGACGCCTACAACCAACCAGGGCGCATAACCTTCTACCGGGATCTCGACGGCCCGCCGGAAGAACTCGTCCTTCGGACGGGGGACCCTCAAATGATGCCTCCAGGCATCACCTCGTAGGGCAGGTAAGTGTCAAGGCGCTCTTGCACATACTGCTGAGCTGGGAAACCAGGCATAGGGCCCGTCAAAGCCAATCCCACGAGGCGATAAACGACCATACGATAAATGGCCCGCGAGGGATCGTCCCATGAAGGGAGAGCGTAGCGGGTCATCAGATAGGTCTCCTGAAGGGGACCCTTGACCCAGGGGTCCATGAGCCTGACATCCGAGTCATAGCACTCCAACGCCCGCACCCAATGCTGTTGCGTCTCTCCGCCCGGCGAAAAGTCCACATGGATCACCACGAACTGGTCATCGCGTTCCAAGGCCGTTCGAAGTCGATCCAGCGGCGCGGCACGAGTTCGTGCATCCACATACTCAACCATCCTGACCCCCAAGGGGCCAAGCGAGTCGAACACGAAGAGATTTCGTTCCCGACTCTGCCCCCGTGCCGCCGCAAACCCTTTGTGTCGCGCCAGCCAGCGGTTCAACCGGGGCGGATCGGGTGGGAGCCCGTCGATCGTGATCCCCAGATCTGTCAGGCCAGAGGCTACAGCACAGATCAGGCAGCCATTAGCACCAATGGTTGTGCTGCTCTCCCCCAGCATGATGCGCTGCCAGCGGTCATCAAGCTGCGAGTACATCGCGTGAACCCGCTTCTCACCCTTGGTTCGTTCGTTCACATCCACAACCTTCACGGCACTACATCCTGAGCAGCCTATCGCTTCGATACGGTACCAACATCAAGATGATAGCGTAATCTTCGGGTCCCGCAAGCTCCCCAGGGTGGACATTGGCCTACGGCCTGGAACAGCTAGAATTAGGGGGTGGCGCGATAGTGAAACAGGAAGGGGCAGGCGTGACGGATAACATTCCCATAATCGTGATCGTGGGTCCCACGGCCGTCGGGAAGACCGCCCTGGGTGTGGCCCTGGGCGAGCAACTGGAGGGAGAGATCATCTCAGCGGATTCACATCAGTTCTATCGCAAGATGAACATTGGCACTGCCAAACCCACGCCACAGGAACGGTCACGTGTCCGACATCACCTCATCGACATCGCAGATCCGGATCAGACGGTTGGTCTGGCGCGATTCCTTCAACTAGCCCGTCAGACGATCCAGGATGTTGCCGCTAGGGGGAAATTGCCATTCATCGTGGGAGGTACCGGACAGTACATCCGTGCCCTGCTGGAGGGTTGGCAAGTTCCGGAGGTCCCCCCCGATCCAGAGCTACGTCGTAGATTGGAACAGAGAGCGCATGAGGATCCCCACTCGCTGTGGGCTGAGTTGCTTTGGCTGGATCCTGCTGCGGCGGATATCATCGACCCGCGCAACATCCGTAGAGTCATACGCGCCCTGGAGGTCACGTTGAAGACTGGTCGGCCCTTCTCGGAACAGCGAAGGCGAAGACGCCCACCCTACCGGACCCTCACCCTCGGCCTCACCATGGAACGGCAGGCACTGTATGCCCGCGCGGACGCCCGGGTAGACGCCATGATGGGAGCTGGCCTCTTAGGGGAGGTCCAGAGCCTCCTCGAGGAAGGCTATGACTGGAGCCTCCCCGCCATGTCAGCCCTGGGATACATCCAGTTTCGCCCATACTTCGAAGGAGAGCGTTCGCTTGAGGAAGTCGTAGCGCAGATCAAACGCGACACCCATGCCTTCATCCGGCGGCAATACACCTGGTTCCGCCTGAGCGATCCCCAGATCTGCTGGCTCAGGGCCACAGATCCAGAACTACACCGCAAGGCCCTGGTACTCATCCAGGACTTCCTGAACGCTGCGTAGCTGCCCATCGACCTCTCAACGTGCGACTGCCGTACCGCAGTGGGTAGCGAAGCCATTTCCTCTGTCTCAAAGTGGGGGAGAAACTCAGGCGCTCGGCCAGTGAGCGGCCCAATAATCTCTCGATGTCTTGTGTCCCGGCGGCAAGCTGTCGTGACACAACATGCTCTTGACACCAATGCGCCCCAGTGTATCATGATATTAGCCGGTCAGGATAACATGGACGGCGTTGGGGGAAACGCCATCATGCTACCAGCGGCACCACCGAGTGTGATGATGACGCCAGGGAAAGGTCAGGGGGGGAGCTTGAGACAGACCTACCGCGTTGAGGTCTCATGGAAGAGCGGACCTGATGCCCGCGCGCACACTCTCCTCGATCAAATCCGAGAACTCGGCATCGAAAGCGTAGAGAGTGTCTGTGTCAGCAGCCTCTACTTCCTGAGAGGCCCTCTAAGTGCCGAACAGGTTGATCTGATCGCCACCACGTTGTTGATAGACCCCATCGTTGAGGCTTACCACGCCAGCCCTATCTCCGTTCCTCCTGTTGAAGCACCTGGGATTCACACTATCGAGGTGGGATTCCATCCTGGGGTGCGGGATCCTGTGGCTGATCACCTCCTGCATCGCGCTCATCTCCTTGGCATCACCGCCCTGGACAGCGCGACCACGGGCATGCGCTACACACTCGGAGGGGATCCAAGCGACCAGACACTTCACACCATTGCCCAAGAGATCCTCTGTAACGAAGTCATCCAGTTCTACACCATCGACCAAGCCCTGATGCCTGAGTTCGTGCCCGACGCCTTGCCCAGCGACACGGTGGACATCATACCGATCCGCGGCCTATCCGATGAGGCCCTTGTGGCACTCAGTACAGAGAGGGTGCTTTCGTTGTCCCTTCAGGAACTCAAGACGATTCAGCGCCAGTACAAGGCCTGGGGGCGGGATCCCACCGATGTAGAGCTGGAGACACTGGCTCAGACCTGGTCCGAGCATTGCCAGCACAAGACATTCAAAGCGGTCATCACCTACCAAGAGGGACCTCAGCCCACCACTACGTCCGCGTCACCCACACCGGCGGCACCGACGACGCAGGTCATCGACAGTCTCATCGACACATACCTGCGATCTGCCACCGAGAAGCTCGCCAGACCCTGGGTGCGCTCAGCATTCGTGGACAACGCTGGCATCGTCGATTTTGATGGAGTCCATGAAGTCTCATTTAAGGTCGAGACTCACAACCATCCCTCGGCCCTCGAGCCCTTCGGCGGGGCCAACACTGGCGTGGGTGGTGTGATTCGCGATGTAATAGGTGTCTCCGCCCGTCCCATCGCCGTGACCGATGTACTGTGCTTTGCCCCTTTGAACTCCCCCACCTCGCGGATACCTGAAGGTTCGTTGCATCCACGCCGCGTGGCGCGTGGTGTGGTGGCAGGGATCGAGGACTATGGCAACAAGATGGGCATTCCAACCGTGGCGGGGGCCATACTCTATGACGCAGGCTATGTCGCCAATCCGCTGGTCTATTGCGGATGCGTCGGCATAGCACCGCAGGGACGCCATCCCCGCAACGCTGCCATCGGCGACCGTGTCGTGGTCCTGGGTGGGCGCACCGGTCGCGATGGTCTCCATGGGGCCACCTTCTCCTCTGCCGAGCTCAGTCATGACACCAGCTCGACCGTGGGGAGTGTGGTCCAGATTGGCGACCCCATCACCGAGAAAGCCGTGCTCGACGTGGTATTGCGCGCACGCGATGAAAGGCTTTACACAGCCATAACAGACTGCGGAGCCGGGGGGCTCTCCTCTGCCGTCGGCGAGATGGGCGAAGAGCTCGGTGTGGAGGTCGATCTCGCGAGTGTGCCGCTCAAGTATCCGGGACTGCGTCCCTGGGAAATCTGGCTGTCTGAGGCACAGGAGCGCATGGTGCTCGCCGTACCCGAACGACACCTCGCAAGACTGGCGGACCTGTGCCGGGTCTACGATGTCGAGTGGACCGTCATCGGGCATTTTACCGGGGATGGCTCTCTCACCGTGCGGTACGGCCCGAAGACGGTGGCAGAGCTTCCTATGGCGTTCCTTCATCATGGGTGGCCCAAACCCAACCTGGTGGCCCGGTGGCAGCCTCCTACCCTGCCCGCATGGTCACCTTCGAGCGAGTCCACTCTCGCTGAGCTGGTGCTCCGGGCACTGGCACATCCCGATGTCGCCAGCAAAGAGGCAGTGATCCGGCGCTACGACCATGAAGTCCAGGGAGGTACGGTGCTCAAGCCTCTAACTGGACAGCACAATGATGGACCCTCCGATGCCGCTGTCATCCAACCGGCTGATGCTGAGGGATACATGGGAATTGCCCTGGGATGTGGCATCAATCCTCATTATGGACTGATCGACCCATATGCGATGGCCTGGGCCGTGATTGACGAGGCCGTCCGCAACGTTGTCGCGGCAGGGGCAGATCCCGATCGCATCGCCCTGTTGGACAACTTCTGTTGGGGAAATCCGAACTACCCCGATCGCCTGGGGAGTTTGGTCCGCGCGGTGCAGGGATGCCATGATGCGGCCCTGGCTTACGGCACGCCATTTATCTCCGGCAAGGATAGCCTAAACAACGAGTTCGTGGACGCCGAGGGCAAGAAACGCACCATCCCGCCCACGCTTCTGATCTCATCGATGGGCATGGTGCCAGACGTGCGCCATATCGCCACAGCCGATCTAAAGCGGCCAGGGAACTGGCTGTACATCATCGGTGAGACGAAAGCCGAGCTGGGAGGATCGCTCTACGCCCGGCTTTGTGACGGATTGGCGGGCCTCCCTCCCGCACCAGTGCCAGAAGCGCCCTCAGCCTATCATGCCCTGCACGTTGCCATTCGAGAGGGAAGGGCCTGCGCCGTTCACGACCTGTCCGAGGGGGGACTGGTAGTGGCGGCTGCCGAAATGTGCATCTCTGGCCGGACAGGACTGACGATATCCCTGCAGGCATTGCCCCGTTCGCGAGACGTGCATGAGCCAGAGGTGGCGCTTTTCGCCGAAAGCAGCGGGCGGCTGCTGGTGGAAGTGACCCCGGAGCAAGCTGCCGGGTTTGAGGCACTCTTCGACACGTATCCCATCGCCAGGATCGGGGAGGTAGTGCAAGAGCCAAAGCTCACCATCTATGGGTTCGATGGTACCACACTCCTGCTAGCCCTGGACGTAGCCGAACTGACACGAGCATGGAAATCCGGCGAGATCATCTAGCTCGGTAAGGGGGATAGTTTGATCACACATCCACGGGTTCTTATCCTCCAGGCGACAGGTACAAACCGTGACGGAGACGCAGCCCGCGCAGCAGAACTGGCAGGGGGGCGCCCATCGATATGGCACATCAATGCACTACGCGAACAGCCCGATCGCCTGCACGATTACCAGATGTTAGTCCTGCCTGGGGGCTTCTCGTATGGAGACGCCCTGGGAGCAGGACGTCTGTGGGCAATGGATCTGCGATGGCTGTTTCAGGACGCGCTTACCACGTTCATCGAAGCCGGTAAGCCCGTGATCGGTATCTGCAACGGCTTCCAGGCATTGGTCAAGAGTGGATGGCTCCCAGGTCCTCCTGACGGCACGCCACGGGCAACTCTTACCCGCAATCTGTCGAACCGGTTTGAGTGCCGCTGGGTCTGGCTGGAGCCTAACCCCCATAGTCCCTGCGTGTTCACCCAGGGCCTCGATGGGCGTATTTACTGTCCCGTGGCACATGGGGAGGGGCGTTTCATACCTCGGGACGATACAACGCTGGCACGGATGCGGGAACATGGTCAGATCGCCCTAACTTACACCACCGCGGATGGAGGGGTAGCCACGTATCCAGACAACCCCAACGGCTCTACCGCGAACATCGCGGGGATCTGTAACGCAGCAGGTAATGTGCTAGGTCTGATGCCCCATCCGGAGGATCACATAGTGCCGGAGCAACACCCCCACCGCGCGCGAGGTGAGAGCGGGCAACTGGGGTTGGCCCTGTTCGAACGGGGTATCGCATATGCCGCCCAGCTTTGAGCACCTTCCACGCTCTTAGACAGGGAACGACAACCGAAGGCTGAAGGAGAAGGAGAGGAAAGTGTGATAGAAGAAGAGATCCTACGGACTAGTTTGCCCCATGTGCTGAAGACACTCGAGGTTGAGTGGCCTTACAACCGATACAGCGGCAAGGTCCGAGAGTCGTTTTCGCTCCCCAACGCACAACGCCTGGTGGTCACAACCGACCGCCTATCCGCCTTCGACGTCGTCCTCACAGCGCTTCCATACAAAGGCCAGGTCCTGAACCAGCTCAGTGCCTTCTGGTTCGAAAAAACCACCGATATCATACCCAACCACCTCCTCGAAGTACCAGACCCCAATGTGAGCCTGGTCCGAGAGTGCAACCCTCTGCCCGTTGAAGTAATCGTGCGCGGATACATCACAGGTTCGACCAAGACATCCCTATGGACATTGTATGCCGCGGGCCATCGGGAGATCTACGGATACCATTTCCCCGACGGGCTCAAGAAGAACGATCCCCTCCCAGAGCCTATCATCACGCCGACGACCAAGGCCGGCCCTGGGGAGCACGATGAGCGCCTGACCTGCTCTGCGGTCGTCGAACGTGGGTTCCTGGATGCCCACACCTGGGAGCGCGTGCAAGAAGCAGCCTTGGCTCTTTTTAAACGTGGCCAGGATGTAGCTCGTGCCGCGGGCTTCTGCCTTGTAGACACGAAATACGAATTTGGCCGTGCACCTGACGGCACTCTCATGCTTATCGATGAGGTACACACGCCCGACTCAAGCCGATTCTGGCGTGCTGACGAGATGAAGGCCAAACAGCCCAGGTCATGGGATAAGGAGTTCGTCCGGCTTTGGTACAGCAGCCAGGGATACCGGGGCGACGGTCCCATCCCACAATTGCCGCAGGACATCATCGTGGAAGCATCCCGGCGCTACATCACCCTCTTCGAGGGGCTTACTGGACAGCAGTTCAAACCCGCGACCTATCCGGCAGGCCCGCGCATCCGTGGGCTGCTGAGACGCTATCTGGAAACACCCTGAGTCGCCAGGCGTCCCTTCTAATCAAGGATAGTCTGTCGACAGGGGCCAAGGTGAGAGTGAGGAGGTGAAGCGATGCTGGCCATCATCATCATGGGATCTCCTGCGGACCGTGAATTTACAGAACAGATCACCCAGGCGCTAGATATCTACGGCATCCCCTGGGAGCTACGGATAGCGTCGGCCCACAAGACTCCAGCCTACCTGCTTCAGATGCTGACTGAATATGAACAGAGGCCACAGGCCAAGGTCTTCATCACGGTGGCAGGACGGAGCAACGCGCTCAGTGGGATGGTGGATGCGGCCGTCCAGTCTCCTGTCATCGCCTGTCCCCCCTACTCCAGCAAATTCGCGGGCGCCGACATCTTCTCCTCGCTCAGGACCCCTTCAGGGGTCGCCCCCGCGCTTGTGCTGGAGCCCAAGAATGCCGCTCTGCTGGCAGCCAAGATCCTGGGCCTTACGAACCCCTCGCTCCGCGCAAGAGTAGCAGAGCAACAACAGAGACAACGTGAGCGACTTCACAGCGCTGATCAGAGCGTACAGGTGTGATCCGAAGATGAAAGAGGCCTGTGGTGTCTGCGGCATTTACGCGCCCGGCTTTGACGTCGCCAGGCTGACGTTCTTCGCCCTATACGCGCTTCAGCATCGCGGTCAGGAAAGCGCGGGGATCTGCACGGTAGACCACGGGATCGCCCACATCCACAAAGGGCTGGGGTTGGTCTCCCAGGTCTTCAACGAGGACAACGTCAGCATCCTGCGCGGGACCCACGCCATCGGACACACCCGTTATGCGACGACGGGCAGCAGCGCACGCCTGACCAATGCCCAGCCCTATCTGCTGGAGACTGCGCTGGGTCCGCTAGGCATCGGCCACAATGGGAACCTGACCAACACCCCCAGACTCCGTCACCAACTCTTGCAACGGGGAGTGGGGTTGACCTCTTCCTCCGACACCGAAGTCATCATCCAGATGTTGGCCGGCGCAGAGGGTCACTCCTGGGAAGTACGTATAGAGAATTTCATGCGACAGGCTCAGGGTGCTTACTCCCTGACCATCCTAACGCGCGACGCAGTGTATGGCGTGCGAGACCCTTGGGGATTTCGCCCACTCTGTATCGGGAAACTCAACGGTAGCGGCTGGGTGCTGGCCTCTGAATCCTGTGCCTTGGGCACTATTGGCGCGACCCTCCTCCGAGAGGTGCGACCCGGAGAGATCGTGCGCCTTGATTCACAAGGTATCACAAGCTGGCAACAGCCGGCCGCAGCGCGCCCGGCGCTATGCGTCTTCGAGTACATCTATTTCGCGCGCCCAGACTCAATCCTGGAGGGACATTCAGTCCACGAGATACGCCGCAAGCTCGGCACGCGGGTAGCGCAGGAACACCCTGTCGAAGCCGACATAGTGATCGGCGTGCCAGATTCAGCCACGGCCCATGCCATAGGATATGCCAACGCGGCTGGGATTCCCTATGGCGAGGGACTCATCAAGAACCGCTACATCGGACGCACCTTCATTCAGCCGGATGAACGTCTGCGCCAACGTAAGGTCGCCCTGAAGTACAACCCGCTTCCTGACCTCGCTGGCAAGCGCATTGTCTTGGTGGACGATTCCATCGTGCGGGGCACGACCAGTGGCCCAATCGTCGCCCTTCTGCGACAAGCTG
Source organism: uncultured Anaerolineales bacterium (assembly GCA_964385885.1). Taxonomy (GTDB): domain Bacteria; phylum Chloroflexota; class Anaerolineae; order B4-G1; family SLSP01; genus PWVB01. The sequence continues at coordinate 1,006 of CAYLRT010000004.1, read as the reverse complement.
GCGCACGTGAGGTCCACATGCGGATCGCCTCTCCACCCATTCGCTATCCGTGCTTCATGGGCGTGGACATGGCAACCCGCGAGGAATTGATCGCAGCTCGTATGTCCGTCGAAGAGATCGCCAGGCACATCCATGTTGACAGCCTGGGCTATCTATCGGTAGAGGGGTTGCGCTCGGCCATACCCCATGGTGGCGTTGCCCACTGCATGGCATGTTTCACCGGCGAATACCCGGTAGCCGTCGAAGCGACCTTGGGGAAGGCCGTGTTTGAATCTGAGTCTTGATGCCTCGAAAGGAGAAAGGAAACGATGCATGTTCTCGTCGTGGGTTCCGGTGGGCGTGAGCACGCGCTGGCGTGGAAGCTGAGTCAATCACAGCGAGTCACTCACATTTCGATTGCCCCCGGCAACGGTGGCAAGGTAGCCAAAGCCGAGAATGTCCCAATCGCAGCCAATGATATCGCCGCGCTGTTAGACTTCGCGCGACGTGAGGCGGTGGACCTCACAGTCGTAGGGCCCGAAGCCCCATTGGTGGGCGGGATCGTCGACACCTTCCAGGACGCTGGACTCACCATCTTCGGACCATCGGCTGCCGCCGCCCGCCTGGAAGGCTCAAAGGCCTTTGCCAAGACCTTCATGCTGGAAGAGGGGATCCCCACCGCCCCGGCCGAGATCTACGATAGCTACGAAGCCGCACGGGCCGCCCTGGGCCATTACCGTGGCCCCGTGGTGGTCAAAGCCAGCGGCCTTGCCGCTGGTAAAGGGGTATTCGTGTGCAGCACACCAGTGGAGGCGGAAGCCGCGCTTCGCCGGATCATGGTCGAACGGGCTTTCGGCAAGGCAGGTGACCGAGTCCTTCTTGAGCAGCGCTTGAGCGGTGAGGAGACCTCGCTGTTGGCCTTCACCGACGGGACGATGGTGGTACCCATGCTCCCGGCCCGGGACTACAAACGGGCCTATGACGGAGATACCGGCCCCAACACCGGAGGCATGGGAGGCTATGCCCC
>CAYLRT010000003.1:34845-72523 GCA_964385885.1 uncultured Anaerolineales bacterium | reverse complement strand
TCGAAGGGTACCACACCTTGACATCCTCGTATGCCTTGTTATAATATAAACATACCAACCGGTCGGTTTTTTGCCGTGAAGGGACGACACGTGCGCAATCAGCAACGTCGAGAGGAGACGCGGGCCGCCATCCTGCAGGCCGCGGCGCAGTGTTTTAGCGAGCGCGGCTACCAGGCCACAGGCGTGGCAGAGATCTGCCATCGCGCCGGCGTCAGCAAAGGGGCCTTCTATTATCATTTCGAGAGCAAGCAAGCGCTCTTCTTGGCCCTGATCGAGGCCTGGCACGCCGACCTCGACGCCTCCCTCAGTGCCCTCCCGCACACGGAGGGGCCCGTCCCCGACCGATTATTGGCAATGGCTCATATGTTCCAACATATCCTGGAATCTCAGAGTCAGAGTCTCGCCCTTATTATGGAATTTTGGATGCAAGCTAGTCGGGATGATGCTGTTCGGCAGGCCGTACTCGCCCCATACCGCAATTTTCAACAATTCTTTGTGGGCCTTATTCAACAGGGCATAACAGAGGGCAGCCTGCGCCCCATTGACCCCGTCGCCGGGGCCCAAGTCATTCTCTCGTTGGCCAGCGGCCTCTTCTTCGAGGGGTTGCTGGACCCACACGGGGCTGACTGGGGGCAGGTCACCGAAAACAGCATTCAAATCCTGATCGATGGACTGAGGAGGGAGAGATATGATTCTGGTAACAGGAGCCACGGGACACGTGGGCAACGTATTGGTGAGGCAGCTTCTCGCCAAGGGAGAGCAAGTTCGGGCGATGGTGCTGCCCAGTGACGATCTTACGTCACTGGCCGGCCTAGAAGTGGAGACCATCCCAGGCAACGTGCTCGACCCCGACTCGCTCGACCGCGCGATGGAGGGAGTGGATACCGTCTATCACTTGGCGGGCATCATCTCTATTGCGCCGGGTGATGAGGACCTGATGTGGCGCGTGAACGTCGAGGGCGTGCGCAACGTCGCCGCTGCCGCGATGCGCGCCAAGGTCAAGCGTGTGGTCCACGTCAGCTCGATCCACGCCTTCAAGCGCATGCCTGACGGCGTCGTCGTCGATGAGCGCATCCCGCTGGCCCTCGACAATCCAGCCGGTACCTATGATCACACCAAGGCCCTGGGTACGCTGGCTATGCTTGAGGCCGCTAAGATGGGGCTCAACGTCAGCGTGGTCTGCCCCACCGCCATCATCGGCCCCTACGACTACCGAGGCTCGCTGCTGGGTACTGCTCTGTTGAGCTTCGCCAGGCGCGGCCTGCACTGGCTGGTACCTGGTGCCTACGACTTCGTCGATGTGCGCGATATCGCCAAAGGCCTGATCCTCACCAGGGAGCGGGGTCAGCCCGGTGAGATCTACATCCTGGCCGGCACCTACGCCACCTTGCCCCAGGTTGAGGACATGGTGCAGCGTGCTGCCGGCATCCGTGCCGCGCGCGTGATCCTACCATGGAACCTGGCGATGGCCGCGGCCCGGGTGTTGCAACATCTTTACCGCGCGCTGCGCGCCAAGCCACAGTTCACGCCCTACTCGCTGCGCACCCTGCGGGAGAACGCACGCTTCAGCGGAGCCAAGGCAGAGCGCGAATTGGGCTACCAAAGACGTCCTCTGTTGCAGACACTCCGCGACCTGATCACGTGGCGGAGAGGCACCCAGATCCCCGCCGTCTAAAACGTCGCCCACAACCTAGAGCTCGTACGTGGAGGGCGGCAGGACAGCGGCATTGTCCTGCCGCCCTCGCGACTGCAGCAAACAAACCCTTGCACAAAGCGCCACCTGACGGTACAATTTTCCTGGATCTCAGATTCGGGTGCCAGGAGGCGTTGACCAGCGCGGTAGCCGGAGACCGTAGATCACCATGCTTTCAGCCCTGGACGATGTCACCCTGGCATCGCAAAGCACTCATCTCTCAGAGAAAGGAGCATGCTATGGGACGGCCGATTACGTTGTTTACAGGACAATGGGCAGATCTACCCCTTGAGACCCTGGCAGAGAAGGCGAGCGCCTGGGGCTTTGACGGCCTCGAGTTGGCCTGCTGGGGTGACCACTTCGAGGTGGACAAGGCACTGGAAGATGACGCCTATGTGCGCAGCCGCTGGGACATCCTCAACAAGTACGGGCTCAAGTGCTTCGCGATCAGCAACCATTTGGTGGGGCAGTGTGTCTGTGATCCCATCGACCAGCGCCACAAGGGCATCTTGCCACCGCGTATCTGGGGCGATGGCGATCCTGAGGGCGTGCGCCAGCGCGCCGCTGAGGAGATGAAGAACACAGCCCGCGCCGCCAAGCTCTTCGGCGTCGATATCGTCAACGGCTTCACCGGCAGCGCTGTCTGGGCCATGCTCTACTTCTTTCCCCCCACCAGCCAGGCCGACATCGATGCCGGATACAAGGACTTCGCCGACCGGTGGTTGCCCATCCTGGACGTGTTCAAGCAGGAAGGTGTGAAGTTCGCCCTCGAGGTGCACCCCACCGAGATCGCCTATGACATCATCACCGCTGAGCGCGCGTTGAAAGCCATCAACTGCCATCCCAACTTCGGCTTCAACTTCGACCCCAGCCACCTGATCCACCAGTTCGTTGACCCCGTGGCTTTCATTGATGAGTTCGCCGACCGCATCTTCCACGTTCATATCAAGGATTCGCGCGTGCAGTTGACGGGCCGCAACAGCATCCTCTCCTCACATCTCGACTTCGGTGACCCACGGCGAGGTTGGGATTTCGTCTCGCCAGGACACGGCGACGTGAAGTGGGATCCCATCATCCGCGCACTTAACCGCGCGGGTTACGAGGGTCCCCTCTCGATCGAGTGGGAGGACAGCGGCATGGACCGCGAGTTCGGTGCACCCGAAGCGCTGGAGATGATCCGCAAGCAGGACTTCAAGCCCTCGGCCGTAGCTTTCGATGCGGCGTTCAGCAGCGACTAAAAGACCCTCAGCAACGCTAACCAGTAAAGGAGGACCCTATGACCGAAGGTGGTGGATTCACAACCATGGCAGGCGCCAAGGCTGAAAAGGAAGCGCCGAAGATTGGCGTTGGGATGCTGGGCTATGCATTCATGGGCAAAGCGCATACCAATGCCCTGAAGAAGATCCCCTACATGATGTACCCACCGCCAGCGGTGCCGGAGTTGGTCGCTATCTGCGGACGGAACAAGGATGCAGTAGCCGAGGCCGCCCGGCGCTACGGGTACAGGAAATACTACACGGACTGGCGACAGATGCTGGAGGACGATGAGGTCCAGGTCCTGGACAATGGTGCGCCCAACAACATGCACGGCGCTCCATCCATCGCCGCCGCCCAGGCCGGGAAACATGTGATCTGCGAGAAACCTCTAGGACGCACGCCGGAGGAGTCCAAGGCGATGCTCGAGGCGGTGCAAAAGGCGGGAGTCAAGCATATGGTGGGCTTCAATTACCGTTTCGTGCCCGCCATCCGCCTGGCCCGGGAGTTGATCGAGAGCGGCAAGCTGGGACGCATTTATCATTATCGCGCCGTATACCTCCAGGAATGGATTATGCCGCACTACAACATGCCGATGATCTGGCGGCTGCAGAAGGATGTCGCAGGCAGCGGCGCCCTTGGCGACCTGGGTGCGCATATCATCGACCTGGCGCGCTATCTCGTCGGCGAGATCGACAGTGTGGCGGCCATGACGCGCACCTTCATCAAGGAGCGTCCCAACCCCGACGGCTCGACGGGCACCGTGGATGTGGACGATGCCTTTGCCGCGGCCATCAGCTTCGAGAATGGCGCACTGGGCACGCTGGAAACAACGCGTTTCGCTGCCGGCCGCAAGAACCATCAGGTGATAGAGATCAATGGTGAGAGAGGATCCCTCACCTTCAACCTGGAGCGGCTCAACGAGCTTAACGTTTTCTGGGTCGATCAGGAACCCAAGGAGACACAGGGCTTCACCAACGTGCTGGTCAGTGAGCCCTATCACCCCTGGTGGTCCAACTGGTGGCCGCAGGGCCACATGATCGGCTGGGAGCACACCTTCGTGCATGAGTTAACGCACTTCCTCGACTGTATCGTCAACGACAAAGATGTGGCTCCCTACGGGGCGACCTTCGAAGACGGATACCGCGCTGATTGTGTCATTGCTGCCATTCTGGAATCAGCCGCGACCAAGCGACAGGTCGACGTGACCTACTAGCCCTCGGACCGCCCCACCCTGACAGGGTGCCTTGGTGGGCAGAGGATCGAGGCACGGAGACAGGAAAAATGGGGCGATCACCCTTCGATGATCGCCCCATAATGCTTGAGTGATACCAGCGCCTTAGCGGCCTCGACCCAGTCCCTCTGCAACCAGGTAACGCAGGCTGCGCTCAACCGCTTCCATCATGTCCCCTGCGCAGCGATCCAACTCCACGATGAGCCACTCCGGCGCATCGCCAGCTGCTTCCAGGACTGCATGGAAGTCCATGACGCCATCGCCCACCGCCGTCATGGGCATATCCTTGACGCAGGGGCCATCCTTTATGTGCAGCAACGGCGCTCGGTTCCCCAACTCACGCAGGACCTGGCACACGTCGGCGCCGGCCGTCTGCACCCAGTAAGTATCGACCTGGAAGAAGATGTCCGGCTCCAGGTAGTCCAACATGACTTGGTACGGATACTGCCCCTCGACTGGCGTGAACTCCCACCAGTGGTTATGGATTCCGAAGCACATCCCGTGAGCGCGTGCTACGGCGGCGGCCTCATTGAATATCTCACACGTCCGTTTGATCTCGTCTAGCGAGGCGAAGCCATCAGGGCCCCGGCCGGAGATGATGCGGCGGCTGCCAATCGCTTCCATGGCCTCGATGACCTCGGTCTGGTGCTCGCCCAACGGCAACGGCATGTGCGCGCTGGGCACCTTCAGACCCAGGCTGCGGAAGAGCTGCCCTGCTTCCTCCGCCGTGGTCCCTGGGAAGCCCGCCGGTTCGACCCCCACGTATCCCATGGCTGCCACGCGCCGCACGGTACCCTCAAAGTCCTCCTGAGCATACGCCCGCACCGAGTACAACTGCAGCGCAACCGGTGGTACCATGCTCTCTGTTTTCATCACAGCCTAGCCCTCGTAAGGGGTCACCGCCTCAAGCGGCTCCGGACGATGGCCGAACGTCACCGTTGGACCGCCGGCGGGCGCGGCCCAGCGCACCGCGTTGATGAGCACGCGCTGGATCTCCGGTTGATAGTAGATCGGGTAAGTCTCGTGCCCCGGACGGAAGTAGAAGATCTTGCCCGCGCCCCGGTGATAGCAGCAACCGCTGCGGAAGACCTCGCCTCCCTGGAACCAGCTCACGAAGACCAGGGTGTCCGGGGCCGGGATGTCGAAGCGCTCGCCATACATCTCCGCGTGCGGAACCTCGAAGTACTCCCCCAGGCCCTGAGCGATAGGATGCCCCGGCTCAACCACATAGATCCGTTCCTTCTCCCCGATCTCCCGCCACTTCAAATTGCACGTGGTTCCCATCAGCCGCTTGAAGATCTTGGAGAAATGCGCGGAGTGCATCACGATCAAGCCCATTCCCTCCAACACGCGCTGCTGCACGCGGTCCACGATCTCATCCTTGACCTCGGCATGCGCCATATGTCCCCACCACGTCAACACATCGGTGTTCGCCAGCACCTCCTCCGTTAGGCCATGCTCTGGCTCGTCAAGCGTCGCCGTCCGCACCTCAAAGCCAGCCTCGCGCAGGAAGCCAGCGATGACCTGATGCATGCCATCGGGGTAAACCTTCCTCACCGCTTCATGGGTCTTCTCATGCCGATACTCGTTCCATACTGTGACTCTTACCGTGCTCATACGTTCCATCTCCTTCCATCAAGAATAGGTCCCTCAATGCCATCCAACCCGTCAGAGAGGACAGACCTCCTGTCGCAACACTAGGCCGATCCCCCCAACAGGTCAGTGACTTCACTCATCGTGGCCTCCATGTGAGGCCACTGACTGACGCAATCATCCATGATCCCCTGGAGGTCCAACTGGTCCTGCTCCTCGGTCTGAGACTCCCACAGGATTCTGACTAACCAGTCCGTCAGGTCCTCCAGGTTGCGTCGGTAGAAGTAGAACATAAATCGCGTAGGATGCAAATCTCGGACACCGCCCGACGCCCAGTATAAACGCAGAAAGTCCCGGAAACCAGGGCCACAGAACATGAAGAGATCATGCTCAGCCGGCGCAAGCCCCGCCCCTTCCCAATCGAGGATCGCCAGTCGGCCAGCGTCGTCCACCAGCAGGTTGAGGGCGTGGACATCCGTGTGGCACAGCACCAGAGGGGAGTCCAACGCCCGGGCCTGAGCCGCCAACCCCCTGAGCTTCTCCAGCATGCCATACACCCATGCGCGTCTGGGCCACAGCAGGTCCCGCAGCGCCACCTGCCCTGGCCGCGCGCCCTCACCGATCACGCCCAGACGGGCCATCGCCTGCTCGAGTTCGCTGGCGAAGGGAATATCGAACTGTTCGCAGAAAGGATAGCCCCGGACCACCTCACGGGGCAACTGGTGCAGCCACGCCAGGGTCTCAGCAAGCCGTTTCGCCAGGTGCCCACCGTACAGATCACCTGGCTCGGGATGGCGGCCGTCGATGTAGTGAGTAATCACCACATGATAACCGTCCCACCGGCTCACATGGCTGCCCGCCAACGTGAGCACTGGCCGTGGAAGGGCAAATGGCGGGTTCTCCCTCTGCAGGCGATCCAGCAGCGGAAGATAATAGGGCATGCGTTGCACACTCCAACGGGCCATCCTCGATGTCTGAGGATAGAGCCGTACCACGTAGGCGTGCCCCCGCCCGTCATGAGCCAGATAGCTCGTGCTGACCTCTCCGAGTGGCAGGAATGCCAGCCTCTCCAGCGCCAATCCGTAGCAAGCCTGAACATGCTGCCTCAAGGCTCGGCAATCCAGCTCTGGTTCGGTCCTCATGGCAAATTCAGCCCCTCACGAATTCCGGCTCCACAATACTCAACTATACCACAATCCTGGCCCCGCAACGCAACCTCTGACGAATCCTCGCTAGAATCGCCGATGGCCCTGACAGCCCAGAGGGGGCAACAGACGAGACGTTGCCCTGGGTGCACTTTCGCATGTTGCGTGCTTTGGGTATACTGGCACCCATAACCGCGAGGAAATGGAGGAGCGTAGCATGGCAGCAAAACACTCAATAACGCCAACACAAGCGGACATCGAGGCGCGCATCGAGCAGTTGCTGGCTCAGATGACGCTGGAGGAGAAGGTGTCGCTTCTCTCGGGGAAGAACGCGTGGCAGACCGTCGCCATCGAACGGCTTGGCATCCCCTCGTTAACCATGACCGACGGGCCTCATGGTGTCCGGGCCAACCGTACAGGGCCTGAACGGATCAGCGGCCCAGCCACTTCTTTCCCGACGGGGGTTTCAATGGCCGCAAGCTGGGATCCGGAACTCATCGAACGAGTTGGGGCCGCGCTGGCCGAGGAGACTCGGGCGATGGGCTGCGACATCCTTTTGGGACCCTGCGTCAATATCATGCGCACGCCGCTGGCAGGCCGCAACTTCGAGAGCTACTCGGAGGACCCCTTCCTGGCAGGCAGGATTGGTGTGGCGTGGGTCAAGGGACTGCAAAGCAAGGGTGTGGGTGCATCTCTCAAGCACTACGCCTGCAACAACCAGGAGACCGAGCGTCTCCGAGGGGATTCTGTTGTGGATGAGCGAACCCTGCGCGAGATCTACTTGGCCCAGTTTGAGACAATCGTGAAGGAAGCTCACCCTTGGACCGTGATGTGCGCCTACAACCGGGTCAACGGCACCTATGCCAGCCAACACTACCATCTGCTCACCGAGATCCTGCGCGACGAGTGGGGATTCGATGGCGTGGTCATCTCCGACTGGGGAGCTAATCACACGATCGTCGAATCCGTGGCAGGGGGGCTGGACATTGAGATGCCTGGACCGGCCAAGTATTATGGCCGCCTGCTAGTAGAGGCCGTGCGGACCTGGCAGATTGAGGAGTCCACCGTTGATGAGGCGGCCCGTCGGATTCTGCGCATGCTGTTCCGTTCTGGGCTGATGGACGGGGCTCCCTTGCCCGCTGGCGAGGTGAACACGCCGGCCCACCAGGCCCTGGCCCGCGAACTGGCGGAGGCCTCCGTCACCCTGCTGAAAAACGACGGCGGGGTCCTGCCTCTCACAGGCATATCCAGGCTCGCCGTCATTGGTCCCAACGCCTCCGAAGCCCGCATAGGTGGAGGGGGGAGCTCCTACCTGGAGCCGCCTTACCGCGTGAGTCCGCTGGAGGGCCTGACAGCCCGCTTCGGTGACCATGTGCACATAGCGTACGCGCAGGGCTGCGACAACACCGTAGCACCGCCGGCTCTGAAGCCCAACGTCCCGATAGGAGAGAAACAGCAGATCGGGTTCCTGGGCCGGTTCTACCGAACCCCGGACTTCTCCGGCGATATCCTGGCAGAGCGCGTGGATCCCTATCTCGACGAGTGGCACCTGCACACGCCGCAAAGCGTACCAGAGCGTGGCTTCTCGGCGCGCTGGGAAGGAGCTTATCGGCCTGAGATAAGTGGACGCTATCACCTCCAGTTGCGCGCCAATGGTGTACTTCGGCTGTTTGTCGACGACAAACTGATCCTGGACACCACGGCGGATTCCCCAGGTGAGACACATCAGAGCAACGAGGCGACGGCCTACCTCTCGTTGGATGCCGGACGCATATATCGGCTGCGCGTAGACTACATCGCACCTGTTGAGCCCGGCCCTCGCGAGCTAAAGGTTCTGGCACGCTACGAACCCCTGCCAGAGGACGATAATCGGCTCGAGCAGGCTGTAGCCCTCGCGCGCGATTCGGATGCGGCTGTCATCTTCGCTGGGATGCCCAGAGGCTTCGAGAGCGAAGGGTACGACCGTCCCGACATGAAGCTACCGGGGGCGCAGGACGAACTGATCCGTGCGGTAGCGGCTGCCAATCCACGCACGATCGTCGTATTGAACTGCGGAGCGCCCGTCGAGATGCCATGGATCGAAGAGGTGGCCGCAGTGATCCTGGCCTACTATCCAGGCCAGGAAGGAGGACATGCCATCGCCCGTATCCTGGCTGGCGACGTGAGCCCCTCAGGAAAACTTCCGGTGACCTTCCCACGGCGGTACGAGGACAACCCAACCTTCTTGAACTATCCGGGCACACGCCAGGTCCGCTACGGAGAGGGGCTTTTCGTGGGCTACCGCTACTACGACAGGACAGGGATCGAGCCACTCTTCCCCTTTGGGTTTGGCCTTTCTTACACAACCTTCGAGTACCACGACCTCGAGATGCCCTCACAGGCCCCGTGTGGTGAGTCAATCGAAGTAGCCGTGACGGTGACAAACACCGGCGCTGTCGCAGGCCAGGAGGTGATCCAGCTCTACGTCAACGATCATGAGGCCAGCCTCGAACGGCCGGTCAAGGAGCTCAAAGGTTTCCGAAAGGTCCGCCTCGACCCCGGAGAAAGCACGCGTGTGACCTTCCAGCTCGACGCCCGCGCCTTCGCCTTCTACGACCCGTACCAGGCCAAGGATTGGGTTGTGGAGCCAGGAGCTTTCGACATCCTGGTGGGGAGCTCTTCCAGGGACATTCGGTTGCAGGGCACCCTGCGATTGGTGTAAGGAGACAGCCGCTGTGACCGCATCAAAACGTCAGCGCGTGCGCCAGAACCGACCGGTAAACCGCGAGACCTTTATCAAGCCCTGGCCCGAGGTAGGTCTGGTGGCCGTAGGGAGCCCCCTTGACCCCCAGCCCAGCCTGCGCATCGAGGAAGGACACATCACCGAGATGGATGGCGTGCCATCCACTGACTTCGATCTCATCGACCACTTCATTGCCCAACACAGCATCGATCTGGAGGCAGCCCCCCGGGCCATGGCCATGCCCTCCCGGGAGATCGCCCACATGCTCGTGGACATCAACATACCCCGTCATGAGGTCCTGAAAATCACGCGAGGCTGCACGGCAGCTAAGTTGGTGGAGATCGTGCAGCAGATGAACGTGCTGGAGATGATGGTCGCCCTGTCAAAGATGCGCGCTCGCCGCACGCCGGCCAATCAGGCACACGTGACGAATCGCAAGGAGCACCCGGCACTTCTGGCAGCGGATGCAGCGGAGGCCGCTCTGCGCGGCTTTCGCGAGATAGAGACTACCGTCGGCGTCAGTCGTTATGCACCTCTCAACGCGTTGGCTATCCTGGTGGGGTCACAGGCAGGTCGCGGCGGTGCCCTCACCCAGTGCTCAGTCGAGGAGGCCACCAATCTGCGGCTGGGGTTCCGAGGACTGACCAGCTACTCGGAGACATTGTCAGTCTACGGGACAGAGGGTGCATTTATCGACGGTGACGACACACCATGGTCCAAGGCGTTCCTGGCCTCCGCCTACGCCAGCCGTGGCGTAAAGACACGTTTCACCTCAGGTACGGGATCCGAAGCGCTGATGGGTCACGCTGAGGGGAAGTCCATGCTCTACCTGGAGGCTCGCTGTCTGTTGGTCACCCGAGGAGCAGGCAGCCAGGGCACTCAGAACGGGTCAATCAGTTGCATTGCCTTACCCGAATCACTGCCCGGCGGGGTACGGGTCGTGCTGGCAGAAAACCTCATCGCGGCGATGCTCGGGCTGGAGGTCGCGGCAGGCAACGACGCCCTGGCCTCTCACTCTGAGATGCGCAAGACGGCCAAGCTCATGCTACAGTTTATCCCGGGCACAGACTTCATCACCTCAGGATATGGTGCCATCCCACGATATGACAACATGTTCGGCGGTGGCAACTTCGACGTCACAGAGCTGGACGACTGGTACATCATTCAACGGGATATGCAGATTGACGGGGGTATCCACCCGTTGCGCGAGGAGACTGTGCTTGAAGTCAGGGAACGCGCCGCCCGGGCTGTCCAGGCCGTATTTGACGCGCTGGACTTCGCCGAGATCACCGAGGAGGAGGTGGCCGCGGCCGTTACGGCCTACAACAGCGAGGATATGCCCGACCGCGATCGCATCGCTGACATCAAGGCAGCCCAAATGCTGCTTGACGGCCCCATTGATGTCCTTGAGATTATACGGGCGCTGGCCCAGGCTGGCTATGAGGACGTTGCAGCCAACATCCTCGAGATGCAGCGACAACGCGTGATTGGCGATTATCTGCAAACAGCGGCTATCTTCGCCGAGGCCCCAGGTCGCCCGTTCAAGGTCCTCAGTGCATTGACTGATCCCAACGACTACCGAGGACCGGGGACAGGTTACCGCGTAGAGGGCAGCCGCTGGGCCCTGCTTCAGGACATCCCCCAGGCCTGGGACCCGCGCGACTTCCTGCGTGAGCTCGAGGCTACAGAGCGAGAGCCGTGGCTGGAGGAGGTCGGCCAGGCGCAGGTAGGCACTGAACCCGAGGTGATCATTGCTGTGGGTCCTGCGTTCGGCCTCAGCATCCAGCAAACCCTCAGCGGGCTGGATCTGCGTGAGGTGTTGAAGGCCATGATCCAGGGTATCCACGAGGAAGGACTTCCGGCGCGCGTCATCCGAATCCACCACACCGCTGATTGTGCCTTCATCGGACATGCGGGCGCCCAACTCAGTGGTTCTGGCGTTGCCATCGGCATCCAATCCAAGGGGACCGCCGTGATCCATCAACGTGATCTGGCGCCGCTGGAGAACCTGGAGCTCTTCTCCATGGCTCCCAACCTAGACCTCGACACTTACCAACAGATCGGGCGTAACGCAGCACGCTATGCTCAACACCGCCCGACCACGCCGGTGCCCGTGCGCATTGACAACACAGCCCGCCTCAGGTTGATTGTGCAGACAACGCTACTGCATCGCAGAGAGATCGAGCACGTAGAACCGGGCCGTCCGCCGAGCGAGTTGCGGCTGCGGTGAGAGGGCTACCTCACCAGCGGGGGATCGTCGGCGGGCCCACGTCGAAATCAGGAACGAAAGCTTAGTTCGCAAGGAGAGCAAGACATGACATGGCGTAGCAAAGATGTCCTCAAACGACCAGAATGGTCTATGCAGCGTGCACTCTGGAAATCCATGGGATACAGTGACTATGACCTGGCTCGTCCCCTTATCGGCGTCGCCAACTCGTGGAACCGGGTGGTGCCAGGCCACTACAACCTAGACCTGGTCTCCGACTACGTGAAACAGGGGATCTTGCAGGCCGGGGGCACGCCCGTCGAGTTCGGTATCATGGCCGCGTGTGATGGTATCGCACAGGGGCATGACGGCATGCACTACATCCTGCCCAGCCGGGAACTCATCGCTAACGACGTAGAGGTGATGGTGCAGGCACATCGCCTTGATGCCGTCGTGCTGCTGGCCTCCTGCGATAAGATTGTGCCTGGCATGCTAATGGCGGCCGCCCGCATCGGCGTCCCAGCCATTATGGTGGTAGGGGGCCCCATGGAAGGTGGGTGCACCTTCGACGAACGCGCCGCAGACACCACGTCGTTGACGGAAGGACTGGGCATGCTCACCGCCGGCAAGATTGATGAGGCCACTTACCGCGCGTTGGAAGACTGTGCCACTCCCACCTGCGGGTCCTGCGCCTTTTTGGGAACCGCCAACACGATGTGTAGCCTGGCGGAGGCTCTGGGTATGACCCTGCCGGGCAGTGCCAACATCCCCGCCACCTATGCGGCCCGGCTGCGCTCTGCGCAGGAGGCAGGGCGGCAGATTGTGGCTCTGCTCAAAGCCGGCATCACAGCTCGCGATATCATCACGCCCCACAGCCTGGAGAACGCGCTCCGGTTGAGCGCTGCAATCGGTGGCTCCACCAATGTCGCCCTACACCTCCCTGCCATCGCCTACGAGGCAGGGACTGCGATGTCCATGGATCGGTTCGAGGAGATCTGCCGGACGACGCCGCACCTGGCCCGCATCTTCCCCGCCGGCGCCCCAAACGTCCCTGACTTCTACCATGCTGGAGGCGTACCAGCTGTTATGAAGCAACTGCTCCCAATGCTGCACGCCGACGCCCTCACCGTTACGGGTAAAGCCGTGGCCGACAACCTAGTGAACGCCCCTGACCCCGACGGCACGGTGATCCGTCCATTGGACGATCCCTGGAGCGCCGGTGGAGGACTGGCTGTGTTGCGCGGCAACCTTGCTCCTGACACCGCCATCACCAAACCGGCGGCGATCGTACCGGAGATGCATACATTCACCGGCAAGGCGCGCTGCTTTGACTCAGAGGAAGCCGCCAATGAGGCTATCATGGCCGGGCAGGTTCATGCCGGGGAGGTCGTCATCATCCGTTACGAGGGCCCCAAAGGGGGCCCCGGCATGCGGGAGATGTACACAGCGATGAAATTGCTCTACGGGCAGGGGTTGGCGTTGAAGACCGCCGTAGTGACCGACGGGCGCTTCTCCGGCACCAACAACGGCTGCTTCGTGGGACATGTCTCACCGGAGGCTGCCGAAGGCGGCCCCATTGCCGCGGTGGAGGACGGCGATCTGATCACCATTGATATCCCCAACCGTCGTCTCCAGCTTCACGTGCCCGATGAGGTCATTGCCTCTCGACTCTCGCGCTGGGAGCGTCCCGAGCCCAAGTTCAAGCGTGGGTATCTGGCGCTCTACAGCCGGCTCGCAAGTTCTGCCAGTCGAGGGGCCATTATCGAGAACAAATGAGTGGATCCATGAACGAGGGAAGAGAGAACCGCATCACCCGCACTCAAACGGGACGTACGCTCGAGGAGCTGACAATGGAGGCTGTCCTGAAAGGAGAGCTGACCCAGGCAGACTTCCGCATCAGCGCCGAGACGTTACGACATCAGGCGGACCTGGCGGAGGCCAACGGGTACCCCGAATTAGCACAGAATCTGCGACGCGCCGCCGAGCTGACAGGGCTGACCAATGAGGAGGTGCTGGCGATTTACAGCACACTGCGGCCTGGGCGTACCACATATCGTCAACTACAGGCTCTCGCCGAGCGGCTTGAGCAAGTGCATAGTGCCCCGCTGACCGCCGCCCTTGTACGCGAGGCTGCTGAGGTATACCTGCGTCGTGGGCTAATCTCGGAGAACGCCGATCCCTCATGATATGTGCCTGGGGGCCATGCACCGGCCCGAGTGGTACGTGGCCCCCACGGAGCACAGTGCGATCGTGTACCCTACTCCCAGGCGCACAAGGAATCGACGTAGGCTGCCGAACCATCACGCAACCAACCATCAAGCTGCGCCTGCTCTTTGAGCTGTTGGCCTCGCACTCTCGGTACGACCACGTACTGACACCGCATCTCCGGCAGGGCCGTCATGTCCCCCCACAGCTTCTCGAACTGCGCCACCGGGTACACGTCCTCCTGACCGTGCCCCCAGCGCTTCTTGACATCCTTGAGGGTGACGTACGTCGGCATACGGGCGGCAAGCGCGCGCACATGCTCCGCTACCACAGCCTCATCCGCCAGATCATCTCGATCCAGCCCGAATACATCCAACAACCCCTGGATATCGATCCACATTGTGTTGCTATTGTAATAGGACAGGTGAAACTCGTCTTCTTCCCGTGGCAAAGCCATCCCTTCGATGAGCCTCAGATCTCCATCCACACGGGCCAGACCACCACCTCGATCCTCCACCCGCCGGGTAATCACCTCGACGGTCATCATGGCACCCGAACTCAGGTGTGCGCCCAGGACCATCGGGGACACATCGGCCCCCACCGTGTCAATATTATGCATCATCAGGACTTGTAAGTTGGGGAAACGCTCGAGCAGTTGCCGGAGGAGGCCATTTCTAAGCATGTTGGGAATCTCGAACCAGTGCCCCACGGGATGCAGACACTGAAGGGGGACATTGTCTCGATAGTCAGCACCTTCGCCCATCTGCTGGGCCCAGCGGATGAGGGAGGCGTGCAGGCTATCGCGGACCTTCTGTGCCTGCTCGTCGAGCAGTTGCTGAGGCATTTCCTCCCAGGCGAACCGCAGATCACGCGTCATCGGTACCAGCCTCAATCCAACGGCGCGCCCCGGCGACAGGTACAGCGGACCCTGATAGCCGTAGCGATTATGCCGCTCCAGATACGCAGCAATCGGCTGATGGGTCAGATAACTGGTCGTGATGACGTGAGGCAAAGATGCCCCCACCGTACTGCTGACACGCCGACTCTTGGCCAGGTGCACCTCAATGAAGGAACGGTGGACACCCCCCAGTTTACAGAATGGATGCAGTGCCTTTACCACGCCAGCCCCATGGGTCCACCGGCTCCCCACCCCGGCAGCCAGAGTCACCACCGCGACGCGGCCCTCTCGGATTGCCTGCAATCCCATTTCCTCAAACTCGCGGAACTCACGCGCTGATCCCGCGTCGCCTACCTCCCTCAGGAGCGCCTGCGATAAGTCCAGGACATCATCAGGGGAGACGTCACGGATCTCCGTGCTCGCGGGCAACCGATTCTGAGCCAGCCCAATGCGGCCACTGCGCAGGTCAGCTCTGATCTGTTCATGTTGGATCCGATCGAAGCCCAGGGTTTCCAGGAGCTCATCCAACGTCTGACCGGCCGCAGTCTGATCCGCCGGGCGTGGCAGGAGTTGATCGAACAACACCTGCACGATACCTGAGAGCCCGGTGTCCATCCGACACTGCACACCAAAGGCATCCAACTCTGCTCGCTGCGACACCGACAGCTCATGACGGGCACGTCGTACCAGCTCGGGGATTCTCAGCGTGTAGTACCCTGGTGGCATGAGGGCCACTGCGCACGTACCGGCTGTCCCTTCTTCTGCCATGACATCGCCACACAGCAGACTGGCATGCGTGCCACGCTGGTTGATCGCGAAGTCGTAGACCACCGGGTCCATGGCAAACGGCAGCGCATGCTGTAATTCTCGCTTCGCCGTCATCATAGCCGCGTGCAAGCGCTCCTGGGCCTCTGCCTTGCGCCGCGGATCAAAGATGAAGCCCATGCCCCCGCCCGACATTCCCCCCAGCATCCAGAAACCCCAGAAGTCTCTACCAAACGCCCGACGCATGCGCTCGATCAATGTCACCGTGTACAGGTTGTTCGCCCACGGGATGATCGTCTCAATTGGACCGAAGAAATTGCGCGTGGTCGCATCGCCGATGCCGCGGATATCACCATGCCGCAACAGGGCCAGGATCTCATCGAAGATCCTCATGGCCTCCATGCGGGCCCGCCACTCCTGTTGCGAGCGCAGTAGATACTTCTCGGTCACCATCTCCAGGATCGGGCCGACATCTTGAGCCATCCCCCCATGCACCAGAATCAGGCTCTCCTGGAGGGCCTCACGAGTGTCCTCTCCTACCTCATCCAGTCCCAAGATGTGATGAGAGGGCAACAATCGTCCTCGGCTGATGCCGAACTCCGGATCACCGGGCTGCGCCAACTCACCTCTGATGAGCTTGATCCCCGGCCACACACCTCCTGAGTCCTGCCAACCGCCGCCAGAACCAGCGAGCCATTCCCCCAGGATTGCCCGGGCAGCCACCAATCGTCTTTCTTCCTCCTTGAGCCCACCTGTCAAACTCTGGGTCTGACCGGTTGCGCGCATGCACACGGCAATCAAACAGGCCAGGAGACTTGTCGAAACGGCAAGACGCGAGCCTTTGGGGATGTCGTTGACTTTGCTGACGATCTCCAGCCCCAGCCCCGGAGCCACCAGCCGTGCCAGAAGGTCCGGGAGCCGCTCTCCCGCCCCCTCCATGCCCGGTGGCACAATGCCTGATGCGATCACCGCTGCTTTGAGCAAGCCGAGATAATCGCGTGCGAAGTCGAATACTTCCGCCAGTTCACGTACCTCGGCCACGGCCCCCAGGTCCACACTGACGAACCGCAGCACAGGAGCGTCGATCACTCGAATGTAGGCTTCTACAGGCGGACGGGGATGAGGATCTCTCCCGTGGACACCCAGATCAATCGACACGTTAAGCACACGGGCACCTTCTGGGAAGTCCATCCCCAGGAAGAAAATATCACTCCAGCCACTGTGGCTCAGGTCCATGCGCACTGGCGTCGCCTCGTGCAGGATAGGGTATAAGCCCTGCGGCGTCTGTGCCAGCAGCTCCTGACGAATGCGTAGGGGGTGATCCGCAGGATGCCCCACGCGGAACATCCACTGGTTCCCCCGCACCGATCGCACACTTCGGCGCACCTGATCAGCCAACGTCTGGAAGCCCAACCGACGGTAGGCCTCAGCCAGGGCACTGGCAATACCCTCGTTCATGCCATCACGCGTCGCAGCTTCAAGAAAGGCATCAATGGCCTCCTCGAAACGCCGCTGCAGCAGATGCTCATAGCCTCGGTACGGGATCAGACCCCGCCGCACCAGCCCAGGCTTCGCAGGCAAATGGAAACGGTAGATGGCATAGAGGAAGAAGAGAGCTCGCACCTGCTCATAGAGGTTGTCGCTGTGCCGTCGAAAGGTGTCCAGAGATCGAGCTTCTTCGAACAGCTCGGGGAGCGTAGCGCGCGAGCAGATGACGTCCAATGAGCGATTCCTGACCTCCATCTCGGAGGAGGTGATGATCTCCACCAACCGGCCCATCACACTGTCCTCGCTTCTCATGACTCTCTTTGTGAGCTCAGCTCACGGCTGGCCAGGAGTTCCAGAAGTCGCGTCAGGAGCAGGTCCCGATCCCGACCGTTGAGCGCCAGGGCCAACTGCGCGATCAGGAGACCGTACTTGACACCAACGTCGAACCGCTGGGCCCGCTCTTCCAAAGCCAGGTACTTCTCACGCTGGGCCAATACGTTCAACGCCGCCGACAGCGTCAGTCCATGGACATTCTCCTGCTCTGCTAACAACTCGCCCAGAATCTCCATCACCGACGGCGTCAAGACGTGCATCCCAAAGAAACAGAGATAGTGACCCATCCGTAGACCGGGAACGACCAGATGAAGCTCTGCCTCCGTAGGCGTCGGCTTCTCTGCCACGCGCTCTATCAGGTAGAGATCACGGCGTCCGGATACCCGACGGCCGCCCACAGTTCCGTAATACGGCAGCAGAGTCTCCCTCGTTGCCTGGACGGCCGAGACTGCGCAGGCCTCGGCCTCTGCCACAGCTACCAATTGCCTGGCACAGCTCCCCTGCTCTCGACTTACATACAGATGATCCCCTACCAGGTGAAGGAAAGGCGCATCGCCCACGAACTCCCGGGCGCACAACACCGCATGGCCGTAGCCGCGCGGCACCTCCTGGCGGACGAAAGTCACCCGGCCCCGGTGATCGCCCAGGACGGCCCCATAGGGGTCCTCGTCGCCGGGGGCCACGACCACCGCCACCTCATCCACACCGGCACTAAGCGCTTCCTCCACCAGGATACGCAACACAGACTTCTCCCTACCATCCCGATCGATCAAAGTCTGGACGGGTAGAGTGCGCTGATCCCTTCCCGCTGCTGTGATCACTGCTTTAGAAACATGCACGATGACCTCCTGCTGGTTCCAACGGGCCGTGCCACGCGGCCACGGCAATTGCGGTCAACCAGGTTTGCAGCCGTGTGGGGCTCACTCCGGCTTAGCCGTCGTTCTCACGAACAGGATACGCTGCCATAGGTGGCTCAGCCGCCCGACCCTTGGGACATGGGTTCCCATCAGCTCAAAACCCCGCTCTGCCATGAACGCGATGAGTGAGGGGATCACATAGGCCCGAACGGTTAGAAGCTCCAGCCGATCCCCTGCCTGCAACACAAAACGATGCCCAAGGCACGAGACAGTGACCTCGCGCTTCACCTCGAAGAAGAACGTATACTTCAGGGCTTCAGGTTCCCGTTCGAGTAACTCATGTGAGCGGAAAACCCCCTGGTCGGGAGAGAGCCCCAGCGAGCTCAGCAACCGCTCGAAAAAGGCTGGTAGATTCTGAGGAAGCTGCAGCAAACGCTGCCGGAGACGCGCATTTTGCTGTTCGTCAGCGTACTGAGGCACCACGTCCACATAGGCATATTCGCCAGGGCGCACCAGGCGTGCCAGCATTGTACGAGCCTGGTGCTGATCGAGGTTCCCGAAAGTTCCTCCCATCATGGCGTAAAGGCGGACGGACGCCGGGTCAAGAAGCGCCCACAGACGGGCAGGGAAGTCAGGTCGCATGAAGTCTGCCAGTACCAGTCGGTGCGGGAAGACCTCCCCCTCCAGATTGGCTTCCGCCAATTCAAGCATCTGTGCTGAGGAATCCACCCCCACGTAGATCAGCTGGTAGCCGGCGGCATAGATCGTGCGCAAGACCATTTTCTCGGGCGCGGCATTCCCACAACCAAGGCTACAAAACGCCAGAATGCCCTCTGGCTGAAGCAGATGCTGCTGGGTCAGGAAACGCACTTCGTCCTCCCACGCAATCTGATTGACATCTGAGTTACGATACGCGTAGAAGGATTGTGCCCCTTCCAGAAAATAGAAAAGGTTTTGGGGCAGGCGTCGCGTGTGAGCTAACTCCGCGCAATAATCAGTGGCAAGGTCCGCCAGGTCATGGAACGTCAAGAACTTGGGCATCAGCTATCCTCGCGTGAGATGATCCACTGGCACCCAGTGGAGACAGGCGCATTATACTCAAGGACGAGCGCTCTGCCAAAGCAGCCGAGAGAATGCTCGCGAGTACTTCGCCGGGCCCTTGAGCCGCTCCACAGACCACATTGCCCCCACGACTGCGTCGTGGGGGCAATGTCCACGCCTTACCATCCTCTACCAGACCGCACGGGCCGACGGCTAATGGCCTATTCGAGCTCAGGCACTCATCGGCTCGGGTTCAGCAGAGACCTCAGGTTCCTCCACTGGCTCCTCAGACTCTGGTTTCTCCTGGGGTGGAAGGAGCGCATGTTCTAAGACCTCTTTCACATCATCCACGAGGATGAACTCCATCTCCTCCTTGACCTGGTCTGGGATCTCATCCAGGTCGACCTCGTTGAGCTTGGGCAGGATGATCTTACGCAACCCAGCGCGATGTGCAGCCAGGATCTTGAGTTTCACTCCGCCGATCGGCAGCACCTGCCCTTGCAAGGTCATCTCACCCGTCATGCCAACGTTGGGGTCGACAGGCCGGCCTGACAAAAGCGAGACCAACGCGGTCACCATCGTCACGCCCGCTGAGGGACCATCCTTAGGCACGGCCCCAGCAGGGACATGCAGATGGATCTTGCCGTGACCTTCCTTCAGTCGGATCCCCAACTCCTCAGCATGCGATTCCACATAGCTCAACGCAATCCGGGCGGATTCACGCATGATGTCACCCAATTGCCCGGTCAGGATAAACTGATCATCTGACCCAGGCATCGTCGCTGCTTCCACGAACAGCACCTCACCACCCGTTGGAGTCCAGGCCAACCCCGTTGCGACACCAGGACGTTCAGTTCTCAGCGCTGCCTCGAAACGATAGCGCGGCTTTCCCAGGTACTCACGCGCTTTATCCGGATCCACCACAATAGGTAGATCCTCAGCGATACCCTCTGCGATCAAAGTCGCGACCTTCCGACATGCTTTACCGATACTGCGCTCTAGTTGACGCACACCTGCCTCGCGGGTGTAGTCCCGGATTATGGTGCGAAGCGCATCATCCGTGAACTCGATCTCCTCTTCCCGCAGACCGTTTACCTTGAGCTGTCGCGGCACCAAATACTGCCGCGCGATGTGCAGCTTGTCATACTCGGTATAACCGTCGATCTGGATCACTTCCATACGATCTAGCAACGGGGCTGGGATCGTGGCAGTCGTGTTGGCTGTACAGATAAACAGAACCTGACTCAGATCAAAGTCGACGTCGAGGTAGTGATCCCGAAACGCGTGATTCTGTTGAGGATCCAGAACCTCCAGCAACGCGGAAGAGGGATCCCCTCGCCAGTCCGATCCAATCTTATCGACTTCATCCAGCATGAAAACCGGATTCTTCACACCTACACGCTTGATCGCCTGCATGATGCGCCCAGGCATCGCACCGATGTAGGTGCGCCGATGCCCGCGGATCTCAGCTTCATCGCGCATACCACCCAGGCTCATCCGGGTAAACTTACGACCAAGCGCACGGGCGATAGACTGGCCCAAAGAGGTCTTGCCGACTCCAGGTGGCCCAATGAGCGCCAGGATCGCCCCCATGCCCTCGATCCTACGCCCTTGCAGATCTGTTTCACTCCCCTCGTCCAGGCCACGCTCCTCACGCAGCTTGCGGACCGCCAGAAACTCCAGGATGCGCTCTTTCACATCCTCCAGATCATAGTGATCCTCATCCAAGACCTTACGCGCGTTGGCGATCTCCAGATTGTCCTCGGTCATTTTCTCCCAGGGCAGCGAGGTCAGCCAGTCCAGATAGGTCTTGATCACCCAATACTCAGCCGCCTGTGGGGGCATCTTCTCCAGCCTGGACAGCTCACGCAAGGCTTCCTCTCTGGCCTCATCGCTCAACCCGGCCTCTTCGATCTTCTTGCGGTATTCCTCCACTTCCCGACTGGCCTCGTCATCCTCACCCAACTCCCGCCGGATCGCGTCCAGCTGCTGACGGAGGTAATACTCACGCTGGTTCTTTTCGATCTCTTCTTTCGCCTTCTCTTGAATCTGCTGACCAATCTCCCGCACTTCCAACTCGCGCGTCAGCACACCGATCAGGAACTGCATCTTCTCGGCGAGATGATCGGCCTCCAGCAGCTTCTGCGCATCCTCCATGCTGATGCGCATGTTGGACGCGACCAGGTAGACCAGCAGGCGTGGATCGCTAATCTGCTGGATGAACCGGACCGCCTCATCGGGGAACTGTGGGATCAGCTCTGCCAGGCGTGTTGCAATGTCCAGCAAGTTGCGCCGGAGAGCCTCCTCCACCACCGAGCCCTCGATGATGTCTGGCATCAGCTCGATCTTGGCCTTCAGATAGGGCTCTTCGGCCACCCACTCCACCACACGGAACCTCTCCAGGCCTTGCACGAAGACGGTAAGTGTCCCATCATCCGCCTTCATGACGCGGTGAATGATCGCCACCGTCCCCACATCATAAACCTGCGTCGAGTCAGGGACCTCGATCGCCGGGTCCTTCATAGCAACCAGACCAATGATCCGGCCAGTCTGGTCTGACTCCTCAATCAACTTGATGGACCGCGGAATCCCCACGGCCAATGGCATTACGATATACGGAAAAGCCACCGTATTGCGCAACGGAAGAATTGGAATCTCCTCAGGAACCTGAGAGATCAATTCCTCTATGTTCTGATCCTGTGTATTAAACCATGGTAACATACTTTCCACCCTCCTAAGGGAGCCAATCCACGGCTCCAGCCCAGTCATTGTATCGGTCTTATACTCGCTGGATACTTCTATCGCTACGAGATTATAACACACGAACATTAGAGAAACATAAGTGCAGTGTTATAGGCCCCGTTAGCGTCCGAGATCCCCCTCCCAGGCTCACAGCGCACTTCAGCGCCTCTACTCGAAGCACCGTGCAGGATTGTGCCTCAAAGAGAGCACTTCTCAGATTCAACCTGCACGCTGGAACATGAAGAGTTCTCCTGAGTATCGTGTCACAGTCCTCGTTACGGTATAATCCAGGCGTGATCTCTTAAGGAGGTGCGCCTTGAATCTTTCTCTGATTGACACCCATGCACATCTGCAACACCCCCGCTACGCCGAGGATCTGGAAGCCGTCTTAGAGCGTGCAGCCGAGGCCCATGTGACCTCTGTGATCGTGCCGGGCACCCAAGTGAGTGACAGCGAAAGCGCGGTTCTGCTGGCCGAGCGGCACGATGGAGGCCCCTGCCGCCTCTACGCCGCTGTGGGTATTCATCCGACAGAGGCACTCAACGTCTCCCAGGGAGATCTGGACAAACTACGTGCGCTGGCGCGCAACCCTCACGTGGTCGCGATCGGGGAGATTGGACTGGATTACTACTGGCCGCGAGTGGAAGACAGAAAGTGGCCCTGCCCCTCCCCAGAGGTGCAAAGGGGTGCTTTCAAAGCCCAGTTGGCATTGGCGGCAGAACTGGATCTACCCGTGATCATCCACGACCGGGAAGCTCATGAGGACGTCTACCGCATCCTGGTTGCCTGGAAAGCGGCCCATCCCAGGGCCAAAGGAACACTGCACGCCTATGCTGCGGGACCTGACATGCTTTCGGCCTTTCTGGAGTTGGGGTTCTCTATAGGGCTCGACGGCCCTCTTACCTACAAAAAGGCCTCAAGACTTCAGGAGGTTGCCGCAAAGGCGCCCCTCGACCGTATCCTCTTAGAGACAGATGCACCTTACCTCACACCATCGCCTCACCGTGGCAAGCGCAATGAGCCTTCCTACCTGTGGCTGGTGGCCGAGGCCCTGGCGCGGATCCGCACGACCCCTGTGGCGGAGATCGCCACCATGACAACACTGAATGCCTCTTTGCTCTTTGGACTATGATCTACATGAGGGGCCTGCACTTCGACACCGCCGTCCAGACTCACACCCGCAGGGTGTCGGGGCGACCGCAGCATTGGGAAAGCTGTGAGTAGCAACGGTCACTGCGTGCGTTTCGGGTTCCGGCATCTGCGGTATAATCCGGACTATAACGTCGCTTTGGGGATGCATTGTGAGCCACAATGAAACGCCACTTCGATATCGTCGCCTGCTAGGCCATGAATTGACGGTAGTGCAGAATCTGATGCTTGCTGAGTGCAGCAGCATTCCCCTGCCTTTGCGCGATGCGGTTGACGCCCTGGTTGAGAGCGGGGGAAAGCGTCTGCGGCCCGCGATCGTGCTGCTCTTCGCCCATATGTGCGGAGCCGATCCGGACAAGGCACTCACAACCGCTGCGGGCGTGGAGATGTTGCACACGGCGACCCTGGTGCATGATGATCTGATCGACCACGCACAGACGCGCCGCGGCATTGAAACACTCAACGCTCACTGGTCAACGCCAGCGACCGTCCTCACAGGTGACATCGTGTTCGCCTTGGCCGCCAAGCTTATCGCCCGCAGCGAAAATCCCTTGCTCGTCCAGCGCTTCGCGGAGACCCTGGAGGTTATCTGCACTGGTGAGCTGGAGCAACTCCTCGGCCGATATAAAGGACTGCCAACCCTTGAAACCTATTATGCCAGGGTCTTCGCCAAGACCGGCTCCCTGTTCGCGCTGTGCGCGCAGTCGGGCCCCATTCTGGCCGGGTGTGACGATCAGCTTGTGGAACAGGCGTATCGCTTCGGCGCTCTGCTGGGCCAGGCATTTCAGATCGCGGACGATGTGCTGGACTTCGTGGGAGACCCCCGCACGATGGGTAAGCCCATAGGCTCTGACCTCCGAGAGGGCATTGTCACGTTACCCGTCATGGAATTCACCAACTCGCACCCGGGCGATGATCGGGTACGTGTGCTCTTCGAAGACCACAACGACGAAGGCGCCATACGCGCACTCGTTGAAGCGGTCCGCGTATCCGATGCGCCGGAACAGGCCATGGCTCGTGCGCGCGCACACGCTGAGGAGGCCCTCGCCTTGATCCGGACCTATCCCGAGTCCCCCCAACGGGCCGCGCTTGCTGAGATCGTGAACTTCGCCGTTCACCGCCATGTCTGAGATATCTAGAACCCCTTGCTTGTCCGTCATCATCGTGAGCTGGAACGTGAGGGAGCTCCTGCTACAGGCCATTGACTCCCTGAAGGCGACCTGGCAGGGACCGCGACAGGATCTGGAGATTATCGTTGTAGACAACGCTTCTACCGATGGCACCCCTGAGATGCTGCGGTCCAGTGCACAGGATGTGCGGCTGCTAACCAATCGGGAAAACCGCGGATTTGCAGCCGCCAACAACCAGGGTCTGACCATCGCCCGGGGACAGTATATTCTTCTGCTGAACTCGGATACCCTGGTCAGGCCGCAAGCTCTGCGACGGCTGGTCGCCTACCTGGAGACGCACCCTGACATAGGACTGGTAGGGCCCCGGCTACTCAACGAGGACGGCACCATCCAGCCCTCGCGCCGTCGCTTCCCCACCCTACCCATCCTGTTCCTCGAGAGCACATGGCTGGAGGGTCTGCTGCCACGCAAAACTTTGGCACTGTATTACGTGGAGGACCGACCGGACGACATGCCCCAGGACGTCGACTGGGTCACCGGAGCTGCCATGCTGGTCCGCCGAGAGACTGTCGATCAGGTCGGTCCACTCGACGAAGGGTTCTTCATGTACTCCGAGGAACTCGATTGGTGCCGCAGAATCCGCGGGGCTGGCTGGCGGATCGCCTATGAGCCAGCGGCTGAAGTGGTGCACTACGGTGGGAAGAGCAGTGACCAGGTCGTCGCTCAGCGCCACATCTATTTCCAGTCCAGTAAAGTCCGTTACGCATACAAATACCATGGGCGCCTCGTAGCCAGCTTATTACGCGTCTGGCTCCTGGGTCAATACGTGGCCCAGATCGTCATTGAAGGCGTCAAGTGGACTCTGGGACATCGCAGGCCATTGCGGGCACAGCGCATGCGCGCCTATCGACAGGTGCTGGCAAGCCGCTTGCGAGGGCCTCGGGGGCTCGATCGACCAGCCCATGAGGCTGAGGAGGTCCAGGTCTGACATGGTCCACAGAGATATGGGCAGTGGTCTCCCCGGTGGTCATTCCATCCAGATGAAACCCATCCTGTTGTGGCTCGCGCTGCTTGCGTTGGTCGCGGGATGTCTTCGCCCAACCCTAGCTCCGGAGCCAGCGGCCCACTTCAACGGTGACAAAGCCTATACATGGGTTACTCAGCAGTGCGATCTGGGGTATCGCATCCCGGGCACCGAAGCCCACCGGCGTGCTGGTGACCTCATCGTGGAGACGCTCCGCTCGCTAGGCTGGACTATCGGTGAGCAGACGTTCACTTACCAGGGAACACCTGTGCGCAATATCCTCGCCTGGCAGGGTAGCGGCCCGGCCATCCTCCTGGGGGCGCACTATGATACCCGTCCACTGGCAGACCGCGAGCCCGCCAACCAACCCGTACTCGGTGCCAATGATGGAGCCAGTGGCGTCGCTGTGCTGCTGGAACTAGCCCGGACCCTGGACGTCGCGCGCACCGGACACACGGTGTATCTGGCCTTCTTCGATGCCGAGGATAGTGGCGACCTGAATGGCTGGCCCTGGATTGTGGGGTCAACCTATATGGCTGACCACTGGGGAAACAATGGCGAGCCCACGCTAGACGCCGCCATCATCATTGACATGATTGGAGACGCCGACCTCAACATATATCTGGAGCGCAATTCCGACCCTCACCTGAGCGCAGCCCTGTGGGACACAGCCGGACAGCTCGGCTTCAGCGAGGTGTTTATCACCGAGTATCGGTACGCCATCCTTGACGACCACCTCCCCTTCACTCAGCGCGGCATCCCGGCCGTCGATATCATCGATTTCGACTATCCCTACTGGCACACCACCCACGATACCCCAGACAAGGTTTCGCCCGACAGCTTAACCGCCGTCGGGCGAACATTGGAAACCTGGCTGGAGGGGAAAGACTGATCATTCAGGATGCATATCAAGCCAGTTAGGCCCTACCTCGACGTCGATCTTCAGTGCCACATCCAGCTCAATAGCATGCTCCATTGCCTCGTGCACGACCCGACTTGTCTCCTGAAGCTCCCCTTCCGGCACTTCCAGCACCACCTCATCATGGACCTGGAGCAACATCCTCCCTCCCAGGTTCTGCTCTCGCAACATACGATGCAGACGAAGCATCGCCAGCTTGATGATGTCCGCGGCACTCCCTTGGATGGGCATGTTGATGGCCATGCGCAAAGCTGCCTGACGCTGATTGCTGGAAGCACGGCTCCCCTCTTGCAGTTCTGGGAAGTAACGCCGCCGACGCAATAGAGTCTCTACGTATCCTCTCTCGGCCGCCTCAGCCTGGATGCACTGCATGTAGTCCCGCACGCGGGGGAAGCGTTCGAAATAGCGATCAATGAAAGCCTGAGCCTGCTCCACCGGAATGCCAAGCTGCCGAGCAAGGCCAAATGCACTCTGCCCGTAGATAAGGCCGAAGTTCACTGCCTTCGCCGTGCTCCGCATCTCGTAGGTGACGGCATCCAAAGGCACCTGGTAGATCGCCGCGGCCGTGGTAGCGTGGATGTCCTCGTCACGTTTGAAGGCCTCGATCAGTCCAGGATCCTTTGAGATGTGGGCCATCACTCGCAGTTCCACCTGGGAGTAGTCCGCGCTAAACAACAGGCAACCGTCCTCCGCAACGAAGGCTCGTCGGACCCTGCGCCCCTCCTCGGTGCGGATGGGGATGTTCTGAAGATTGGGGTTCGTGGAGGAGATCCGCCCCGTAACTGTCCCGGTTGGATTGTATGAGGTATGCACACGCCCGGTCTCTGGATTGACCAGAGAGGGAAGAGCGTCAACATAGGTTGACTTCAGCTTCGCCAACTCGCGATAGGCAAGGATGTCGTCAATAATGGGATGAAGCCCGCGCAGATTCTCTAACACACTCGCCCGGGTGGAGTAGTGTCCGCTCTTCGTCTTTCGTATGCCTCGTGCCGGAAGCCCGAGGTCCTCGAACAACACCTGGGATAATTGCTGCGTGGAATTGATATTGAAAGTCCTCCCGGCCCGCTGGTGAATACGTGCCTCGAGCGCGGCCAGGCGCTGGGAGAGCTCCTCGGAGAGCTGGCGTAGCCAGTTGAGATCGACTTTGATCCCCCTAAGTTCCATCTCCTTGAGCACGTGCAGGAGCGGCATTTCCAGATCCCTGAACAACGTCAACTGCTCACGTTCCCTCAATTCCGGCTCGAGCATGTCGGCCAGACGGAACGCGATATCTGCATCGGCGCAGGCATAGGGAACCACTGTGTCCAGCGTCACGTGATCCATCGTGGTTTGAGTCTGGCCCTTGCCAATGAGATCAGTGATCTCCGTCATCTGGAGGCCCAGACGTATCCACGCCTGGCTCTTCAGTCCCAGGGCCGAATCCGGGTTGAGAATCCACTCAGCGACCATCGTATCAAAAAGCCGACCAGATACAGGCAGGCCGAATCGCTCCAACACCTTCATGTCGTACTTCAAGTTGTGCCCGCGTTTCTCAATCTCCCCATTCGCCAGGATCGGAGCCAGATGTCGCTGGATGGTCTCAAGATCCAGGGGCCGCTGTCCTCCCTCTACCGCTGGCGCCAGCAGTGGCAGGTACCACCCCATCTGAGGAGCGTCCGTGAGCGAGATGCCGACCAATTCTGCACGCATCGCATCGAGTCCGGTGGTCTCAGTGTCAACGGCGACGGCGGTCGCTTTCGAGAGCCGAGCACATAAGTCACGGAGCTGAGCTTCATCCACCACAGGCTCATACTTCCCAAGGGCCCGGGACCGGGAGGCAACACTGCTTTCCTCCTCTTGCTCAAAGAGCAAGAGCTGATGACCCTCTCTATCCTCCGAGGCCTCACCTAACACGGGGATCCGTGGGACCAGAGACCGGAACCCCAGTTCCCGCATCAGGGCCATCACACGGTCCCGATCAAACCCCTTCCCCACACGCGCTGACTCCAGATCAAGCTCCACAGGAGCATGGCAATCAATCGTGGCCAGGTCACGGCTCAGGTACGCATCCTCCCGCCCCGCGATCAAGGCACGCCGATAACGCGGCGAGAGGTCCGCCAGATGAGCGTAGAGTTCGTCCAGCGTCCCATATTGCTTTAGCAGCGCAATGGCCCCCTTTTCCCCCACACCTCTAACACCGGGGATATTGTCCGAGCGATCCCCCATGAGCGCCTTCAAATCGATGAGCTGCTTCGGTTCCAGACCATATTTCTCTCGCACGTCATCCAAAGCATAGCGGATTGTATCCGAGAATCTCCGTCCAGAGGTCAATACCGTGATGTGCTCGTCAACGAGCTGGAGCGCGTCGCGGTCCCCCGTCACGATCACTACGTCCAGCCCCTGTTCCGCGGCCTGCTTCGCGAGTGTGCCCAAGAGATCGTCTGCCTCATAGTCGTCCAGCTCCACGATGGGAAAACCAAAGGCTTCCACCAGTTCACGGATGCGCTCCATCTGCTGACGCATCTCCTCCGGCATCTTCTCCCGATGTGCTTTATAGGCTTCGTATTTCGCTACACGAAAGGAGGGACCCTTGTCAAAGGTGACGATCACATAATCCGGCCTTTCCTGTTCCAACACCGTCAGCAGCATCTGCATGAACCCAAACGTGGCGTTAGTAGGTTCGCCGGAAGGCGCGCTCATCTCCTGTGGCAACGCATGAAAAGCCCGATAAGCCAATGAATGACCATCGATGAGGACCAACTTCCCACTGGCCATAGGCACACTCCTGCAATTGAGACCTTACGAGAAGACACGAGAACAGGGACCTAATTCGAGGGCCCGTCCTCGGCTCTATTCTAGCACGATCCGGTCTGGACATCCATGCGGCCCCCAGGCCATCATTGCTACTACCGCGGAAGGATGAATGTCGTAAATGCGGCGCACACTCCCTCCAAAAAGCCCCCCCTCCTGATCCTGGGGCCGGAGAAGAAGACAGAACATGAAGATCACACAGCTCTCCCACCCCAGCAACATCGTGGTGGGAGAGCTGTGAACCAGAGCTACAGCGAGTTCCTCGAGGCTAATGCCGCGCGATAATCAACCCTGAAGGGGTTCGCTTCTCTGAGTCATCCTCTGGGCTAGGCGTTTCTGGCTGAGATGGCGCGGCCCCTGCCGAGGATACCATTCCTTGAGCGCGAGCTCGAATCTTGGCCAATCGTTCAGCGCCGTCCTCTTGACCCTGCTCCTGCAGCGACTGTTCCAACGTCTCCAGGAAATGCAGAAACTCTGGCGTCAACATCCCTCGGTTCTTGTCTAGAATCTTCTGAAGCTCCTTGTCACTGGTCGCTGCCATCAAACGTCGCGCCAATGCCACCTCGGGTGGCATGGTGCTCTCGACTACCCGCTCGACCGTTTCAGCGACACGCTGCAATGCCCTCATTGTTTCGCTATCACCCTGATCCTGGGCCTCCTTGAGCTGAGCGCCGAGGATCATGAAAAACACATCATCCAACTCCGAGAGATGGCTACTCGCCAACCGATAGGGATCCTCACTTGCCACAAGTCGCGTCAGTAGCTGCGCACGCTCAGATAACCGCTCCTCCCCTGCCCGCACAAGCTGATCGCGCAGGTCCAGAACCCGACGTCGTAGCGCTTGCAGCCGCTCCCTCTCCTCAGTGGAAGGAGCTGCCTCGATCTTGGAAACCAACTGCTGGAAGAAACGATAGTCCATGAGAGGCAATCCACTCTGGACCAACATCTCGACGGTCTCATCATCGGGTGCATCCGTAAGCGCCTCCAGAAGGCTCTCCTGTGAGGGTTGGTCCGCGAACCGACGCAGCACCTCAGTGCGGCGCGCCAGCTTGCGTCCCAACTCGGTCTCCTCCACGAGATAATCATGAAGCGCCTGCAGCTTCTCCGTGTCCTGCCCAGAGGCAGAGGCCAGTTGCAGCACGTACTCCAGGAATGCAAACACCCCTTCGTCCACCAGCTCGGCATTCTCCGCCAACAACTGCGGCCAATCCTCTTTCTCCGCCTCCAGCAACTTCGCAACAAGCTCTTGCTGCCTCTGATTCCGAGCCAGATCCTCTTCAGAGACCCCCTCCAGCTCAAGCACGCGCTTGACAAGGGTTTCCAGGTTGATGAAGGTCTCTGGCTGCAGGAGATATCCTTTCCGTTCTTCCATCGGCATAGCGTCCATAAGCTGACGCGTCAGGCGGCCAGCAGCTTTCTGACGTTCCACTTCGTTGGCACCAGCTTCGACGGGGAGATAGAGCAAGGCAACCTCTTTCTCCGGATCATGGTAAATGAAGGGCAGGTTCAGTGCTGCCGCAGTGCCACAGCGGGGACACACGACCATGTTGACAGCGCCCCGCAACAGGCGGCTCCTCACTGAAGGGTCAACACGCACATCCAGAATCTGTTCCACCGGAGTCTGAAAGCGTGTGCCACAGGAGGGGCACTGAACGGTTGCTAGGTATCGTGGTGGCATAAGACTCTCCTCACTCTCTTTTCTCTCGCATACAGCGACCGCCTCCTGTCAGACAAGAGCGCGGTCACCATGTGCACTAGACACTCATCATGGCAAGAATACCAAGTTAACCATCCACCATTATACCAGATTCTCCTTGCGCCAGAGGACTAAGTCCGTCTGGCGAGGAAGGGCCACGAAGAACGTGGAGCCTCGCCCTGGAGCGCTCTGCACCCAGCATCGCCCCCCATGGGCCTCCACAATCGCCCGGGTCAGATAGAGACCCAGGCCGGTACCTGACACAGCCCTGGTCTCTGGACTCTCAATCCGGTAGAAACGGTCAAAGATGCGTTCCTGTTCATCAAGGGGGATCCCCACGCCCTCATCCGAGACAGAGACAATGACCTCGGCTGGCGTAGCCTGACCACGCACTGTGATGGTCCCTCCATGAGGGGAATACTTCACCGCGTTGGACACCAGGTTGTCCAATACCTGCTCCAAGCGCCGGGGATCTCCACGGATCATTGGGAAGTCCTCTGGAAATGCACACCGCAACACATGACGATCTGTCTGGCTCTGGTAACGCTCAACCACCCTTTGGGCGATAGCTGCCAGATCCACATCTCCAATGTCCCCAGAGGGAAGTCCCCCAGCCTGCAGCCGCGACGCATCCAACAGATCATCCACCAGACTGGCTAATCGATCCGCCTCCTGAACGATGTCCGTAAGCATTTCAGTGACCAGTGCAGGATTACGCCGCGCCTCAGGTCGGAGCAGAGTCTCGGCATATCCCTTGATAATTGCTACAGGCGTCTTGAGCTCATGGGATACCACGGAGATGAAGGTATCCTTCAAGGCATCTGCTTCCCGGTAACGTGTGATGTCTCTCGCGATACCGATGACATTCAGCAACTGCCCGCGGCGTGTCATCAAGGGCGCATACGTGATCGCCAGAGGTATCCGCGTGCCATCGCGCCGCAACAGCTCTCCCTCGACATACAACGTCTGTCCCTCCTCCGTCGGCCAGCCCTGGGCCACAGCGTCCTCCAGGGTAAACGCCGAGCTTTTTTGGGCCCACACGATTACCTCTTCGTGAGGCCGCTCGAGCACATCCTCAATCGCCCAGCCGCTCAATGACGCCAACGCACGGTTAAAGCGCTCGAAACGAAGACTGGGGCTCAGCACCATGATGCCATCTGCGCTAACGTCTAGCAGCGCGTCAAGCCGCCGTCGCTCGGTGACTACCGTTTCATAGAGCCTGGCGTTATGCACAGCAATGGCCGCATAGTCGGCAAAACTCGCCAACACCTGATGGTCATCGGCCGTGAAACGCACGCTATGCGAACGGAAGACCAACACAACACCCAGCAACTGACTCTCAGCCACCATGGGCAGGGCCACGACCTGGCGCAGCAGCAGCCCTGTATCCTCAGCAACCGCGGTGAGTCTCTGTGCAAGCTGTGGGATGACAAACTCCTCGGTGCGGTCAATGTCTGGGATGTCATCCACCAGGGGATGAAAGGCATCCACCAGGGCGGGCGGCAGGCCATAGCTGGCCCAGAAATCGAATCCGCCGCTGTCGTTCTTGAGTGCAATCAACCCTGCCTGGCCCTGCAACATATCCACGGCTGCCTGCAGAATCAGGCGCAGCACCGCGCGCAGATTCAGACGCGAGACCATGGCGCGAGCGATACTCAGTAGATAGTCTCGCTGTCGAATCCGGTAGTCGTACAGATCAATTGACATAGCTGGGCCTCACCCTCCAGGCACCTCTCCAAGTGATCAGCCGGCCTTCAGAGTTTGGCCTCCGCACAACTCAAGGCCTCATCAAACAGAGCCAGAGCCTCCTCAACATGGTCGGTTGAGACATTGAGGGGAGGGACAAGGCGAACCGCGCTGCGGCCAGCTGGAAGCAACAACAGGCCGCGTCGGAACGCTTCATCCAAAAGGCAGGCTCTGAGCTCCGGAGCCCTACGCTTGCTCTCTCGATCCCTCACCAGTTCCACCCCAATCATCAATCCCCGTCCTCGCACAAGCCCAATAGAAGGATGACTAGGGATCATCGCATTCAAGCGTTGCTGGATAAGCTCTCCCTGCAGGCGCGCGTTCTCCATCATACCATGCTCGATCAGGTCCAGAGTGGCCAGCGCCGCTGCACAGGAAACGGGATTTCCGCCGAATGTGCTCGCGTGGGCGCCCTTCGGCCACTGCATCAGGTCACGGCGGGCCAGCATCACCCCCAATGGCATGCCCGACGCGATCCCCTTGGCGACGGCGACAATATCCGGCTCCACTTCTTCATGCTGTACAGCGAACCAGTACCCGGTACGGCCCACACCTGTCTGCACTTCATCCACAATCAGCAGGATACCATGGCGATCACATAGCTCGCGCAAAGCCCTCAAGAAACCAGCAGGAGGAACAATGTATCCACCCTCTCCCTGTATCGGCTCAATGAGAATCCCTGCAACCTCGGTCGGAGGAGCCTTATGTGTGAAAACCACCTCCTCCAGATAGCGGATCACGGCTGCGCCCTCAGCGCGCGCAGAACCTGATAATAAGGGCCGATAGGGATCAGGATACGGCACATGGATAACCGGGGGTGCGAAGGGGCCAAACCCTTCGCGATGCACTGTTTTGCTTGCCGTAAATGCCAGAGCCCCCAATGTACGCCCGTGGAAACCACCGAAAAAAGCGATGAAGTACGGACGCCGAGACGCAAACTGGGCCAGCTTGACCGCTGCCTCCACAGCTTCAGCCCCAGAGTTGGCGAAGAAGACGCTAACCGGGCCTGACATCGGCGCGATCCGGGACAGATATTCGGCCAACTCAATCTGCACCGGATAATAGAAGTCGGTGCCTGACATATGAAGAAACCGCTCCGCTTGCATCTTGATCGCGGCTACGACCTGCGGGTGACAGTGTCCTGTAGAAGTAACCGCCACTCCACTGGTGAAGTCGAGATATCGACGCCCGTCGACATCCCACACTTCAGTGCCCCGACCTCTGGCCATTACAAAGGGATAGGGTCGTGTATAGGAAGGGGACACAACACGCTGATCGCGCTCTACATAAGCCTGGGCCTGCGGACCAGGATACCACACCATAGCTTCGTCCTCCTGTCACCAACGCCCGCCACAAGCCCCCTCGCCAATCAGCTTCCCTTCTATGGCTGGTAAAACGTGAATTCCCGCGCGACGTCCAGTGCAAACCCGCTAAGAAGTTGTGGGAACAACCCCAATACAGTCAAAGCAACAACTAGCCCGACCACAAAAGCAAGCACCAGGGGATCATCAGCCTGCGTCTCTATCTCCCTACTCCCCTGGGGTCGACTCAGCAGCAAACGGGCGGCATTGACCAAACCCATCATCACCCCAACGCCACTGAGCAACGCCAGAAGAGCTTGAGCAGTCCCCTGACTCATGAGGATCCTATAGAGTCCCCAACGAGCCGCGAATCCCAAGGACGGCGGGAACCCAGCCAATGCCATACCGCCCATCATGAACGCCAACGCACGCCATGGCATTTTCCAGGCCCCACCCCTCAAGCGCCGAGCGTCATCGTCCCCACGCCCCAGGCGTCGTAACCCGTCGAGGCCCAGCATCATCAATCCCAAAGCAAATGGCCTTGCCATCAGAAGCAACAATGCTACCGCCACACCGGCTTCCCGACGCGTCCCCAGAGCGACGAACATCGCCCCGTTGTCGGCCAGCGTCGCATAGCCCACGATTCTGCCCAGCCGTCGCTGTCCCGCGGCCAGCGTTCCCCCAAACACCATCATGAGCAGCCCCACACCTGTCAACAGAGTGCTGAAAGCCGCTTGCTCGCTCAACCACGTGTAGGACTCAAGATAATCCAGCAGAAGAAACCAAACCGCCCCCAGGCCAACGGTGAAGAGGAAAGTGACTACAGGGGGTGAACCATCTTCCGTTACCGTCGTCAGCCACGCTTGAAAAGGGACAGCACCCAACAGGACACCAAAGGAGAAGACGAAGAGCAGGGTGGCCGTCTGTAGCAATCCTCTCTCACCGGGCAGCACCTCATACTGCGCAAGCAAGAGTTGAGCAATCATCAAGCCAGGTAACGCCAGGCTCGTATAGACCATATATTGCAGGCCGCCTTTTACTCCCCCACCATACGTAGTGCCATCGCGCATCCTGACCGGCTCATGCAACGGGAAAATCATAAGCAGCGCTGCCATCTCGATCAGCAACGCAGCAAACACTACCTGTCCCACCATTAGAGCAACGAACAGGAGTGCAAGGGAGGCCATCGCCACGGAGAAGAAACTCGAGCGCAACATCAAGCGCCATGTCAGGATCGACAGTAGAGCGCTCGTAGCAGCCATGAACACCATGGGCAGGACATCGACGGGCTCGATGACAAGGAAACGGCCCCGGACGTTGAGGGGAGCTCCAAGCAAGACGTCAAACCACGGAAGATGTAAGACCCGGTCTAGTGGCACAACAAGCAGGAGGACCACCACAGCCGAACTGGCGACCGTCGCTACGAATGCCGCCACACCTGTCCACCGCCTGACCAACAACAATATCACAGCCACAGCCAGCAGCGCACCGACGATGAAGAGCGGCCCTGGTATGATCACTGGACAACCTCGGTCACTGTGAGATAGGAGGTGACAAGCCCAACCAAGAGGTTCACCACCATGAGCACGCCACTTACCAGCAGGCCCGGGTCCTGTGCCAGGTAGAAGATCTCCAGAGCGGAGAGTAAATTCAGAACACCAACACCGACTGCGCTCGCGTCCTTCTCTTCCGTCCCAAAGAAAAGAAGCGCCAGAAGAAACAACATGATGCAGGCAAGTCCGAGCTCATCGGTTACGTATGGAAGCACCAATCGCTGAGCGAGAAGCTGAGCTACCACCGTGACGGTAGCCAATATAACCACGCGAAAGGGCAGGTTCGCTGCCCAGCGACGCGTGAGCCCTCCTTTTCCCCGCAGTGCGTCTGTACGCACACGGGCGCTGAGAAGCAGCGAGCCAGCAATCATCCACCCCACAATGATCTTCATCATCGCCATCTCAGGCCGGTTCTCAAAGACGCGCAGGAAGAGGATGCCGACGAAAAGATATTGCACGATCAGCGCGAGGAAACGCACTCGCCAGGCTGTGATCAGGTAGATGACCCCGCCCGTGACAAAGATGCCCCAGGCTGCCGGCAAAGACACCAACTGCGAAAAGCGCTCAAGCCAAGATACAAATGTCATGAGAACCCGCGTGCCACCATCCAGATCAACAGCAGGATCAGAACCGACCAAAGCACCGAGCCACTTCCTTCCATCACATCACCAACTGCACGGAAGACAGATAGCATATTTTGAGTACCATTCCACAACACGCGATACAGCCACTGAAGATCAAGGAGATCGATGAGCAAGGCCGCCCTATGGACGCCCTCCAGCATGCCCCTCCCCCAACCCGCGAGGAGCGTTCCCGCGACCACACCCGTCATCCAGACTGCCAGGGGCACATACCCACGGATCGGTAGCACGCCCATCCCCCACCACGCGGCGACACAGGGGGCAAGGATCAAGATGAACACACCCGCTATGAGCGGAAACCAGAGATGGGGCCATGGAGGGCGTCCATCACCGGGAGAAGCAGAACGCACAGAGGTCAACATGGCAGCCCAAGCAAGCGCCAGGGTCACCCCCGCAATCCCCCAGAGCCACCAGATCCCTTCCACGACGGGAAGTGACACGACGCGTGACAACGGTGAGAACGGCGCTCCAATCAACAAGAGGATCCCCCAAAGGGTGGGCCATCTCAACGGATAGACGGCAGCGTTGGAGGGCCTTTCCATCGTCACGAGCGCCATGCCAGCGAGCCAAACACTGTGACTCAACAACAGGGAGCCTGGATCCTCCAACGCCGTGGCCCCAGTGGCCGCCAGCAGAAACAGCGCATACCCTGCCACATAACGCGCCCGTGAGGCTTCGACACCTGTGGCTTTGATCGCCAGCCACATGGCCGACACACCTCCCCACACCAAAAACCACGTCGGGGGGGTCAACTCTCCGGGGAGAAGCAATATCCTGTACAGCAGCGCCATCCCTGTAGCCGGTTGGAGAAGCCCTGCCAGGGCAAGCAGCCGGGACTGCCCTGGCCCTTCCGCCCGCCCGACATGAAACGGATAGAAGCCCAGACGCATGCCCACCGCCAACAGCAGCAACTCAACCATACGTGAGGAGGGCTGCATGAGCCACCAAAAGCCGCTTGTACCACGCCGTGCGAGGAAGAGCGAAAGCGCCCATAGCAATACTGTGGTCGCACCATTCACTGAGACGGCCCACAGCGCTTTCTCTCCCTCGGCGCGATCAATCAACTGGCCAAGGAACCAGATCGCATCGAAAACCGTCCACGTGACCAACAACGTCAAGACAGACCCCGATGCCAGGCAGAGCCATACCACGCTCCAAAGCAGGATGCCCAATACGCCAGCGAGCGACACCACACTTCCCCGCTCCGAGACCAGCAGCCACGCTGCAGCAGCCAGAACAGCACCTGTGAGCAACACAACCCCGAAGATCGGCCTGTCAATTGCCAGAACAATCCATCCGTCAAGAACGCTACTGGGTGACCAGGCTGAGAGCACCATCCTTCCGGTCATTGCATGAAGCAGCCACGCTAGTGGCAGGCATGTGAGTGCCGCAGCTACCAGGAGCTTGCGCAGGACTGAGGAACGGATCCAGGAGCTCAGGCCGAGGAGCAACAGGCCGCTGCCAAAGCCAAGGATGATGAGAAGCGGATAGCCATAGTAGGTCATAAGCGACTCCGGTGCTCGATTCTATCACGGAAGAGCACCAACACAAAC
>CAYLRT010000003.1:12371-34745 GCA_964385885.1 uncultured Anaerolineales bacterium | reverse complement strand
AAGTGCAAAGGGCCCAACAACCGGGCAGCGGGTAAACACATGCACCTCCCACTCAGCGAGCACCTTGCCGTAGAGAGATAGCAGGTCGGCGTACCGATCTGGTTGCCGCGCCAGAGCATTGACCGCCCGCCTGCTGGCGATGACCAAGACGTGAGCCTGATCGAGCGTGTGCTGCACGGCAGCCACCTCGGATGGTGTGTCCGCCTCATACACCGAGAGGGGATACAAGACATAGGATCGTGCCTCCGGTAAGGGGACCGGAAGCGGATGCTCCCAGGCCTCCACAGCCACCACACCGCGCTCAGGCACCCGTTCGTAAAGCCAACGAGAGGCTGTCAGCCACGGATGCGGCGTCCGGTATACCCCAACCTGTGCCATCCCCATAAACCCTGTCACACTGAGCACCAGACCGACCGCAACCCGCCGTGCCACGCCGTCACGCACTCTTAGCAGGCCAAAAGCTGCCCAGGCCGCTAACCAGGGATAGAGAGGCAGCATGTAGCGCGGGAACTTCACCCACAGACTGCCAAAGGCCAGGAGCACCAGACCTGTCCAGGCCAGGTATAGGGGGTGGCCTCTAAGCCTTCTTGACAGAAGCTGAAACAGTGCGATGAGAGCACCCGCGAGGCCAGCCGCGGTCGCACCAGGTCCCAGTCCCCACAGTGCCATCTGCCAGAGTGGATAGAGCAGAGGCAATGTCCCATAGTACTGCTGAGTGTAGGGCACAATGTACCTGCCGCCGACAAGCGCCCCCTGCACCAAGGCACCCCGCCAGCAACTGACGGGCGTCAACATAGCCCAGGGAGACCCAAGCCCCAGAGCGAGCA
This sequence comes from uncultured Anaerolineales bacterium, assembly GCA_964385885.1. GTDB lineage: Bacteria > Chloroflexota > Anaerolineae > B4-G1 > SLSP01 > PWVB01. Next base: position 33,918 of record CAYLRT010000003.1, on the reverse strand, counting down.
ACGATGTAAACACAAAGGCCAGCCCCGCTCTCCCCCCGCGAAGGATGCTCCGCATCTGACAATCCTCGCGAACAGCCGTGGCAAGGAGGACCCCCCATGCCAACACAGCAGAGGCCTTGCAGGCCAACGCCAATCCACACATCGCGCCGGCCAAGCGCCAGTGGTGCCGCGCCCCAGCCAGAATAGCGACAGTGACCAGGACAGCCATGAACGGATCCACTGTGTAGAAATGGGCCTGTTGGATCGGGAAAGGAGCAAGAGCGAGAAGGACAGCCGCCAGCGGTCCCCCCCATGGCCCTGCAACGCGCGATCCCGCGGCTCCCCCCGCCACAACCAGGAGCACGCCAACCAACGCGGAGAGCAAGCGTGCCGCGAACAGAGGGTCTGCGTCAGGAGACGCTATAGCAAGGAGCTGGATCAGAGTGATTGGGAAAGTCCCATAGGGAAAATCTGGCGCGGCCGCGCACGGGTTACGAGCCAAGGGTACCCGCTGGGCGACATCAAGCAAGAACCGTTCATCCGGGTGCGCCGCAATGCCCCCATCCCAATCTGGACGATACAGACGCAACCCGGTTGCCAGGATCAAGGTCCCTAGCCAGGCAAGCCAAATGCGCCACCGCCATGAGTCCTGGCCAGTCATGTCATGTGCATCACACAAGCCTGTGCCGGTGCCTCAACTTATGAGGCGAATGACCACGCCTTCGTCACCGCGCAGTTCCAGGTCGCTCAAAGTCACCGGGCCCTGCCGATCCATGCCAGTGGACACCTCGATATGCCCCGCCCTACCGATGTCGCTCAGGTCCAACTGATGCTTCCTTGAACCGAAGTTGAGGACCACCAGGAATCGCTCCCCATCGTCGCTGGAACGCACGTAGGCGAACACATCCGGCCCCGGCGCCGTCACCGACGCATAGCCCCCCACAGCCAGGGCCGGCTCGCGGCGACGTAGCTCAGTGAGCGCACGGAAGAGACTCAACATTGATCGCGGATCTTGCTCCTCGACCGCCACATTCACGCTCTGGTAGTCCTCCGCGACGGGCAACCAGGGCGTGACACCTGGCTCCGTAAACCCTGCATTGGGACTGCTGTCCCACTGCATAGGTGTACGCTCTGGATCACGGCCGACTTCATCCGCCATCTCAGGTTGGTTGAGCGCTGGCGGATCCTGGATGAACTCAGGGGGAATACGCACGTCGTGCATACCAATCTCATCTCCATAGTAGCACGTAGGTGTCCCCCGAAGGGTCAGTAGCAACATGATCGCCACCCGAGCCTGCGAAGGTCCCACCCGGCTGGCAATCCGATGCCGGTCATGGTTGCCCAGAACCCAGTTCGGCCACGCCCCCGGTGGCAAAACCGCTTCATAGGCATCCACCGCTTTCTGCACGACCTCTGCCTGCCACGGCAGATGGATCAACTGGAAGTTGAAGGGCAGATGACACTCATCAAGGTGAGTGCCGTAGTACTTCACCAGCTCCTCGTTGGGCAGATAGATCTCGCCCACCATCATCCTGTCATCATAGGCGTCCAACACCTTGCGCATCTCGCGAATAAGGGCATGCACGCCCGGCAGATTGGCTGTATGGAGAGGGATCAAACGGTCACGCTCCAAGCCCCCCGACCATTGCGGATTGGGAGGATTGTCACGCAAGAGCTCATCCTTCAGCATCAGCCAGATCACGTCCACCCGGAAACCATCAACGCCTCTGTCCAGCCAGAATCGCATGACATCGAGCATGGCGGTCAGGACCTCAGGGTTCCGGTAGTTGAGCTCTGGCTGCTCCTTGCAGAATTGGTGCAGATAATACTGACCCGTCCGCTCGTCGTACGTCCACGCCGACCCGCCAAAGAAACTGAGCCAGTTGTTGGGCGGACCACCATCAGGGGCAGGATCACGCCAGATGTACCAGTCGCGCTTCGGGTTATCCCGACTGCTTCGGCTCTCCACGAACCAGGGATGCTCATCCGAGGTGTGATTGGGCACTAGGTCTATGATCAGTTTCATACCCCGTTGATGCACCTCGGCCAACAGGAGATCGAAGTCCGCCATCGTACCGAACATGGGATGGACGTCACAGTAGTCGGACACATCATAGCCGAAGTCATGCATCGGAGACGGATAGATGGGAGATAGCCAGACTGCATCAACATTCAGACTGGCAACATAGTCCAGACGTCGCATAATCCCTCTCAGATCACCAACACCATCTCCGTTACTATCCTGAAAGGAACGCGGATAGATCTGATAGACAATCCCCTTCTGCCACCAGCGGTAATCAGGCTTCACTTTGGTCTCTCCTCATCTGAGCAATTCCGCGCCACTTGCGCGATATAGATACCGAACGGCGCCACCTCTAGCGCACCGAGATCATGGGAAGTGTGCAGCCCTGAAGGGTACAGCACACGCTGCACCGTCCCCACGCTGTCCAGTTGTAGCACATGTGTCTGGTCACTGAAATTGAGAACCACGAGGCACTGCTCTGAGGGCGCTGTGCGCAGAAACACCAGACAATCCTCGTGGTCAGGCAGCAGCGGCTCATACTCACCTGTTCTCAACGCCCGGCACTGCTTGCGCAGCCTAAGCATTTCCTGGTAGAAGCGCCACAGCGAACCAGCATCTCCCATTTGGTCCTCAACGTTGACACCACGTGCGTAGTTGCTATGCACGGGCAACCACGGAGCGATCTCGGCAGGACAGAACCCGGCATTGGGCGCGTTACGCCACTGCATGGGGGTTCGATAGCTGTCACGGGTCATTTGCCGAGCAATGTGGAATGCCCCAGCATCCCCCAGACCCCGTTCGACCGCCAGATCATAGATCCGCAGCGCCAGGGTGTCCCTGAACTGGCTCAGGTCATCAGGAGGGCGGTTCTCCATGCCGATTTCCTCACCGTAGTACAGGAACGGCGTCCCCTTCAACGTAAGTATGAGCGCCAGCGAGAGCTGTGCCAGTTCCCGGTCGTGTACGCCATCGCCGAAATGGCTCCAGACGCGGGGCGAATCATGGTTGCCGAGGGTGTTGCACGGCCAGGCGCCAGGCGGCAAAGCGCCCAGGCGTTCAGCTTGGTTGGCACGGACAAAGGGTGGCGTGAGACGCTCGGTTCGCATGAGCGGGAAATTGAACACCAGATGCAGCTCATCGCTCCCATTCCCGTAGAAGGCAATGTCATCGCTTTCGCCCACCAACATGCAGTCGGGATACTCATCCACCACACACCGCAGTTCCTTCATCAGGTCGTGCACTTCAGGTAGATCTACCTGACGCGCGAAAAGCTTCCGCCAGCACTCCTGAAGTGCCTCACGGGCGACCACGTCCCCGGGAGGCGCCACCGCCATGGCCTGCCAGATTTCCGCAAGCCCCATTTCGCTCTCGTGGTCACGAAAGTCCGGATCCTCAAAGATCGTCCCCACGGCATCCAGACGGAATCCATCCACGCCAAGATCCAGCCAGAAACGCACAGCATCCCACATCGCCTGTCTGACTTGGGGATTGCGCCAGTTGAGGTCCGGCTGCTCTTTGAGGAAATAGTGGTAGTAGTACTGATCAGTAACTGGATCATATTCCCACGCCGAGCCGGTAAAGGCCGCCTCCCAGTTGTTGGGCGGCAATCGCTCGCCGTGCGGCCCGATCCGTCCGTCACGCCACACATACCAGTTCCGGAAGGGGTTATCCCGCGATGATCGGGAGGCAAGGAACCACGGATGCTGGTCCGACGTGTGGTTGAGCACCATATCCAGGATCACCCGGATGCCACGGGCATGCGCCCCCGCCAGAAAAGCTTTGAAGTCCTCAAGGGTACCGTACTCGGGGGCCACGCCTGTGTAGTCACTGACATCGTACCCACAGTCCACTTGCGGGGATGGATAGTGAGGAGAGAGCCACACTGCATCGATTCCCAGGTCCTGCAGATAGTCGAGCGCACCTATCATGCCCTCGAAGTCACCAATGCCATCACCATTCCCATCTGCGAAACTCCGCGGATAGATCTGATAGAACACCGCTTCCTGCCACCAGGCATAGTCTGACATGGCCGACACTCCTCATATCACTCTTGACTCGAAAGACGAGAGGTTACTCTCCTCACTCACCCCGCAGCGCAAACTCCACCGCTTCATCAAGTTTACAAGTGGCCAATCCAATGACATGGTCCGCAGCACCGTAGTACAGGTAGACCGTTCCGTCGACAACTGGGTTCGCACAGGAGAAAACCACGTTCGGCACATCGCCACGCAACTCCCACAGCTCCTCGGGCCAGAAGATGGGGGATTGAGGACGCCGCAGCACCCTGGACGGATCCTCTAGATCCAGCAAGCACACTCCCCAGCGATAGACATGAGCCTCATCGTAGCCGTGGTAGAACAGCAACCAGCCCTGGGGTGTCTCGATGGGTACGCCGTTTCCCCCTACGGTCAAGCAATCCCATCCAAAGGGATTTTCGGGGCGTGGGCCGAAAACCTGCTTCATGTCCTCCTCGCGCCATGTCCGCAAGTCATCGCTGTAGGCCAGCCAGACATAGGGTCGACGACGGTGCAGCGCCACGAAACGACCGCCAATCTTGCGGGGAAAGAGGATGTGATCTTTGTTATCTTCCCCCTCTACGATCGGCCCCAGGACCTCCCATGTCAACAGGTTGTCGCTCTGTGCCACCATGGGAAGGATCCCACCTCCAGCATGCGTGGGCGCCCCCTGCCCGCGGTACACACGGCCATACGCCGTATACGTCATATAGTACTTATCCTCGATCCTCACCACACGTGGATCCTCTACACCTCGGGAATCAACTGAACTGGCAGGCTCGAGGATCGGCTCTCGGAGTCGATTCCAATGAACCCCATCCTCACTTACCGCATAGCCTATCCGGCTAATCCAGTCCAGTCCCTGAGCACGATAGAACATGTGAAAGAGCCCATCCGCATAGAGCACACCGGGATTGAACACGTTGTAGCACTCCCAGGTGGATGCCGGATCGGGCATCATGAGTGGTCTGGATGCATAGCGACGCAGTTTCATCAGTCATCCTTCCTTAGATGCTTGACTTCAAACCCCTTGCGCCCGAATATGAGGGTTTGTCCACACACAGGACGAATATCTGCGTCGCTCAACCCCAACAGCCTCAGCGGATTTTCGTAACCCAGGGCTACAAGCTGTCGTTCCTCGAGCAGGTTCAGTGACGCCAGGAAGTTCATACAGGAGACCATGGTGGCTGTGGAGCCGACGAGGCACTGCTTGTCCGGGTTGTAAAGACGCCCCGAGGGCTCCAGAATCGCGCGATTCCCCAACACTTGGTATTCACCCGGAGGGAGACCAGCCACCGGCGATGCATCACTGACGACCACCGTCCTCATGACCCCTTTGGCGCGGAGCATCACTTTGACGACCTCGGCCGGCAGGTGGTGTCCATCAGCGATGATCATGGCCGTGAACGCGTCGGCCGCCAGCCCGGCCCAGATCGGGTTGGGATGCCGTGGCAGCAAGTTGGGCAAACCGTTACCAAGATGAGTCAGGGCTGTGGCACCTGCCGCAGAGGCCTGAGCCAGAGTCGTTTGGTCAAAGAGCGAGTGGCCTATCGAAACCCGGACCCCTCGTGATACAGCATACCTAATCAAGGGGAGGACACCGGGCACCTCGGCCGCAACCGTCAACAGCCGTACGGCGCCATCTCCCCACCCTAACAACTGCTCCAGTTTGCCCACGTCGGGCTCCACAACGTAATCCGGATTGTGGGCGCCCACAGCCCCCGGCACCGAGGAGATAAACGGCCCCTCGATGTGAATGCCCAACACGCGCCCACGGAAAGGCTCCTCACGGGCCACTCTTGCGATCAGCGGAAGGTTCCGTTCATATATGGGCCAAGGGCTGGAGATCACAGTGGGCAGGAAACCTATGGTACCCCGCTCGATGATCGCATGAAACGCATCACGCAAAGCCGCAGGCGTCAGGTCAGGGCTCGAGAAGTTCACCCCCATGAAGCCATTGACCTGGAGGTCCACGAAGCCTGGCAGCATCGCTATGCCTCCTCTACGATCCAATCTGCCAGCCGCTCGCGGTCCAACAGCGTGGCCGCTGGCGTATCGATGTAGAGATCGCATGACGGATGTTGTTGCAGGATGGAAGCTGGTACCAGGTTGGTGACGGGGCCTTCAAGGGCCTTCTTGAGCGCCTGTGCCTTACGCGCATCGGGCACCGTGCACACGATGGTGCGGCTCTTCATGATCTGACGGATCGTCATCGAGATCGCCTGTTGTGGAACCGAGGCCAGGTCAGGGAACCACCCCTCGCCAAGCTGCTGCCTGCGACAGGCCTCATCCAGGGTCACCACGATGTAAGGATCCTCGACCTCGAAATCCGCTGGCGGATCATTGAAGGCCAGATGGCCATTCTCACCAATGCCGATGCACGCGACATCAATCTCTCGACCTTCGAGTAGGCGGGCGAGACGTTGACATTCCTCTTTCGGATCCGGCGCCTCCCCATTGACGAAGTGAAAGGCCTTCAGTCCCTTCACCTTGTCGACGAAACGCTCCTTCAAGTAGCGCCGGAAGCTGGCAGGGTGCGAAGCTGGCAATCCGATATACTCATCCAGATGGAACGCCGTCACCCGAGACCAGTCCACATCTTGAGCGACGAGGGCCTCCAGCATCTCGAATTGACTGGCTCCGGTGGCCAGGACCAGTGTCGCCTCGCCCTTCTGAGCAATGGCAGCACTCAATTGGGCAGCAGCTTGAGCAGCGGCCGCCTCTCCCATGGTTTTCTTGTCTCCAAAGATATGAATCCGCATCTCATCATCCTCCTCACGATGTGATCCCTGACATACAGGGCCGTGCTCTTGCAAGAGAGAGCAGCCCGGTCATCCCCGCTCAAACAGCACAAACGCCCTTCGGGATGGGCTGGCGGCAACATGGCTGCCCCCCCGCCTACGCACTCACCTCCTGCACTACAAACACATCCCAGCCCTGCGGTCTGATCTCGACCTCGTAGGTCTTACCCTGATAGATAAAGCGGAAAGCCAGACGACGCCACGAAGGTGGCAGGCAGGGAGTGACAGACACGCCCTGCCCCGCAAGTTGAAGCCCGGCGAAGCCAAAGACCACAGCCTGCCACAGTCCTCCCGCGGTGGCTCCATGGATCCCATCGGCAGTGTTCCCGCGGGCATCCTCGAGATCCGTTCGCGCGGCCAGTTCGAAGTAACGCTGGGCCTGCTCAACGTCATCCATACGCGCAGCGAGCACGGCCTGAATCGCCGGCCCCAGCGACGAGCCATAAGTCAAGTCTGTCCGTGGGGTGTAGTAGTCCCAGTTGGTCCGCACGACGCCCTCAGGATACAGCCCGGGGTGCAGATAGAGCAACATCAGGACGTCCGGCTGCTTCAACACCTGGCACCGATTTGTCTCTTCGATCCCCAGCAACGCCTGAAGTGAGGTCGTCCGCGGCTCATAAGCCTCGAATGCAATGTCTCGCAGGGCGAAGAACCCGTCAAACTGCTCAATCAGACCCGTCTCTTCGTCGTAGTTGAGCTTGATCCTGTCCGCAATGTGTTGCCAATTGAGCGGATCGTCCGGCCCCAACCCAAGTCTTGCTCGCAACGTCGCCGCTCGCTCCGGAAACCGCACCTCCAGCCAGGCCATAATCGCCACGCCAGATCGTAGGTTCCAACGTGCCATGGCGTTGGTGTAGGCGTTGTTGTCGACGTGTTCATGGTTCTCATCGGGTCCGATGACATCACGGATCTCATAGGCCCCCAACGCTTCGTTCCATGAGACACGTGAAGCCCAGAAACGTGCGGTCTCCAGAACTATTTCTGCCCCATAGTCCCTCATGAACTCATCATCGCCTGTGGCTTTCCAATAGCGATCCACGGCATAAGCCACATCTGCGGTGATATGCTGCTCTATGTCGCCACACCAGATACGCACCAACTTCTCGTCCTGCGCATCTTTGTCCCAGACCGGCACCCATCGCGGCGTGGTCTCGTCGCCCGTGGCCGCGCTTTCCCACGCAAACATAGCGCCTTCATAGCCTTGTAAAGCTGCCTTCCGTCGGGCCCCATCCAGCGTGTGGTAACGATACATCAGCATCCGGCGAGCCGTCTCCGGGTGGGTAAATATGAAGAACGGCAGCATGAAGATCTCAGTATCCCAGAAGATGTGTCCCCGATAGCCCAACCCGCTGAGAGTCTTAGCCGGGATACTCACCCGCTCATCGATGCGCGGCGCAGCGATGAGCAAATGGAACAAACTGAAGCGGATAGCCCGTTGTGCCAGCTCGTCTCCCTCGATGATGACATCGGATCTACGCCACAGATCGTCCCATACCGCGTTATGTGCCTCACGGAGTGCCGAATACCCCACCCCCCTAGCCCTCTGCAATTCCTCCAACGCGGAGCGAGTGACATCCTCAGTGTCACGTGAGGTAAACACACTGATGACCTTGGTGGCCGTCACCGTATCTTGGGGAGCTATTCGAGTCACTGCCGTCAGACGAGGATACCACGGGCAACCCTCAAAACCGTACTCAACGGCGAACTTCCCTACCACGTCGAGAGAGGTGGCCTCCGCCACTGTGATGTGTGTGTGGCGAGTCTCGAGTGTCAGGTAGGCCCAACGCCCCTCCTCGGTGCCACCCTGGTCGACCCAATCCCAATGCCGGAGCCCATCGTTGTCCACCACGCCATCGAGCCCCGCACTGAAGGCAATGGGGCCCTCATAATCGACAGAGGTGACCTGTACCCGCGCGGCCATCACATGCGGATCCGCCATACTGACGAAACGCTCGAACTCCACGTCAAAGGTATGACCGTCCGGGTCCCGCCACCTCACTTGACGGGTCAGAAGACCGTGTCGCAGGTCCAGTCGTCGGCGGAAGTTCAGGATCTCACCTTGATCGAGCCGGAACCGATGGTTCCCCAGCCTGATCTCCAGAGCCAGCCAGTTGGGTGCGTTGGCCAACTCCGTGTGCACGATGGGGGCGTCATCATAGGCACCATGGATCAAGGTGAGTGGCTGCGCGGATGGATATCCTTCCTCAAAACTCCCCCGCGTGCCAAGGTAGCCATTGCCCAAGGTAAACAAGGTCTCATAGTGCCGCAGACGCTCAGGGCAGAAGCCCTCCTCCTCCACGGTCCACGTATGTGTGGCGTCTATCTCTCACCTCCCAAAGATGTGACCGCTTGAGGCTGGTCTAAGCTCATGGCTGTGAGTATAGACCAGCACCATAGAGCGCCAAGTCAACGATGGGCATAGTATCCGTCTCGTGGGCTAGAGGCGAGCAGAAGCCCTCTGACGCCATCACTTCGCTGAAAGCCGTTGGCGACTGAGTCGCAAAGGACCTCGGCTCCCTATTCACCAGGACCAGGGCAGCCCAAAGGGAGGATAGCGGTCACACCGAAAGAAGTACAGCGGCCATGTAGTGAGACCGGCCAATAGAGGGATCTAACAGGAGGTATCTTCAGACCCTCTCCGCCGGGAGTAGCCTGCCGCCGCGAACGAGGAACTAACATCGAGCAAAAAAAGTGGCGCACCTCTCGCGGTGCGCCACTTTTCATCACTGTCCAATTTCACGACAACGATAGAGATCGGTCACTCAGCCCGATTGCGGATGGCGGCCTGAGCCGCCGCAAGACGAGCAATGGGGACACGGAATGGCGAGCAGCTTACGTAGTCGAGCCCGACGCGATGGCAGAAGTCGATGGACTTGGGCTCACCGCCGTGCTCACCACAGATGCCAATCTCCAGATCTGGATTGGCTGCTCGACCCTCCTCAACACACATCTTCACCAAGCGCCCCACACCTTCCTGATCCAAAACCTGGAAGGGGTTCTCGGGCAGGATACCACGTTCCACGTATTGCAGCAGGAACTTGCCCTCCGCATCGTCGCGGCTGTATCCGTAGGTCATCTGGGTCAGGTCATTGGTGCCGAACGAGAAGAACTGTGCATGCTGAGCGATCTCACTTGCGGTCAAGGCCGCTCGTGGCACCTCGATCATCGTACCGAACATATACGGCACTTCGATGCCTTCCTCTTCCATGACCTGCTTCGCAACCGCCTCCAACTTCTCACGCTCGAGCTTGAGCTCGTTCACGACGCCAACCAACGGGATCATCACCTCGGGATGTACATCGATCCCACGCTTGGCGCAGCGGCATGCCGCCTGGAAGTACGCTCGGGTCTGCATCTCTGTCAAGCCCTTGTACATGATGCCGGCACGGCAACCGCGCAGACCCATCATTGGGTTGACTTCCCACATACCCTCAACGATGCGGAGCATCCTCTCCTTCTCATCGAGCTCAGCCCGCAGCTCATCCAGTTTCTCGAAGCTGTTGGCGTTCTTCAGGATCTCCAGTTTCAGGTGATACACATCATCAACAAGCTCCTCGCGCGAGGGCAGGAACTCGTGCATGGGCGGGTCAATCAGGCGCATAATCACAGGCTTGCCATCCATCGCCTCGAAGATGCCCTCGAAGTCCTGCTCCTGGAAGGGGAGCATGTCATCGAGCGCCTTCTGCCGCTCCTCATCCGTCTCGGCGATGATCATCCGCACCACGGCATCCCGTGCCCTGGGATCGAAGAACATGTGCTCAGTACGGCACAGGCCAATACCCTCTGCACCGAAAGCTACCGCCCGGCGAGCGTCCTCCGGGTAGTCCGCGTTAGTGCGCACGCCCAGTGTGCGGATCTCGTCCGCCCAGCTTAGCAGGGTGATCAACTCAACCTGCTGCTCATAACGGCTGGCCACCAACGGCACAGCACCGGCATAGACCTCACCAGTGAAACCGTCAATGGAGATGATGTCCCCCTCTTTGATGACCGTGCCATCAGGAGCTGTGAACATCCTACGGTTTGTATCGACCGAGATCTCACCACACCCTGCCACACACGGCAAGTTGTTGCCACGGGCCACTACCGCGGCGTGAGAGGTGGCGCCGCCTTTCTGGGTAAGGACGCCCTTGGAGACCAGCATACCTGGCACATCATCTGGGTTGGTCTCCGGACGTACCAGGATCACATCCTCCCCTTGGGCAGCCCACTCTTTGGCTCGTTCAGCGGTGAATGCGGCTTTGCCCACAGCGGCACCTGGCGAAGCGTTGAGGCCCTGGGCAATGAGATGTTTCTCAGCATTGGGGTCGAAGGTCGGGCGTAACAGTTGATCCACGTACTCAGGCTCAATACGCATGATCGCCTCTTCCTTCGTGATGATCCCCTCTTTCGCCATATCGACCGCAATCTTCACCGCAGCCGCCGCCGTGCGCTTTCCGTTCCGGGTCTGGAGCATCCACAGCTTACCGCGCTCGATGGTAAACTCCATATCCTGCATATCCCGATAATAGCGCTCCAGCATGTCGACGATGCCCAGGAACTCCTTATAGACTTCAGGCATCAGCTCCTCCAGGCTGGGGTACTTCTCGCGGCGCTCTTCCTCCGAGATGCCCTGGCGCTTAGCCCACTCCCGCGAGCCCTTCAGGCTGATCTGCTGAGGGGTACGGATGCCGGCGACCACGTCCTCACCCTGCGCGTTGACCAGGAACTCTCCGTAAAGATACTCATGGGCCCCCGTGCTTGGATCGCGGCTGAAGGCCACACCCGTCGCGGAGTCATTCCCCATGTTTCCGAAGACCATGGTGCAGATGTTGACGGCCGTCCCCCAGTGGTGTGGGATGCCCTCGTGCTCTCGATAGGCGATGGCGCGCTCACCGTTCCAGGAATCGAAGACCGCGCGGATCGCCAGATCCAACTGTTTGTACGGGTCGCTTGGGAAGTCCTCTCCAAAGCGGGCCTTGTACATGGCCTTATACTCGTTCACCAGCCATTTGAGCCCCTCAACGCTTACTTCGGGATCGGTCTCGACCCCCTCTCGTTTCTTAAGCTCGTCCAGCTTTTCCTCGAAGTATGATCGACTGTAGCCCATCACGATGTCGGAGAACATGGTAATGAAGCGCCGATAGGCATCGTAGGAGAACCACTCGTTCTGGGTCAACTTTGCCAACGCAGCCCGTGTGACATCGTTCAGGCCCAGGTTGAGGACCGTGTCCATCATACCAGGCATTGATTGGCGGGCACCAGAACGGACGGAGACAAGCAACGGGTTCTCTGCATCACCAAACTTCTTACCGGCCTGCTTCTCTATATCGCGCAGTGCTTCCAGGGCCTGTTCCCACATCCCCTCCGGGAACTCACGCGTCCGCATGTACTCCACACAGGCCTCAGTGGTGATCGTGAAGCTAGGAGGAACCGGAGCACCTGCCTCTGTCATGGCCATCAGGCCCGCGCCCTTGCCACCGAACAATGCCTTCATCTCATCCAATGTAGGCTCGCGACCCAGGATCTTTGCGTATTCCTGCTTGCCGTTACGAGCTAGAAAAACCCACTTCTTTGTCATCCTCGTCCCTCCAGAATTCTGCTCGAAGTAAACTTAATTAAGTATACAACAAAGAAACCAGGGTGCAAGATTTCGCTAATCGTCGCGCTCGCCCTGGTATATCCCATTGCCAAGCCCCCGATGCAATGGGTGACAACGAGTCAGGGGGCAGTCTCCACAAATCGACTTCCCACCACCCTCCGCTGGAGCACATACCAATCGGGGAGCGTTGCGAACCGGTCGGAAGGCTCCATTAGCGGGCCAAGTTGCACACCACTAACCCGTCGGTCAACCGCATAGGTATAGACCGGCACATACAGTGGAATAGCGGGCAGCTCCTGCATGAAGAGCTGCTGGAACTCCTTGTATAGACTCAGGCGTTGTTCTCGATCCACGACCATCCTAGCTTGTTCCAACACCTCACTGATACGCCTATGACGGAAGCCCGAGTAGTTTTGTCCCTGGCCCGGCAAAGCTTGAGTCTCATGCCAGAAAGGATACATATCGGGATCACCGGGGATGATCAGATGGGCAAGGCCAGCTTCATAGGTGCGCGAATCCAACACCCCGCTCAAAGCCAGCGGCGGGACCGAGGAAACGGTGACCGATAGGCCAAGGGTTCCCCACTGCACAGCAATATCCTGAGCTACTGCATAGTCTATGGGATCATCCGCCACGATTAGAGAAAAAGCCAGCGGTTGCCCATCTTCGTCCACCAGCATACCGGTGTCCGATTTCTGCCAACCGGCTTCAGCCAGGAGATCCAGCGCACGCTCTTGATCAAATTCGTAGGAGGGAACTCCCTCCGTGGTGTAGGCCCAAGTACCAGGAATTAGCGGGGTCGCCGGCAGCAATGCCTGCCCCATCAGCACCTCGTCCACCATAGCCTGCCGATCCAAGCCATACATAAGGGCCTGTCGCACTCGCGTATCCCCAAACGGCACCGTATCCGTGACCAGAACGTTGAGGTAAAGCATAACCATCTCTGCTGTCGGTGCGGAATATAACTGAAGATCAGGCTCCGCTAACACCTCAGGGAGTAACTCGACAGGGACTTGGGCAATGCCCTCCACCTCACCATCCCGGTAGGCCTCCAGCGCCGCCCGTGCCGTAGGGAAGAAACGGAAAGAGACACCATCCAGGTACGAACCAGGCCCATAATAGCGCGGGAATCGCCGCAATGTCACCGATGCGACATGTCCCGACACCCTCTCGACATCCGCCAGTCGGAAAGCACCGGTACCAACCGGGCGCTTACTGAAATCGCTCTGAGACAGTTCAGCAGCGCTGACATCCTCAAGCAAATGCGCCGGCAGGATACCTATAGTGGTGTAATCGAGGAAAGGAGCATAGGGCTCAGGAAGCACGAAACGCACAGTGTAGTCATCAACTCGATCGACCTCGACCGACCGCCACAGACGGCCAATGTCGGAAGGACCTGGAAACTCAGGGTCTTGCAGAAGCTTTACAGTGTAGATCACGTCATCTGCAGAAAAGGGATAACCATCATGCCACATCACATCGCGATTGAGCTTGAAAGTATAGGTGATACCTCGCTCATCCACCTGCCATCCCGTCGCCAGGTCTGGCACGACCTCACCCCGCATATCCAGGTCTGTCAGGCCACTGAACACAAGAGAGACAACGTCGGCCTCGGCGTCGTTATAGAAACTCAACAGAGGGTTAAACAGTTGAGGATACCCCTGGACCGCCTCCACATAAGTTCCCCCGTGAGCAGGTCGAAACTCTGTGGTATAGGTCGAAGACGCATAAGCCAGCACAGAGGCCACAACCAAGAGACCGATCCCGATCAGTAGAACCTGCCAGCCGATGCGCCGAAACATAGAGGGGCACTCTACACCGAGCTAAATCAGCCCAGAAAGAAAGGGAGCAGACGTTCCTGCTCGCCTGACGTTGAGGTCAACGTCTTATCCTGAGACAAGAAGATTGACAACAGCGGTCAGAAAGAACAACACCGAGGTGATCACCGTCAGTCGCAGGATTAGGAGTTCGGGACCTCGTCGACGACGAACCAAACCGGATTGGGCTCCACCAAACGGGCCTCCTAGACCACTGCTACGCACTTCCAACAGGACCAAGGCGATGAGCGCAACGCTCAAGATGATCTGCACGACGTTCAGATAAGTCTGCATGCTGTTTCCGTTTCCTCCGTGAACACTCCGCACGATTATAGCATCGGTCCACTCAATGGCAAAACTTCGGGCAGGGGTTAGGCCCCAACTCTCCTGACATGATGACCACGCCTTCTCTGGAGGAGATTAGGGCCGTGGCAGGACAATGCAACGCTACGGTTCTTCTCCCCCACTTCAAACTGTCCACTGTAGCGCAGCGAATCTGACTCGACAGGATAGACGCCGCCAAGGAACACGGCACTTCCTTCAACCCTCACCAACGGCAGGCGACTACGGCCAAGGGACACTCTGTCAGCCTATCGCATGCCTTCAGATGATCCGGTCATAGAACAGCGGTAGCGGCTCAACCGGCTCTGACGACAGTCGGAGGGCATGGCTGACCCGCGAGGCTGCCCGTTCAGCCTCGTCCCCAGACCTGGCGTGCACGGTGAAGAGGGGCTGCCCTTTCTCAATCCGATCTCCCACTTTGGCGTGCATCACCACACCCACTCGATGGTCGATTGGGTCTCCCTTTTTCTCGCGGCCACCACCAAGCATCACAACCGTCATGCCTACTTGATCCGCCGCAACCGCGGCCAGATAGCCGTCCCCTGCCGCTTCCACGGTCTCAATCACGGGAGCGCGCGGAAACAGGGAGACATCGTCGACATAGGATGGATCTCCCCCTTGCGCCACAATCAACTGTCGGAATTTGCTTAGCGCACGACCCGACGAGATCATCTCACCCGCCAGAGCTTCTCCCGCCTCTAGATCCTCACACACGCCTCCCAGATGCAACATATCGCCCGCAATCCGAAGGGCATGATGGTACAGATCCTCTGGTCCCTGGCCTCGCAACGTCGCCAAGGCCTCAATAACCTCCAGGCTGTTGCCCACCGCATGTCCCAGAGGTTGATTCATGTCAGCCAGATGGGCCGCAACACGTCGGCCCACTTCACGTCCAATGCGCACCATCGCCTCAGCAAGAGCCCTGGCTTGCTCCAATGTCTTCATGAAAGCACCCGAACCGACTTTGACATCCAGAACGATAGCGTTAGCCCCCGCCGCGATCTTCTTACTCATGATGGAACTTACAATCAACGGAAGGCTAGGAACCGTGCCTGTCACATCGCGCAGCGCATAGAGCTTGCCATCGGCTGGCGCCAGGCTCAACGACTGACCAGAAAGCACAATGCCGATCTCCTTAAGCTGATGTTTAAACTCTTCCACGCTCAGGTCTACCCGGAATCCAGGGATCGACTCCAACTTATCCAACGTTCCGCCAGAAAAACCGAGACCACGTCCCGACATCTTGCCGACAGGCAGTCCAGCAGCGGCGACGGCCGGCACAGCCACCAGGCTCACCTTGTCGCCCACCCCACCAGTCGAGTGCTTATCCACCACCACCTTGGCGACGTCGCTCAGATCCAACAGTTCACCAGAGTGTGCCATGGTGAGCGTCAGATTCCGCACTTCTCCGTCCTCCATCCCCTGGAAGAAAATGGCCATGAGCAAGGCTGCCACCTGGTAGTCAGGGATCTCACCAGCCGTATAGCCCTGGACAAAATACTCAATTTCACCACGCGATAGCCGTTTGCCATCCCGTTTCTTCTCGATAATCTCCACCATTCGCATGGGACACACCCCTCCGGGGTTCACTTCTTACAGATGATAGAAGGCAATCCCGATGGTTCCGGGACCGCCATGGGTACCCACAACCGGCGTCAACAGGCTGGTGTAGATCTTTCCTGGCGCCAGCCTGTCCTCGACCAGATCTTTGAACCAGACAACGGTGTCATCGAGTTGGGTATAGATCAGTCCAAGTTCTGTCGGCCGCTCTCCCTCTAAACGCTCTTCGGCAAGCGCCACGATGCGCCGCAACGACCGACGCCGACTGCGCACCTTCTCCAGAGGTTCAACACGTCCGTCGATGATGCCCAACACCGGCTTCAGATTGAGCGCCGTCCCCAGAAGACGCGCCGCCCCCCCGATCCGACCGCCACGATACAGGTTCTCCAAGGAATCCACTGCGAAAATAGTGTGCAGACTCTCCTGGCAACGGTTCAACAGGGCCAGTGTCTCCTCCAACGTCTTGCCCTCACGTGCCGCACGGGCCGCCACCAAAACTTGAAGCCCGGTTCCCATAGAAACGGAGCGCGAGTCCCAGATCTCGATATGCAAATCCGGTCTAAGCGACGCCAGCGACTCGCGCGCCTGATACGCTGAGGAGATGGTGCCACTTAGCTTACCTGAGATGAAGACCCCCAACACAGTATCAACACCAACAGTATCAGCCGCTTCCTGAAAGAACTTGGTGAAGGCACCCACAGACGGCTGCGATGTCTTTGGGAGCCCTGGACGTTCCCTCAACCAGCGATAGAAAGTCTCTGGGTCAATAGTAACGCCCTCGATGTACTGCTCGTCTCCCCAATGGATACTGAGTGGAATAACGGGAATTCCATACTCTTCAATGACCTCCGGCGGCAGATTTGCAGTGCTATCTGTCACAACCGCAAGGCGACGCATGGACACCCCCCTGGACCTGGCACCTGAACACACTAAGAACAGAGAACTATGGTCGAACTCATTCTACCTTAGATTGTGCTCAGAGACAATGACCGACGACGTATCCCGAGTTGAGAGATGGGAAGTCCAAGCTGCCTTCCACCGCCCTAATTTCTGTCGATCGGTGGTATATAATGAGAAGTGTGGTAGAATATGTTTGTAAATATAAGCAATTTGGGTATCCATCGGCGCTTGAGTCGCTCTGTCAGCAGACGACCGCTCTCGGAGACGATCAAAGAGTGGATCAAACCAACGGCCTGGTGAACAGAGAGCAACGTGACCAAAATCCTAGTAGCAGACGACGACATAATCATGCAACGCCTCCTCGAGACCTTGATGAGCCTTGAAGGAGATGAGGTCGTCGCCGTCTCACGTCCGGAAGAAATTATACCGATGGCAGAGCGGGAGAAACCAGACCTCATCCTGATGGACTTTCACCTCGCTGGAGGCAATGCCCTGGACCCGCTCGCTGCTCTGAAAGCGCATGAGATGCTTCGGGGTATTCCTGTCCTCGTGACCTCTGGCATGGATGAGGAAACCCGTTGCTTGGAAGCCGGAGCCGATGGATTCATCCTCAAGCCTTTTCGCCCCTCCAAGTTGCTGGAGAGGATGGAAGAATTGCTGAACCACAGAGACAACAGCCGTGCCCACCTGACCTAGATACGGACACGGCAGCGTCAGAATCAGGAGATTAGATCAATACATGGGAAGAAGACGTAAAAGACAATCGCACACGTCAGCCGAACACTGGTATCGCGCTGACCTGCATATACACACACCAGCCTCCGCGGACTACCTGCAGGAGGGGGTGAGCTACCTCGACATCCTCCAGCAAGCTGAACGCAAGGGCGTCGACATCCTGGCATTCACCGACCACAATACCCTCACCGGCTATCGCCGCATGGAGGAGGAGATCGAGAAGTTAGAACTCCTGGAACAGTTGGGCCGCTTGACGGATGAAGAGAGAATCAGACTGTCGGAGTACCGTCGGCTGCTTGATCGTATCCTTGTCTTGAAGGGGTTCGAGTTCACAGCCACTTTTGGCTTCCACATTCTCGGGATTTTTGCGCCCCAGACGCCCATCAGAGACCTGGAGTTTCTGCTGTTGCGCATGAACATACCCCCAGACAAACTGGACGAGGGCGCAACGGATGTGGGGGCAACGACAGATGTCCTTACAGCTTACCGGATGATCGATGAGGCAGGGGGCATAGTCATTGCTGCCCATGCCAATTCGTCCAATGGCGTGGCTTTGCAGGGCCTCCGGTTTGGTGGGCAGACCAGAATCGCGTTCACCCAAGATGAACACTTACATGCCCTGGAGGTCACCGACCTGGAGAAGAAAGGGCGTAAGACTACGGCGCACTTCTTTGATGGATCGAAGCCCGAGTATCCACGCCGCATGCGTTGCATCCAAGGCTCAGATGCTCACCGGCTGGTGCGAGAATCAGAGAGATCACGTAACTTGGGCGTTGGCGATCGCATGACTGAGATCCTGTTGCGTGAACGCAGCTTTGCCGCCCTCTACGAGGTCTTCACGGGGGAGGACTTCGCACGCACCCGCCCTTATCGCCCGCAGGCCAACCCGGTCGACTACGTGCAGGCAGCCAGGGAAGAGGGGCCCAACATCGTACAGGATTTCCATGAGCGATACAGCACGCGGGGCGGATACCGCGACCGCATCATTGCCGATGTATGTGCATTCGCGAACACCAACGGAGGGACCCTTTATATCGGCGTGCCGGCCGATCCCAAGCGCCCGCCCACAGGTGTCGGCGCTGCTCCCATGCGTGTCGTCAATCTCTTCAAACAAGAGATTGAGGAGCGCATTACCCCGAGTCTGGATGTCACCATTGATATTCAAGAGACACAGGGAATCAAAGTCGTGCGCATCATCGTGCCTCGTGGGCCCAACCCACCGTACGCAATGGACGAGAGTCGCATTTATATCCGCAGCGAGGCCGAAACAACCCTTGCTGTGCGCGATGAGATCGTCGAGCTTGCCAAACGCAGCCTGAGCCCTGGTAAAGCCCCCCCCGTCGCCCACCCTGATGCGGGTTCACCCCCAGTCACCGCTCGGGTCCAGCCTTCGCCCGAAGTCAGTGAAAGCGAGATTACCCCACCTCGTACTGGGGTGGAGATCGCGGAGGTCTCAGAGCGCAACAACACCCGCTACTACACCATGCGGGACCTGCGCAACGGAAACCTGGTGACCAACGTCACGCGTCGTTCAGCGCGCCGCCTTTGGCGGTATGCCATCGAACAGGCAGAGACCAACCCCGTGGACCCGTCCCAAGTCCGCTGGTTTGAGGATATTGGCGTCTGGCGGCAACGAGGTTATCGCAACGGTACACGCTGGGACTTGGTCCAGCGAGATGGCGATAAACTGCGCGTCTACTACGGCGTCACAGAGGAGGGCCTCCATGGCAAGTGGGCCGTCCTGGTCGGAGAGGAATAGGCTCCATGAGCTCTGAGAAGCTAAAGGTCGCGGTCTTGACGGTGAGCGACCGCGCATCCAGAGGAGTGTATGAGGACCTGAGCGGCCCCGCCGTTGCGGATGCTGCCAGGGAAGTCATAGCGTGTGAGATTACGCAGACCGAGGTCGTCCCAGACGACCGTGAGGCTATCGCCGACATGCTGCGTGCATGGGCTGATGCTGACGACATCGATGTCATCCTTACCACAGGTGGCACAGGCTTCACGCCTCGCGACGTAACCCCTGAGGCCACCCGGGACGTCATAGAACGTGAGGCACCAGGGCTGGCCGAGGCCATGCGCGCTGCCTCACGCAAGATCACGCCTTTCGCGATGCTTTCGAGAGCTGTATGCGGGATCCGTGGGCAGACACTGATCATCAATTTGCCAGGCAGCCCAAAGGCTGCGGTCGAGAATTTGACAGTGATCGCTGAGGTGCTCCCCCATGCGGTAGCTCTCTTGCGGGGCGAATCCACACGTCACGCCTCTCATTCTCACCCTCATGGCCATGCCGCACCTGAAAGCCCGACGTAGCATACAATCTCCTCGTCCCCTTTATTGCACTGGCACACACACTCTTACCACTCCGCTCGCACACCCAGCCCACCACCATGATGGGGCTTGATAGAGAAGCAAGGCCGCGCTAGCGATACGACTGATGGCCAGCATCAAAGCGTGACCAGTTTAAGGAAACGAGAGGAGGTCCCACCGATGCATCTGGTAGGACCTCCTTTTTCCCCAACATGTGCCAGCTTCACGCCTTAAGGCTCATAGCCAACTGATAACCCAACGCCTCTCCCTGCTTCAATATCTCGGGTCCAGGAGCCCCACGGAACTCCAGATGCTCCGTGAAATCCCAGCCCAGGCCCTCAGCCAGCTTGCCGAGTTCCCGACGGGCCCCTCCGCTCCATCCAAAACTCCCGAAGTACGCAAGCTTACGATCGCGAATGCGCTTGCGCCCCGCCATGTCGAGGACGTAGGCCATCGGTGGGAAGAGGTGCCCCTCATAAGTGGGTGCCCCCACCACGACACCCTTCTTTGAATACAGCGAGGCCAGGATATAGCTGGTGTGTGTGTGCCGCACATCATAGATATCCAGCGGAACACCAGCCCGAACGATCCCGGCCGCCACGGCATCCACCATCTCCTCAGTGTTGCCATACATGGTGCCATAGAGCAACGTGACCCCGATCTCTGGCCCGTCCAAAGCGTACCGAGCCCACTTGCGATAGAGCTCTACGATCCGACCAGGGTCTTTGCGCCACACAAGGCCATGCGAAGGCGCGATAACCTCCACAGGGACGTCCTTGAGTTTGTCGATAGCTCGCACGACGGGCCGCGCAAAGACCGCCACGATGTTGGCATAGTAGCGAAGCGCCTGTCGCTCGTAGAACTCCAGGTCGACGCAGGTATCGTCGAAGATGGTCCCACGCATGGCGCCGTAGCTCCCGAAGGCATCACAGGAGAACAGCACACGCTGAGACATCTCGAAGGTCATCATAGTCTCGGGCCAGTGGACCATAGGGGTCATGAAGAACTGGAGGCTGTGCAACCCCAGATCGACTATTTCGCCGTCCTCCACTACCCTGACCCGTTCCTCAACGCCATAGAAGGCCTTCAACATGGGCACAGCCTGACGGGTGCACAACACCGTCGCCTCTGGTGCCATTCGACGAAGCGTCCGGATGACGCCGGTGTGATCTGGCTCCATATGATTGATCACGATGTAATCCAAAGCTGCAGGGTCCACCACACGGGAGATCTGGGCGATCAGCGCATCACTCTTGATATCCCTCGCCAGATCGATGAGGGCATTCTTCTCGCCCTTTACCACATAGGCATTGTACGAAACCCCTTCATCCGTGATCGGCCAGAGCCCCTCAAACAAGTCCGTGGTACGATCGTTTACGCCGATCCAGTAAATCCCTGGGCGCACCTCTACGACAGACATACACTCAACCTCCTCACATGGACACGCAGCGCGACGAGCTGAAAGCAACGCTCCCTATTACCGATCAGAC
>CAYLRT010000003.1:1979-12271 GCA_964385885.1 uncultured Anaerolineales bacterium | reverse complement strand
ACATGGACACGCAGCGCGACGAGCTGAAAGCAACGCTCCCTATTACCGATCAGACTTCCATTCCAATCAGTGATCGCCTCCCACGGTCAACAAAACGATGCCTGCAATCGTCAGAGCCATGCCCAGCCCAGTCTGCCATGTGAGTTTCTCAGTCCCAAACAGCAGGCCAACCAACGCACTGAACAGCGGTGACGTGAAAGCGATCGGCATAACCTGAGCCAGCGAACTGGCCCCGCGGAGCGCGGCATAGAATGACAACATGCCGACCGACCCCGCCAGGACCCCGCCCCCCAACACCATCAGCAGAAGCGCTTTCGGCCCCGCTTGCGGGATCAAGGACCATTGGGGAAAGCTCACAGCCCCCAGAATTATGAAGGCAACCGCTGTCCGAATTGTAATGCCCACCTGAGGCGAGAGCCCCCCCATGTGGAGCCCTCGCTTTTCGAAGAAGCCCCCGATCCCCCAGGCCATCGCTGTGATCAAAGCCAGGATCTGTGGTTTCATCTGCCCCCCAAAGAGCTATGAAGGCTAGCTAATCCCCTATCGTCCAGGTAGTATCATCCGTCAAGTCCACCTCGTACTCCTCCGCGAGACCATTGTCATCACAATCCGCGGCTTGCACATCGTAGACGCCCGGCTGTACGTAAAACATACGTGACGCACCTGGCGGTAGGCTCTCCATGCTCCCCATCCAGTCATCGCCCCACTCCTCCGCTGAGGAAGGCGAAATGTAAACGTAACAGATCTCGGTATCAGAGTTGTTTACAACGAGAAGTCTCACAGTGGCCTTCGGATCGCCCACAATCAGCGACAAATCATCATCGACCTCCCAGGCCGTGGCCATCGTCGCCTCGCCACAGGTCTCGACCTTGATGTCATAAGTTCCCGCTGGTACTTCAAAAGTGCGAGTGTCCCCTGGTTCAATCGTTTCCTCCTCGCCCAGCCAGTCGTCGCCCCACATCTCGTCTTCACTGGGGGAGATCAGAACATAGCAGATCTCATCGGGGCTGCGGTTGACCACTTTGACCTCAAATCCTGATGTGGAACTAGAATCCACGGGCCCGGACGTTGAACTACTCGTGCCAGGCTCCTGCGGAGACTTGGTACGTTCGAAGGCGCTACACGCCAACGCCGTGATCAGCAGAAGCCCAATCAAAGCCCATATCATAGATCGCTTGTTCACTGTATACCTCCATAGTCCAAGATTTCGCTCTTGACCTCAGCGCCCTATCGTCTTAGCCATGCCCACTGACGCTGGTCATAGCCTGCGACGGATCGCATCATCAGCCCGAACCTCACAATCGACCCAAGTATAGTCGACTCGCAGTAAAACAAAAGGACAAACTCGTCATATCTGACCTTCATCTTCGGCGGATCACCCCAGGTGCTATCTCCCATATTCGGGTAAAATGGTGGGGTCTACGGGACATTCTGAACTGACAGGGTATCAACATGCGGATCCTATTGGTAACTGGCGAATACCCTCCATTGAAGGGAGGTGTCGGCGCCTATACACGCGAGCTCGGTAGGGCGTTGGTCCGTCGGGGTCACCAGGTGATCATCTTGACCAGCCTGGTGAGTGACCCCGTGCCTCACAGGCCCTCATCCCATGAGCCGCAGGTCGAGTACACCGTGCAAAGCTGGCACGCATGGGACATCGTGCGATTGGTCCGACGGATCAGAAACCTTGGCCCCGACATCGTGGACCTGCAGTATGAACCAGCGGCTTTCGATCTTCGAGGGGCCATCACTTTCCTGCCCAGGCTCATGCCCCAAAAGCCCACCGTCGTCACATTCCATGACCTGCTGCCTCCCTACTGGTTCCCCAAGGCGGGAC
Organism: uncultured Anaerolineales bacterium; assembly: GCA_964385885.1. Taxonomy (GTDB): domain Bacteria; phylum Chloroflexota; class Anaerolineae; order B4-G1; family SLSP01; genus PWVB01. The sequence continues at coordinate 10,434 of CAYLRT010000003.1, read as the reverse complement.
AGCTGCGGCAATGGTCGGTGCTCCAGTTGGCCCAACAAGCAGCCGGTTGCATCGTTACCAATCACAAAGACCTGGAAAAGCTGCAGGCCCGTTTGCCCAAGATCGGACCCCATCTGCGGTTGATCCCTATCGGTAGCAACATCGCCCCTCAGGTCCCGGAGAGTTTTGATCCGGTAAGCTGGCGCAGCCGACAGGGATATGAACCGACTGATCTGGTGATCGGCTTCTTCGGATTCCTCAACCGGAGCAAAGGCGTGAGTACGCTCCTTCACAGCCTGGCTCAGCTCATCGAGCGGGGCCTCCCTGCGAAGCTGTTGTTCATCGGGGGACGCACGGGGTCGAGCGACCCCACCAACCGTGCATACGCGGCCGAGATCGACGGACTCATCCAGCGACTGGGACTCACACCCCATGTCGCTTTCACCGGCTTCATCCCTCAGGAGGAAGTGTCCGCCGCTCTGGCCAGTATCGACGTGTGCGCTCTGCCGTTCACCTCGGGGGCCAATCTACGGCATGGAACACTTCATGCCGCGCTTGCCCACGGCTGTGCCATCGTGACTACTGAGGGCTCGCCTCCGGCCCCCGAGCTGGAACCGGGACACAATGTCCTGCTCGTCCCCCCACGGGCCCCAGAGGCACTGGCAGACGCGATAGTCACTCTGGTCACCGACGCAGACATGCGCGAGCGCCTGCGCAAAGGTGCCCGAACGCTTGCTGAGCGTTTCACGTGGGCACGAATTGCACAGGAAAAGGCACATTTCTACCGCGATGTGCTCGAGAACTTCCCCAAGCGAGGCCTGGATGACAAGAAACACTGTTGAAGAGCATGGCGGGCCTCCGAGGTCAGCCCCAAAGGCTTTCCCTACCCCTGTATGGCTGCTCATGTTGGGGTTTGGCATACTCTCCGCTATCTACAGCATCACTATCCCGATTTTCGAAATCTCAGACGAACTGTGGCATTACCCCATGGTAGAGATCATTGCCCGCACCTGGAGACTACCCGTCCAGCCACTGGAACCCGGTCAGAGCAGCGGGCCCTGGCGCCAGGAGGGAAGTCAACCGCCTCTCTACTATGCCTTGGGTGCCGCGCTGACCTGGTGGGTTGATACCTCGGACATGACAGAAGTCCGGCAGCCCAATCCCCATGTCCGCGCGGGAGAAGCCACACCCGACCGAGATAATGTGAACCTTGTCATTCACAATGCTGAACGCGAGCGGTTCCCCTGGCGGGGGACGGTCCTGGCAGTGCATATCGTCCGTTTCCTGTCTGTCGTGCTTGGCGTTTGGTCTGTCTGGCTTACATGGCGCCTGTTGCACGAGCTCTCCCCAACCCACCCGTGGCTGGCCTACAGTGCAGCTGCCGTCCAGGCCTTCACTCCCATGCACCTCTTCATCCACAGTTCTGTGAATAACGACAATCTCATCATTCCGCTCTCGACCCTGACTCTGCTTCTCATGGTACGTTTGATCAAGAGTGCGGGCCGCCCTCGGACAGGCCATCCATGGTCGCTCTATGCGCCGCTGGGTATCGTGCTCGGATGCGCCCTCCTGACCAAAGCCAGCGGGATCGCGTTGGTGCCCCTGGCTGTGGCTACAGTCCTTTGGGATGCCTACCAATTGCAGCGGCGTACTTCATGGCACCGCGCCGCCATCTATGCAGCCCAGGCCGTCGCAGCCGTACTTCTGCCCGCCCTCCTCATCTCTGGCTGGTGGTTTGTGCGCAACTACCGACTCTACGGGGACTGGCTCGGCCTCAACGCCTTCTACGCAGTCCTGGGCACACGGGACGTCTCCGCGAGCCTGGGACAGCTATGGGCTGAGCGGAAGGCCTTCGCCGCCGGCTATTGGGGCAACTTCGGCGGGCTCAACGTGCCCATGCCAGACGTCGTCTACCGCGTCCTCAACATCCTCGCGACCATTGCGGGGGCAGGGCTGGTTTTGCGCTTCATCCGCTGGTCATTGAAACCCCAACCACACGACAAACCTACTTGGCGGGCCATAATGAGATTGTGGCCTTTCAACTGGGACAACCTGACAACCGCTAGAGCCCTTGCGTGTGTATGGCCCACTGCCGTGTTGGTGTCGTGGGTCCGCTGGGCCACGGTCACCTGGTCCAGTCAGGGCCGCCTCATCTTCTCCGCAATCCCCCTATGGTCCGCAGGCCTTATCTGGGGAGTCACAGCGTGGTGGCCACGCCGCTTTTCCCGAGCAGTTCGCACCACCGGGCTGCTCATGAGCTGCGGTCTGTTTGTGCTCACAAGCCTGGCACTCCCTTTGTGGATTCTGCCCGCCTATGCCTCTCCCACCCCACTGACCGCATCCACCAATCTGCCGAAGCTTGAGCCGCTGGACGCCACCTTCGGGGACCTGCTATCGGTTCACGGATATCTCATAACACCTCAACAAGTGCATCCAGGGGACTATCTCCAAATCGACCTGATCTTTGAGGCCAAGCAGCCATCCACTACGTACCACTCTTTGGCAATCCACGTCCTGGGGGTCGGGGACCGTATCGTCGCCCAACGCGACACCTTCCCAGGACACGGCCTGTTGCCGACCACACAACTGACACCTGGCCACCGCTGGCACGAGCAGCATCTAATTCAGATCCCGACGACTGCTCTTGCGCCAGACACACTTACACTTGCGCTTGGCGTCTACGAGACAGCCAGCGGGAGGCGTTTACCGCCCACTGGAACGTTACAGGAGATCGTAGAGGACATGGCACGCTTTGGCTCAGTTGGACTCACACCCAGCCCCGAGACGGATCCCGGGCTTGGCGTTCGTTTTGGGGAGGGTATGGTCCTGCGAGACTACAATGTGAGCAGCGTGGTTGTCCAACCCGGCAGCCAGATCACTGTAGAACTGGCATGGGCATGCAGCACGCCGATGGATACCGACTATACTGTCTCCGTTCAGCTCATAGACAGCCAGTGGCGCAAAGCCGCGCAGTCTGACGCATGGCCGGCCAACGGAAGCAGGCCCACGTCGACGTGGAAGCCCGGGATTCAGTTCACCGAGACACGCACCCTCACAGTAAACGCAGATGCGCTTCCCGGGCTCTACAACCTGCGCGTAGCCGTCTATTCGGTTGCCGAGGATGGCACATTGGTCCATTTGCCAGTTTATCGACAGGCAGGCGACATGCCCACCAAAGCGATCGAACTGACGAGCGTGAGAGTGAGCGAGCCTTAGGAGGAGTGCTTTCTTTTCCCTTCTCCCCCTCCATACGATGGGCAAAGGCGTCAACCACAGATCCTGTTGTAGCATTCAGTCCAGGGCAAGATGCTAGCACATCAGAAAGCTGATGCTGATATAGACATGATACGGCAGGTGAGTGCAGTCTGCTTGTAGGATCTTGAGAATTGTGGCGACTTCTTCTGGCCTCCTGCCCCAACGATGGACGGTTCCCGTGTTCTTCAGTGACGGGTGGGATGAATATGGTAGAATCGTGAGACATGACTGTTTACTACCCAGGTCTTGAGGACGGTCATCAGAAAACACCCTGGCTGGCACGGTCAATGATCGTGGACATGGGGGATACGGTTGTGGTGCCCGTGCTTCACATCGACCGGCATGGCGCTGGGCCGAAAGACTCACAATCGATCGTTCTGCTCGACCCGAGGCAAGGAGTCCGCTCGGAATGAGCAAGCGCCACGCTTCACGCCAAGGCTTACGGCAACGGGCGTTTCCACAACTACGAGTGCAGGACATCGCTGCTGTAGGGTTCCTCTTGGCTGCAACCTTTCTCTTTTTCTGGCCTGTCTGGAGCGCCGGCTACCGCTTCCCTAAAGGAGGGGGCGATCTCTGGGGACAATTGTACCCCGTGTGGTCCTACATCTCTGACTGGATACGTCGTGGGGTATTTCCGCTTTGGAGCACGCGGATCATGCTGGGTGACCCCATTATCAGTGAACCCCAGTTCGGTCTGCTGAACCCCCTCAATTGGGCTCTCTTCCTGACGCATCCCATTCCATCGTGGCTGGTCCTGTTGCGCGGAGCATGTCCGCTGTGGCTGGCCGGCACCGGCCTTTATCTCTACCTCATATACGGCCTTGGCCACCAACGTGCTTCTGCTCTCATAGGCGCTGCCATCTATATGTTCAGTGACCCTTTTATCAGTCACCTTGGCCATCCTCAGTTCAACGACGTCATAGCTTGGGTGCCATGGCTACTCCTTACAATGGATCAGGCAACGACCCAGGCACGGTGGATCCCACCCGCCGCTCTTTTCACAGCGCTCCTGGTTGCCGGAGGACACGGGCAGGCCACGCTTTACGCTGCATGCCTGACTGTGGGATACGGACTCGCGCTGCCATGGCTGAGGCACCGTCAGCACACGGTGGGACATCAGTATCTGTATCTGGGCCTTGTGGCGCTGCTGGGCGCTGCGCTTGCCGCACCGGTCCTGCTACCGGCGATAGAGCGCTTGCCCCACACCGTGCGGTCCATTCTCCCTCCGGACACCGGTGAGTATGAATGGCATTGGGGCATGTGGCGTGACCTGATCACACCTCTCTATCATGGCCGCAACGTGAAAACCTTTTGGGGGCCCTGGGATCGCGTGGAGACCGGTTATGTTGGCATAGTCGCGCTCAGTCTGGCAGCCCTTGGCCTTGCCCGTGGGAGACGTCGCGCGATGGCTTTTTGGGGAGCCACGGCCGTGCTCGCTATCCTGTTTGCGCTCGGAACCCAGGGGCCGATCTACTCTCTACTCAAGCACCTCCCACTGTTTGAGTCTACCTGGAAGACTGGGCGAGCCATTTGGGTGTTCTCGCTGTCCGCCGCCATTGCCGCAGCAGAAGGGGCACAGGTTGTCTTCTCCGGCCGCGCTCCCCGGCTCTGGCTTGTGGCCGGGTTTGCCGCGGCGATATGGATCGCAGGCCAGGCAAGAGCATGGTCCCTGGTCGCGCCTACCGGCGAGATGCAGAGACAGGCGCTCATCGGCCTTTGGTTTGCAGGCGGGGCACTCACCCTGGCGATGACCATCGCCTGGTTTGCACCTTCCTACAGGATCGGCGGGGCCATCATCCTGCTCCTCTGCCTGGCCGAGTCCCTCTTCACCAGCGCCATGGCAGACCTGGAGAAAGCTCCTGCAACGCTCGAAACACCCCATTCCGAAGCGTTGAGCTACCTGCAGCACGACAGTGGATGGTTCCGAGTCGACGTAGATGGCGAGGCCCGGGGGTTATGGTCCCCCGCTGCGCTGATGACTGCGGGGTTCGACGTCCCTCAGGGCATCGGAGACCCCCTTGAGATCGCTGTAGCCGGACAGTTCTATTGGGGCATTCCACACAAGGGAATGCCGGCCTACCATCTCCTAGGAGCGAAATACATCATCGTGCCTAAGGGAGCACAGCCAGGCGGGAAGGGCATTTGGCCAGTATTCACCGAGGATAGCTTGGTCGATATCCATCTCAACACCCGTGCCCTGCCCCGAGTGTGGCTGGTGTATCAGACGGTCAGCGTAACCTCAATGGAGGAGGCTCTGGCGCATGTCTATGCGCCAGATTTCCAACCTGAAGTTGTAGCAATTCTAATCAACGGCCCGAGCCTCAATCATACAGGCTCAGGGACGTTGGAAGTGGTGGCGTATGGCCCCAACCGGGCCTCTTTCAGAGTGAACACTACCGCCCCGGCCCTGCTGGTCCTGAGTGATCTTCGGTATCCGGGTTGGGTCGGGCATGTCGATGGCAGGCATACCCCGATCTGGGCGGCTGACGGCATTTTTCGGGGGATCATTGTGCCGGCAGGGCACCACATCGTGGAGTTCACGTATCGGCCCGCCGCTTTCATCGCGGGTATAGGGATCATGGTGGTGGCATTGGGCGTTGCCCTATCGCTGGGGCTCCGTGCCTTCAGAAGCCCGTTGAAGGGGCAAGGAGGAGAACCCGGATGAGCACACGCCCACGGCGAGGCCGGCAGGGGGAAAGTTCGCCCCTGCACGTGGGATTGGCCCTTGTGACGCTGCTGCTCATCGCCTATGGGCTCCGCGTGTGGCACCTTGGGAGGGCCGACCTGACCTTCGATGAGGTGGCCACCGTCTATGTAGCCCATCGCACCATCCCCAACGTAATCCGCTACGTAACCCATGCCGCACGTGAGCACCCCCCCGTCTACTATATGCTGATGGCCCCATGGCTCAGAACCGCCGGGACAGAGGAGTTCACCGTCAGATATCCGTCTGTGCTCGTATCCCTTCTGGCCATCGCCTGGGGATTTCGATTTGCCAGGCGTCTTCTCGGCACCAGCGGGGGCATGTGGTTTGCCACTCTGCTCACAGTAGCACCATTCAGTGTTTGGGTGGGGCGTAACGGCCGCATGTATGCGTTGGTCATGCTGCTGGCGATCATGACCATGGACAGTTGGTGGCGCTACCTGCGGAAACCCAGTCTACGGCGATGGTTGGTGCTGCTCGGAGTCAACCTGTTCGGGCCCCTCACTCACTACTACCTGGCCTTGCTCTGGGTTGCTGAGGGATCTCTACTGATACTGCTGCCAAAGAGAACACGCACTGCACGATGGCGCTGGACAGCAACCTTGGCAGGAATCACGGTGGTTTTCGGTCTGTTTGTCCTCCTCTCACCGGGTGTGAGGGCGATGGTGCTAGATGTGATGAGCCGCTTCCCGGCCCAGGGATCCAGGATTACCGACCTGAAGGCTGCCCTGGGCGACCTCTACCTGTGGGGATACCGACCGGAACTCGCCCCCTGGGTGCTGATCGCTTGCCTGCTGACGGCCCTGGGATGGATATTGGCGTGGTATCGTGATCCTCTGGCGGGCGCACTGGGCATCTCCTGGACCGTCATTCCGCTGGGTATCGTACTGTTGATCCCAGAGGCCATGGCCTCGCGCTATCTCACCCCCATCTTCCCTGCCCTGATGCTGGGACTGGCCACCCTGGCAGTTTCTCTGCGCCGCCGTACGGCCCAGCTCATCACTGTCCTGCTCGTCTTCGGGTGGACCACACAGCGGATTCCGGTCCACTTCCAGGAACCAGATACTACCTTCTCCCAGCGAATGGCGTTGCTACACGCGGCCGCCCAACGCGGTGACGCCCTGATCATGAATGGGCCCTGGCCCAGTCTACTGCTCACTTACTACAGACCGCCGGATGGCGTTTTCGTGTACCGCGTACCCAGGTCAGCGCCACCGGGGTTCCAGGCTGAGGAGGACATCCCATTGCTGCGGGCCATTTTCGCTCAGCACTCCCGCGTCTGGGTCTCATACGGCGCGATCCATTGGGCGGATCCTGAATACAGCGTGAGCCGATGGCTGGCCGAGAATGCCCACTGCGTCTTTGAATACCGCGATCTATACCTATGCACCCGTGTGACAACAGGAGCTATGAGGGTTGTGGCCCAGGATCTGAGTCTAGGAGAACAGATCCGGTTGGTGGAAGCGTCCGTCGACCGCGGCCGAGCCGATCTGGGAGACATTGTCCGCGTTCGTCTCGTCTTTGAAGGGGAAAGCTTGGACACCCATGTCGGTGTGACACTCGCTTTGCTCGACAATGTAAGTCAAGTCTGGCAGGACACTATGTTCAACATGGGTCCGGCACACCACCGTCCGGACCTCAAATTGCCTCCCGTGTGGTCTGAAAACCGGGGCATGTGGCTGCTTCCTGGCACACCGCCAGGCCAATACACGCTGGGGTTACACGTCGAGGGAGAGGGCATCGTCCTGGACCCTGCCGTAGCCCCCCAGGGATGGATCCCGCTCGACCGTATCACTGTGACGCCGGAACGACCCGACTCCCGGCTCCTGGGTGCCCTCCCTAACCACAACCAGGTCACAGCGCTCTTCACCGACCGGCTTGCGCTGGTGGGCCTTGACCCCATGGCAACGCGCTTTACCCAGGGCTACATCGCGGGGTTTAGTGCCTGGTGGTATGCCTTGTCGCCCCCCGAGGTCACCGCCCTAGAAGTACGGCTGTTGAGCCGCACACAAGGGGCGGTCCATTGTGGCGCTTTTCCCCTGGCACCTTCATTCTACCCAGTCGAGGATTGGAGGCCAGGAGACACGGTCCGTCAGATGGTCTTCTTCCAGCTCCCCGACACGATCGCCCCGGGCCCGTACATTGTGCAGGCCAGAGCCATTCCAGATCCCGGAAGGGGTGAAGTGCCTCCCAACCCGTGGCATGATCTCTTTACACTCCAGGTAGAGGCGCGACGTCGGATCTATCATCCACCACTGTTCATCACCCACGCCTCGGTGAATTTCGGTGGTATCCTGCGGCTCAGGGGATACCAACTCGAGCGAAAGGAGGTCTATCCTGGAGACCAGGTACAGTTGACCGTCTACTGGGAGGCCCTGCAACGGCCTGACCGCGTCTACGCGGTTTTCAACCACCTCAGGTCATCTCAGGGCGAGTTGGTCTGGCAGGGTGATTCCTGGCCTCAGGCCGGAATCTACACCACGAATCACTGGTTGAAAGGCGAGGTCGTGGCGGAGA
>CAYLRT010000003.1:0-1879 GCA_964385885.1 uncultured Anaerolineales bacterium | reverse complement strand
CAGGCCGGAATCTACACCACGAATCACTGGTTGAAAGGCGAGGTCGTGGCGGAGACCTACCAGATTGATATTCCGCCGAACACGCCTCCAGGATCTTACCCGCTCTACACTGGGGTCTATGACCCGCAGAGCGGAGAGCGTCTTACGGCGACAGACAGATCTGGTGAGCACCTGGTCAATGACGAAGTGATCCTGTTCTGGCTCGAGGTGCTCCCATGACAGGCAAAAGCCGTAGGCCTACGGATTCAAGAAAGAGCCAAGAAAGACACACCGAGCTTGGGCTGTGGGCTGTCAGCGTAGTACTCCTGTTGGCTGCCTGGCTCAGGCTCGCCGCGTTTGACGAAACCCTGATCACTCCGGACCAATCAGCCATCCTGGATGTCGCATTTCAGGTCACGCATGGTGGATACTTTCCACTCACAGGCATGAAGTCCTCAGTGGGCGTCATGCAGACGCCACTCGTGCCGCTGTTGGCGGCCTTTCCTCTGCTGTTTGTACGCCGTATCATCGCCGTCCAATGGTTCTTCTCAGCATTGGACCTGCTGGCTGTCGCCCTTCTGTTCCGAGCTGTACGCCGCGCGTTCGGGCGGCGCGCAGCCTTGGTCTCCGCCCTGCTGTACGCGACCTCCCCATGGGTTATCCTCTACGTACGGACCATCTGGTATCAAAGCTTGCTGCCCACACTTGCCACATATGCGTTCTGCGCCCTGCTGGCATTATCTACTCCAGGACGGCGCAGGCCCTGGCTCATCCCTCTGTCGCTGCTGGCTATGACAATGTTGGGTATGGCACATCTCGCAGCAGCGCCCGTGAGCATCTTCTTGTGGTTCCTCGTCGCCTTCGTTGGACTCCGGCAGAAGGAATGGCGCCCCGTGCTCATAGGGGCCCTGCTCAGCCTTCTAACCGCCTTGCCCTACATAGCCTACTTGACCATGACGGGTTTCAATGACCTGACCATCATGCTTCACGCGGGCGCTCAAGCGTCAGCATTCAACACAGCCAGTTTTCGGCTGGCGCGCGAACTGGTGACAGGGGCACTCGTCGTTGCCAACGCGCATGGAGATCAATGGGACCGCGCCATCATCGAATGGAGAGCGGCCTCCCACCTGATACTGTGGACATGGGGAGCAGCCGTCATCTGGGGCTCGATAGCAGTTCTGAGGCGGCATCGCCGCCATGTCTCTCTCGTGCTCATCCTGGGATGGTCGCTCGCAATCCCAATCTTGTTCCTTAGATCCGGCGTCCACCTTCAGCATTTCTACCTCCTGCCGATCTTCCCTGCGCCGTACGTACTGATAGGCGTCGCAATCGCACAACTGGCGCGAATCAATGACAGCAGAGGCGGCTGGCTACGCAGAATATCGGTAGCTCTTCCCCTAGGTTTGCTTATCTTGGTGGCCCTCTGGTGGTCCCACCTGTGGCTTGTCCGCATCCAACTGGAAGCACAGGGCGAGTTACAGCGCCCGACCCGCGGTTGGCTCATGGACCAAACCGCAGTGACCACTCAGCATTACCTGGCCGAGAATCCAGACGGACAGGTCGTAATCCTGGCCCACTATATGGGCGAGATGTCGCCCTTTGACTGGATCCGTGGCTACACCGCGAGTCCACGAGTGCGCATTGTGCCTGTAGATCGAGGCTTCCTGATTCCAGCGTCGCCAACGTGTTATATCCTGGGCCCCCAGGTCTCGACCGACGCCCTCAGCCCAGTTGCGGAGAGGGTCAGCGAGAGGTCGGATATGACGATTCCAGCCAATCCCCCCTGGCCAGTCTTCTGCCAGGACGAGCCTCCGCCGCAACCAGAGCCACGGGCACAATGGGAGAGCAACCTGGCGCTGCTGGAGACCAACCTATCTGGCGAGTTTGTCCCTGAGGGCAC
>CAYLRT010000002.1:59166-74232 GCA_964385885.1 uncultured Anaerolineales bacterium | reverse complement strand
GGCAATCCCCTGGCCTGCGCCGTGGCCCGCGAGGCCCTGAAGGTCATCGTGGAAGAGGACCTCCCGCAGCGAGCCCAGGACATGGGACACTACTTCAAGACGCGCCTGGAGCACGCCCATAGCTCCAGGGTCAAGGAAATCCGTGGCAAGGGTCTTCTGATCGGCGTGGAGTTGAAGCCCAGCGCCGGGCCAGCGCGGCGCTATGTGGAGCAACTCCGCCAGCGCGGCGTGCTGGCCAAGGACACCCACGACACGGTGATCCGCTTTGCCCCACCCCTCATCATCCAGCGCCAGGAGGTCGATTTCGCACTGGAGCAGATCCTGGCAGTACTGCAGTCGTAGCAGGGTGGTGCATGCCATCCTCACCGTAACGGTCCCCTGGGGAGAGGCAGGGGATCTCCAGCCTCGCCCGGTTCCTGTCAGGCCCGTGTTGCCGCGTACCACGGAGGTCATAGTGCAGAGCTACCGCAACAGCTCTGGCCTATGGCCTCGAGGCCTGGCCACAGTGACCAGCCCTGGCTACCCACCGCGGTTCAGCCACCAGATCAGCAGCCGCGGGGTCACGGATGCCTCGATGAGAGCCGCAATCGTCAGCAGGGGCAACACCACGATGACGAAGAACTTCACAAAGTGACCCAGCTCGCGGGCGATGCCCAGGACGCCGCCTCCCTCCTCCGGAGAGCGAAGCAGAATGGTGCCCACCCGCGTGGCCTGGGCGGTGGCCAGCACCGCTGCGGGAAGCTCGAAGAGACCATGTGGGAGCACCGTGATGACCAGCAGCATCCACGGTTGGGAGATCACGCGGGCCATCTGGAAACCCAGATAGGCAATAAGAGTCCCCGGCACCAACAGCAGAAGCTGCGCCAAAGTGCCCAGGGAGAGAAGTCCCAACAAGGGGGTCACGCCCAGGCTCTTGACGTTGTGCCACAGGATGGCCGAAGGCGTCAGCGCCGGAAGCAATCCCACCTGCGAGACCTGCGTGTGCAGGGTCTTCAGATCCAGCGATGTATCCATCTGCAGGGCAGCCTCTGGAAGCGGGAAGCGGGCCGACAGCCAGCCCCCGACCGACAAGCTGCCGCCGATCAACACGATCCCCGTAAGAAGCAGCTCGCAACGCAGGTTCTTGAGAAGCCGGGGCAGGTCCCGCTGGTAGACATGAAGCACACCCGCCTCTGGCAGGGCGGCCTGCCACAGCAACCGTATCCCGCTCAGCAGGTCCAGTTCATCCAGGTCCTCACCCAACAGCCGCTCACGGCTGAAGAGACGGGTCCCCAACCGGACTAACAACACACTCACGACGAAAAGGGCGAGCGTCACGAACCAGAGCCCCCTCTCATCACCGTAGAGCAGGAGACCTGCGTCCACCTGCAACAGCAGAGCCATAGGCACGATGATGAAGCTGGCCAGCAGGTTGGCCGCCCGCACACTGGTCGACTGGCTGCTGACGATGACCGCGGCGGCGACCATCACCAATGCCTGAACAGCGGAGAGCGCAAACGCCAATAGCAGCATGGAAAACCCAGGCCACCATCCGACGGTGACTCCCAACAACACAACACTGGCAATGATACCCAGATAGCTGGCCCCAACCGGTACCAGGGTGGAAGCCAGCAGCTTTCCCAGATAGAGCTGTACATCACTCAGGGGCGTAGTGAGGAGGGGCTCGAGGCTACGCCGCTCCTTCTCGCCCACGAACGACTCCAAAGCGATCACCAGGGCAAAGGTGCTGGGGAAAAAACCCACCACCAGGATCAGGAAAGGAAATAGCCGCTCAGCCACCAGATTGGCACCGTACTGGCTCACAAAACGAAGCCCACGCTGGGCGACGAAGTCAGCCAACACGGGGAACCCCAGCACCAGGATCACAATGGGCACGACGATACGCCAATCCCTGAGGCTGTCCTGGACCTCGCGTCGCGTGACGCGGAATACAGGAAGCAGTGCCTTCCACAGATTTCGCAGGCCCTGTGCCGTGCGATTCCTCAGCCCAAGATCAAGCGGCATCTGCGCCATCCTGCATCAGCTTGAGGTAAGCCGCCTCCAGCGTTTGAGGCACCTCGCTCAGCGTGTGTACCAACACCCCCTCGCTCACCAGCGCCTTCAGCAGGGCCGGGTTCGAGTGTTCGGGGTCGTCGGTGCGGTAGCGCACCCATCCCTGCCCTGCGGCGACCACCTCAGCGAAACGCCCCACAAAGCCGCGCAAGCCATCTTGGGGAGTTCCCGCGTAGCGTATCTCCATCAGTGGGGGGCCCAAGACCTGTGCCTTGAGCTCCGTCGGAGTTCCCAACGCCACGAGCCTCCCCCGACGGATCACGGCCAGACGGTCACACAACTCCTCGGCCTCGGCCAGGTTGTGGGTACACACCACAATCGCCCGGGTTGACTCTGAGCGCAGGCGGAGAATGGCATCGCGCACCAGGCGGGCATTCTGGGGATCGAGTGCCGAGGTGGGCTCGTCCAGCAACAGTACAGGGGGATCATGCACCATGGCCCGCATCAGGGCGATCTTCTGCCGCATCCCCTTGGAATAGGTCCCCAGGCGGCGATTGAGCGCGTCGGACATCTCAAAGGCGTCGGCAAGCTCAGCGATACGGGCCGTCAATATCGCGGGGTCGAGGGACCACATGGAACCGAAGAACTTCAGGTACTCAAGGCCAGTCATCCGTGTGTAGAGACCTGGTGCCTCAGTCAGCACACCCACCCGCTGACGGACCGCACGACTGTCCTCGGTCACCTCGTAGCCCGCCACCCAGGCTTTGCCCTCCGTTGGGCGCAGGATCGCGCTGAGCATACGCACGGTTGTCGTCTTGCCAGCACCGTTGGGTCCAAGCAAGGCCAGGACCTCCCCGCGTTCCACACGCAGAGTCATGCCCTTGACGGCCTCCAGAGACCCAAATCGCTTTGTCAGCCCGACTGTCTCGATCACGACACCTTCCCCAAACGGCTCCTTGAATTATAGCACAGCGTGCGACCATCGTGGCCCTGAGCACCCACTTTGTGGGTGAAGCAGAAGCCGCCCCACTGGTGAGGCGGCTTCCATTGAGATGCCAGAAGATAACCCGTCAGCGTTCAACAAGACATCAGCTTACTCTCCCCCTGTCACCTTGCCGTGGCCAGCGACGGCCAGACACACAAGAGCCAGTGAGGCCAGCTCCAGGAGATAGTTGAGCACAGCCGCCACACCAACGATGGCAATCAGCGCCAAGATGTCATCCTACGCAGGGGACAGCCCCGTCATCAGATCGTCTGCGCCTGCCCGGAACTCCAATGCTATACCATCGCCTTGCCCAATCGCATACGCAGGGCACGACACCCTATGCCCGGCACCCCAGGACACGGGGATGCATAAAGCACCAGAATGCCCGTGCAACGCCGGTAATGGGCGCCGCCGCGGCACATGCCCTGCAATCCCCAGCGCGAGGTAGCCCACAGCCAACCACAGGGTAGCTGCGAGGGCACCCATCTCTGCCATCGTTTCCGCCTGTTCGCTATCTCACGTGCCGCAATACCGCCCCAGGACAAGAGATTCACGGCTCTCGCCGCCTCTCGTCCTCACTCCCAAAGAGTCACTCACGATCGTCGTGCGTTGGCCCCGGTGACGTCAACGGCGTCGCAGGAAGGCTGGGATCTCGATGTTATCGCGGTCGATCGTCTGGCTGCTATAAACATCTGTCCGTTCTGCACGCCGAGGGGCAGCCGTGCTGGCGGGTGCGCGAGATGCCTCAGACTCTCCGTCATTGGCGAAGCCGGTGGCGATCACGGTAATGCTGATTTCATCCCCCATTGACTCGTCAATGACAGCACCGAAGATGAGGTTCACATCCGGGTGTGCGGTCTCCCGAATCATGGTTGCGGCCTCATTGACCTCGTGCAGTCCCATGGATGGGCCACCGGTGATATTCAGCAGAATGCCACGGGCACCATCGATCGTAATATCCAGCAGCCGGCTGGACACGGCCTGTTGGACAGCCTCCACCGCGCGGTTCTCGCCCGAGGCACGCCCAACCGCCATAAGCGCCGCACCGCCGCCCAACATGATTGACCTGACGTCAGCGAAGTCAAGGTTGATAAGGCCTGGGATAGTGATGACCTGCGTGATCCCCTGGATACCCTGACGCAGCACGTCATCCGCCAGGGTGAAAGCATCGGTCAGGCTCACACGCTTCTCAGTGATCTCCAGCAAGCGATCGTTGGGGATCACGATGAGCGTATCCACCACCTGTTTGAGCGCCTCAATGCCCTCAGCCGCCACCCGTGAGCGCTTGGCTCCCTCGAAGGTGAAGGGACGGGTGACTACGCCGATGGTCAGGGCTTTGACCTCCTCCTTGGCAATCTGACCAATGATAGGAGCTGCACCCGTGCCAGTGCCCCCGCCCATCCCGGCAGTGATGAAAACCATGTCGGAGCCCTGGAGCACCTCGCGGATCTCGTCCTGGGACTCCTCGGCGGCTTTGCGGCCCTGCTCTGGATCTCCACCAGCGCCCAGTCCGCGGGTGACGGTATCGCCAATCCGCAGGCAGGTCGGAGCCTGAGAGAGCATCAGGGCCTGGGCATCGGTATTGACCGCGATGAACTCGACGCCCTGAAGTCCCTCCTGAATCATACGGTTGACGGCGTTACTACCGCCCCCTCCAACACCAATCACACGAATTTGCGCGAAGTTCTCTGCCAATCCTGCCATCTCAGCACCTCCTAGCATCTCAGAATCTGTCCTCTGCTTACCCGATGAATTCCGTCGTCTCCTGTCTCGACCCGCTGACGACCACTGCCTCTGCATATGGCCCCTCCTCTATATCGCTACCCCACGGATGATGTCGCTTCACGACTTCCCCAGATCATCGCACTCATCCAGGCAACAAGTTGCGGAACCACCCAAAGAACCGCTTGGCCCATGGCGTCCGCACAGTCCGCCATCCACCTCCCTCTTCCCAAAGGGGGGTCCACCGGATCAACCCGACCGCCACTGCTCCATCTGGACCACTCACCTTATCGGTCAACCCCGTGATCTCGCGCGGGATCCCGATCTGAACAGGCAGATCAAAGATCGAGCGCGCCAGTTCGCGGAGCCCTGGGAGTCTGGCCGTCCCGCCACACAACACGACCCCGGCCGGCAGCAGTCCGTCGTAACCCGAACGCTTGATCTCTTGCTGGACGCTCTCCAGGATCTCCTCACAACGCGCTTGAATGATCTCGGCCAGTTTCCAGCGAGGGACCGGAATAGGATTACCCTCCCCATAGGGAGCCACAGTGAACCGCTCGTCCTCCGAAACCTGGTTAGAGAGGGCATGCCCATGGCTCAACTTGATACGCTCAGCTGCCTGCGAGGGTAGACGCAGACCAATCGCCACATCGTTGGTGATATACTCTCCGCCCATCGGCAGCGATTTCGTGTGCCAGACGGTTCCGTCGATGAAGATCGCGATATCAGTGGTTCCCTCCCCAATGTCCACCAGCACGACCCCCATCTCTTTCTCACTCTCTGTCAATACCGCATCACCGGCTGCCAAACTGGTCAACACGAGGTCCGTGGCCTGCAACCCGGCCTCGGACACACATTTTCGGAGGTTCTCCAGTGCAGTGCTCGATCCCATGACAACGTGGGCCTCCACCTCCAGGCGGAACCCGTGCATACCCAATGGATTGCGCACGCCATCCTGTCCATCGACCGTATAAGTGCGCGGAAGAATGTGAATGAGTTCCTGATTTTCGGGTAATACGATCGCCCCGGCCGCCTCCAATACACGATCCACGTCGTCAGACACAATGCCCCGATCCCGACGCGAAACGCCTACCACGCCGGTGCTGTTTCGGGAGGAGATATGCGCCCCGCTCACCCCCACATAGCACCGCTCGATCTGAAACCCGCTGCTCTGCTCGGCCTGCTCCACTGCCTGCGCGATAGAGGCCGTCGCTTGGGCCACATTGATGACCACGGCTTTCTTGATGCCACGGGCGGGAGCCTCGCCAACCCCCAAGATCTGCACGCGCCCCTGTTCATCAACGTCCCCCACAACTGCAAGCACACGATGAGAACCGATATCGATTCCAACTTTGGCCATGCCGTACCCCCTACCATAACGGTTCAACTGCGTAGGTGATCGCCTGGGCCGAGCGGACATCGATCACCCTTGGGTGCACCCCCCGCGCGGCCAGATCCCTTACCAGATCCCGGTAGAGATCCCACCGCACCTTCATGTCACCACCCACACCAAAGGCCACACGACATCCCTCGGGATCCGTCCAGATCAGGCCATAGCGTTCATCATACGACAGAGCCTCTGCAGAGATCCCCAGGGAGGAGAGGGTCGCGATACTCTGGAAGATCTCGACCACATAGCCCGTCTCCCCAGAGGTAGCCTCCGCGGGGACATCGACAGGCAAAGGGCCAGAGACCACAGGGAGGTCCTGACGCTCTCCGGCAGCGGGGAAGAAGATTCCCTCGCGATCCACCCAATAGGTCTGCTCAGGCGCAGCCCACACCAGGATGGGGTCACGCTCAGTCACTTCGATCTCGCACCGGGTCGGGAATATGGCACAGCGCACATGTACACTGGAAAGCTGGGGGAACTTCTTGAGGATCGCCTCCTCCGCTTTCGCTGGCTTCAACCCGCTCCGATGCCTCCCCATCAGGTCAGAGGCCTCCTTGATCTTGAATGCCAGATTCTGCGAGGCTGTCCCTACAACTGTCGCGTCCTCCCAGTCCAGATACCAGGCATTGCCGAAGCCCACCCACCCGGCCAGCGCTATCATACACACTGTGATCACCACAGCGGGCCAGCGGATCCTGATACGGCGGCGCGCAGTGTGAGAGACAACACGATAGCGCGGTCCAAGAAGTGCCGTCGTCCGGTAGTAACGTCGCCGCTTCATTTTGCCTCCTCCTCCACTCACCAAGCGTTCCCAATCACTCGCCCACTACATACCTTGGGGCCTGAAAATGCGCTCGGATGACGCGTTCTCCGCGAATCGTTCCAGAGCCAGCGCGATCAGCCGATCAATCAGCTCGGGATAGGCCAGTCCCGAGGCCTCCCAGAGTTTAGGATACATACTGATAGACGTGAACCCGGGGATCGTGTTGATCTCGTTAATGAAGAGTTCGCCCGTCTTAGCCGAAAGCAAGAAGTCCACCCGGGCCATACCTGCGCCATCGATGGCCCGATAGGCCTCCTCAGCCAGAGTCTGCACCTCCTCCCGGACCTGAGGCTCCAGGGGGGCTGGAATGAGCAACTGCGACGCCCGGTCACCTTCATCGAGATATTTCGCTGCATAGTCATAGAACTCGCGGCTGGGGATGATCTCACCGGGAATGGAGACCTCGACATCCTCGTTCCCCAATACGCTTACCTCGATCTCCCGCGCATCGGGCACAGCCCGTTCGACCAGGATGCGCCGATCATACCGTGCGGCCTCGGTTATCCCAGCTTCAAGCTCTGCCCGGCACTGGCACTTGCTGATCCCCACACTGGACCCAAGATTCGCCGGCTTCACAAAGACAGGATACCCAAGTCGGGCCTCGACCTGCTCCAGCCATGCCTCAGACTGGCTCCGCCACTGTCGACGTGTCAACCAGAGGTAATCAGCCACACGTAACCCGTGGGTGACAGCCACGTCCTTGAACGCGATCTTGTCCATAGCCAGTGATGAACACAACACGCCGGCGCCCACGTAGGGAATACCCGCCAACTCCAGCAGGCCCTGTAGCGTTCCGTCCTCACCAAACGTCCCATGCAGCACAGGAAAGACGACATCCACCTCTGCAAGCTGCGTGAGCACATAGCGACGCACGCCCGAGCGGGATCCCTCAGCGGAATCGACCCACAGGCCAGGCCGCTGAGGGTCGGCCAGAATGGTCGCGAAACGCGTATCCGTGAGATCCTCGCGCAGCAGTGCCGATAGCGGGTCCTGCCCCACGATCCAACTCCCCTGGCGGGTGATACCAACCGGAATGACCTCATACTTCTCCCGATCCATGGCTGCCATCACGGAACGGGCAGAGGCAAGGCTCACCTCATGCTCTCCTGATCGCCCCCCAAAGATCACAGCTACTCGCAACTTCGTCATCGTCATTGTCTCTACCTATCCCTGATATCCATCGCCAGACGCGCCCCGTCTTGCCAGCACAGTCTCACGTACCCTGGGCCCGCCTGGAGGCATCGAGGTGATTCACCAGGCCCGACTCCGTGAGGATCTCTACCTCTGGCTCAAGCCAGATTCCGAACACCTCAAACACTCGCGCGCGCACCAGTCTCACCAGAGCGCAAAAATCCTCGGCAGTCCCCGCGCCCTCGTTGATGAAAAAGTTCGCATGCTGCGTCGAAACCACCACATCACCCCGCCGCTGTCCTTTCAGCCCGGCGGCCTCGATAAGACGTCCCGCATAATCCCCGGGAGGGTTCTTGAAGGTCGATCCCAACGTCTTACCGGCCGGTTGGGCTCGCTTGCGACGGTCCGCGTACTCCTGCGCCTTTCGCCGCAAATGACCAGGATGTGCCGCACGAAGCTGAAGCTCGGCCCGCAGCACCACCCATGGTTCCCCATGCCCCTTGAGCCTGCTGGTACGATACCCGAATTGGAACCACGGCGCATCCACCCGTTGTACCTTCCCCCCGGGACCCAGCACCTCAGCCCACTGCAACAGCCGACTGATGTCACCTCCGAACGCGCCCGCGTTGTTGATGATCGCCCCGCCAAACGTCCCAGGCAGCCCCACCGCCCACGTGAGGCCACCCCACCCACGGGCCACAGCCATCCGTGCCACCTTCACAACACTGGTCCCACCAGCAACGATCAGGCGGTATTCATCACCAAAGAGTGCCTCGTCCACTCGATTCAAGATCACCAGTCCGCGCACCCCTTCATCTGGAAGGAGCACATTGGTGAGCCCCCCATACACCCGCCAGGGTATCCCCATCGCCTCCGCCATCTGCACCGCGCGCAGGAGGGTCTCTTGATCGCGGACCGTCAGCAGCACGTCCGCTGGCCCGCCGATCCCCACACCGGAATAGCGCGCCAGTGGCACATCCAGCTCGGCTTCATCTGGAAAGGCCTGCACGAATCGTTGAGCCACGTCAGGACACAATCTCATGCTCCCTTCCTGCCTGATTGGCCTCCTCAAGCTGTGCCAGAAGCCGCCGGCCCACCCGGTATTCGTCACCGGCTCCCATGAGCAAAATGACATCTCCAGGCTGCGCCATCGCCTGCAGACGTTCTACGGCGTCATCCAGGGTGGGAGCCGCCCAGACCGCTCGATGGCGGAGGTCGCGGGCCAGCATCTCAGCAGTCAACGTCCCGTCGTCCACCTCCCGCGCTGCGTAAATCGGGAGGATCACCACCTGGTCGGCGGCATCGAACGCCCCCATGAACGCTCCATACAGGGCGCGCACGCGGCTGAATGTATGCGGTTCCCACACCGCGACCAGCCGACGTTTGCCGTAACGTCCCCGCGCCGCACGCAACACGCCGCGGATCTGCGTGGGATGATGGGCATAGTCGTCAATGACTGTCACGCCCGCGCGCTCGCCCAACACCTCGAAACGGCGGCCAGTGCCGCTGAAGCTCTCCAAGGCTCTGAATGCCACACCTGACTCGATGCCCAACATCTGGCCCACAGCCAACGCCGCCAGGGCATTAGAGGCGTTATGCCGTCCAGGGATCCGCAGGGCCAATTGCCCCACGAGATCCCCTTGATGCCAGACGATCAGGTTCACGCCCCCCTGAGCATTGGGACGCACCTCCGTGGCCCGCCAGGCATAGGCAGCACTCTCATTCAGACCATAGAGAATGACCTCTCCACCGACCTCGCTCCGGTGCTCGGCGATAGCAGCCGCCTCTGGATCATCGCCACAGGCGATCAATGCACCGCCCTTCCGAATACCCGACACGAAACGCTCAAAGGCCCGCCGCACTGCATCCATATCCGCAAAACAGTCGGGGTGATCGAACTCCACATTGGTCACCACAGCGATCGTCGGCTCCAACGCCAGAAACGTCTCCCGGTACTCGTCAGCCTCAAACACGAAAAGCCGACTACGGCCAGCCCGGCCATTTGTCCCCAGGTCCTTCATCACCCCACCCACGATGAACGAAGGATCAGCACCTGCCTCCACCAGGACCTTGGCGATCATCCCGGTGACGGTGGTCTTCCCGTGCGCTCCCGCGACCGCAATCACATCATAGCCCGCCGTCAGCCAGGGCAGGAACTCAGGGCGCCTCAGCACGGGCACCCCTTTGGCACGGGCCGCCTGGAGCTCCTCATTGTCATCTGGCACCGCCGACGAAGCCAGCACAAGATCCGGAATACCCACGTTCTCGGCCGCATGGCCAATGAAGACGGGGATACCCTCCGCCTGCAAGGCCTCAGTGATGGGGGAGACGCGCCGGTCCGAGCCCTGGACGCACACACCACGCCCATGCAGCACACGGGCGATAGCCGACATCCCGGCCCCACCGATCCCCACGATGTGAACCGCTTTCACATCCTGACGCTCCGACACCTTCCGCCTCGCAGCCAATGTCCCTCTATCCTCACTCACACAAACACAATCAACACGAACGCAAATGCGACAGCAACCCCCACAAATAGCGTGGGGCCCTCCAGCCACACCGTAGGCAGATAGCGCACGATGTCATGGGCTGCATCCGTCGTCGGCCCCGTGATCCCCCAGATGGTGTATCCCAGTTGATCCAGGAATCCCCATACCGTCCCGACGACCAAGAAACCATTGATCGCGCCCAGGAAGAACCCCAACAGGGTATCCTGCAGCTTTTCCTTGCGGGCGCGGGAACCCAGATGACTCGAGATCACTGTGGTCGCATAGCCGAACGCCACCACCACACCGAAGATCGCAAGACGCACGTAGAACCATGTCTTGGGATCGGTCTGTTGAAGCGACTGCAACGCCCCACCAAGTACGGGCACGTAGAGAAGCGCCACATACTCGATAAAACGTGCCAAGACCACGCTGAAGGTCACCAGGAGCTCCTTCGCCCACCCGCGTAGCGCACCAATCAAGGCGAACAGGATCACCAAGCCTGTGAATACAGTCTCTAAAGGAACCATCGCTTCATCCTTATGCGCTTATGGAGCCTTTCCCATCAACAGACCTCTCCCACCAGCCCAAGCATCAGACGTGCAATATCCTCCGCCGCCTTGGGCTTAGCCAACCCTCGAGCCGCCTCTGCCATAGTCGTAAGGCGTTCGGGAGCCTCGAAGAGCGACGCTACAGTGGGTACCAGACGCTCCGCCAGTGTCGCATCCTCGACGACTATGGCGGCCCCTCGATCGGCCAGCCAAGCAGCGTTCACGCGCTGATAGCGCCATGCGTGGGGGTAGGGAACCAGGATCCCCGGCAGGCCGAAATAAGGGAACTCCCCCAGCACGCCAGCCCCTGCACGCGCGACGGCCAGATCGGCAGCCGCCAGCGCAGCCCCCATCCTCTCATGCAGATAGGGATAGGCATGATAGCGTGCCTGCACCTCCTTAGGAAGTGCGTCACGCGCCTGCACCACCTCAGACCAATCGAGCGTGCCCGTGATATGCACCACATGTGCCATCTGGGTCAACGCCGCGATGTGATGCAGTGTGGCTCGGTTGATGGAGCGAGCCCCCCGGCTCCCACCAAAGATCAACAGGACCCGCACGTCCTGATCCAGTTGAAGCGCACTTCGCCCTTTCTCCCGGGTCCACTGCGTGATGCGCTCCCCCAGAGGATAGCCTGTCACGACCGCCTTGCCCTCAGGGAAGTATTGCAGCGAATCGGGCACCGACACGGCTACCCGGCGCGCCAGACGAGCCACAGCTCGCACCGATTGCGCCGGCTCAACGTCCGGCAGGAAGACCAGGATCGGAACGCCTTCCTGACGCGCCGCAAGAGCCACAGGTCCGCTCACATACCCGCCTGTCGTCAAAAGCGCCAATGGCCGTTCACGACGAACATGACGCCAGGCCGCAAAAAGCCCTCGGGCGAGCGTCCAGCCGTTCCGCACTACATTGAGGATGCCCACACCATGCAAGCCGCCAGCAGGCAGCCCAATGAATGGGATACCCTCACGCTGGACGATCTCACGCTCCATGCCCGCTGTCGTGCCCACCCAGGTCAACTCCACGTCACTACAGAGAGCGACCAAGGCCTGGGCGACGGCGAGCGCCGGATAGACGTGTCCGCCAGTTCCGCCACCAACGATCCAAAGCCTCATCCCATACCCCTCGTGGGCGTCCCCTAGAGACGCTGAGCAATAGCCCCAGACCCACCAGATTGACTACCATGCCCGTCCCGCCATAGCTGAAGAACGGGAGAGCGGTGCCCGTAGGAGGAAACAACCCCACCATGACGGCGATGTTGAGCGCAGCCTCGCTGATAATCATCGTGGTAACCCCAAACGCGATCAGTGACCCGAAGGGGTTCGCCGTGCTCAGGGCGATACGATAGCCGCGCCAGGCAAACACCGCAAACAGCCCCAGGACAATCAGGCATCCCAATAACCCGGCCTCCTCAGCGATCACCGCAAAGATGCTGTCCGTATGTGGCACTGGCAGATAGCCGAACTTGAGCACACCGCGTCCCAGGCCCGTCCCGGTCACGCCCCCGTGGCTGATGGCCTGAAACGCACGCCACACCTGATAGGGCATCTTTGTCGGATCGGAAAAAGATGCGACCCAGTCCGCGAGGCGTTCGCGTGAGTAGGGCAGGAGCATGGCGACCGCCCCACCACCTACGGTGCCGATGATCACCGTGAAGAAAATCTGCAGCGGATCCCCTCCGGCAAAGAAGAACATGAGCAGTCCCGTACCGATGAGTAGAAAGGCTGTGCTCAGATCCTTCTGCGCCATGACCAGGACAGCGGTGACACCGATAATCACACCAAAGGGGATCAACGCCGTCCTCACCTGATTCAGCTCTTCACCTTTGGACGCCAGCCAGGCTGCGATATAGATTACGGTGATCAGTCGCGCCAACACCCCAGGCTGGATTGAGCTTCCCGCCACTAGACCCCTGCGTGCTCCCCACACCTTGTCGCCGAAGAGCACTGTGATGAGCAACATCACCAAAGTTACTCCCAGCAACGGGAGAGCCACCTTGGCCCAGACCGAATAGGGGATATGCGTGACCAGAACCGCCGCTAGAGCGCCGATCGATATCCAGAGGATCTGTTTTCGCCAGAAGTCATCCCCCACGGCGAAGGAAGCACTGAACAGGGCCAGCACGCCGAAGGCAACGATCAGCACCGTAACGAGGATCAAGAGCCTGTCCACCGACCCTGTGTCATCTCTATGTCGCTCCACGTTTTCCTCCCAACCCAAAGGCTACAGCCTCAGTCCCCAAGCGCTGCCACCCAGCGCTTGAAGCAGTCCCCTCGCTCGGCAAAATCCCGAAAAGCATCAAAGCTCGTGCCACCCGGTGAAAGCAACACCACATCACCCGGTCGCGCCAACTCGCTCGCCAGAGTCACCGCATTCTGGAGATCACCTCCCCGAAGCATCCGTTCCATGGCGATCCTCTTACCCACGGCCTCTGCTCGTTCCCAGGCTTCTCTCACGTGCTCTTCGATCAATGGCGATGCCTCACCAAAGAGGATAAGCACACGCACTCTCTCGACGACGCGCTCAGCGAACAGCCCCCACGGGAGATCTTTGTCGCGTCCCCCAGCCAGCAACACCAGTGGCTCCTCAAATGAGGCCAGAGCTGCCACTACCCGCTCCGGCGTCGTGGCAATCGAGTCATCGATCCACAGCACACCTCGACGACGGGACACCTCCTCCAATCGATGAGACACCCCCGTGAAGGTGGCAATCGCCTGACGCATCCCCGCCACCGTCGCCCCGGCAGCATCAGCCAATGCGATAGCCGCCAGCACGTTCTGCACATTGTGGAATCCACGCAGCCGGATGGCATCACGCCGCGCCACGAGAGTCTCCTGTCCCTGGTGTCGCATCACCAACTCATCCCCACGCAGGTAACTCCCCTCCCCGACATGGGTCAGACCGCTGAAGAAACGTACCTGCCCCATCGCATGTTCTGCCAGAGCCCGCGTCCCCTCGTTGTCGTATCCCAAAACCAGCACATCCTGCGGGCCCTGATAATCCATGATGTGACGTTTGGCGGCGACATAGGCCTCCATGGTATGATGGCGGTCCAGATGGTTCGGCGTGATGTTCAGCAGACCCGCCACAGAAGGGCTCACATCCATCAGCTCAAGCTGAAAACTGGACAGCTCCATCACGACACGATCCGTCTCCTGAATATCCGACAGCGCGTTGAGCAGCGGATACCCTATATTGCCGCCCACCCAGGTTCGGAAACCCGAAGCTTCCAACATGCGGCCCACCAGGGCGGTTGTCGTCGTCTTGCCCGCTGAGCCCGTGATCCCCACCACGGGTGCCGGACAGCGCATCATGAATTCCTGTGCGTCGTTGCTCAACGGAATGCCACGGCGCAAGGCCTCCTGCACCAGCGGTATCTCCGGGGAGACCCCACCGCTCAGACAAAGCAACTCGCAGCCATCCAAAAGGCTCACTGGGTGCTGACCCAACACGTACTTCACAGGCAGGTCCGCTAGCTCATCCAGATGACCAGAAAGCTGCGTGGCCTCACGTAGGTCCGACACCACCACGTGAGCGCCCCTCTCGGCAAAGAAGCGCGCCAGCGCTTTGCCCTGGCGCGCAAGCCCCAGGATGACGACGGAATTGGGCGTCTGCTCAGCTCTCAATCGTCGCCTCCTCATCACACAAGGCGTCCACCACTTGCTCAAGATGGATAGCCCGTGACCCCTTAACGAGAACTAGATCCCCAGGCCTCAGGATAGAGGACACCACATCCACAGCCTGTCCACTATCCGCTGCCCAATGAACTCGCGCTGCAGACATACCCCGCGAGCGGGCCCCTTCTGCAATCAGCCGGGCCGCTTCGCCCACCACCACCAGCTCAGAGAGCACCTCGGCTGCCCGCAGCCCTACCTGCCGATGTCCTTCCTGCTCATAAGGACCGAGTTCCAACATATCACCCAATACAGCGACCCGACGCCCCGCATGGGGAAGCTCTGCCAGGAAATCGAGCGCCGCCAACACTG
>CAYLRT010000002.1:37993-59066 GCA_964385885.1 uncultured Anaerolineales bacterium | reverse complement strand
CTCTCCACCAACTCTCGCTTACCGCGTGCAATGGCGTCCAGGCTCCCTGCCCGCTCCGCGTGAACCGGTGCTACATTGGTCACAATCCCCACATCCGGATGGGCGAGTCCGGCCAGGAAACGAATATCGCCAGGAACATACATCCCCATCTCCAGGACCGCCCGCTCCACCGTGGCGTCTAACCGCAGCAGTGTCAGGGGCAGACCCAGCTCGTTGTTGTAGGACGCCGGATTGCGGCTGACCCGATAGCGTTTCTCCAATACCTGTGCCACCAACTCCTTGGTGGTGGTCTTACCCACACTCCCCGTGATACCAATTACACGCACTGGAAGCTGGTGCCGCCACCATCGGGCGCTCCCCTGTAGCGCCTCCAACACCTTGGATACACGTATCACCAGTGGCGGCTGAAGGGCCCTGGTACGATCCAACGGTCTGCTCAAGTCCAATACGTCGCCCTCATGGCGGTCGAGGGTCACATCATGCTCAATCACCGCCCCCACTGCCCCCCGCTGGAGAGCGTCCTGAACGAAGTCATGCCCATCGACATGCTCACCCTCAAAGGCAAAAAACAGACTGCCTGCCTCGGCCTCGCGCGAGTCAATGACAGGCCAAACTGGCATCTCCAGTCCAGGCGGATGCCAGCCAGTCAATGCTTCGACAAAAGAGGCCAGGGTTAATTGACGCGCCATGCCATACCTTTCCCTTAAGGCCCCGCCCACCCCTCGGTAGGTGGAATCCCTAACAGGACAAACAGGCGAGAGGCCACCCGTTGGAAGACCGGGGCCGCGGTCTGGGTCCCCCAGCGCAGGTGCATGGGCACCTGGGGCCTGTCGAGTTTCACCAGAATCAGTAACTGTGGGTCAGGGAGCGGGCCGAATCCCAGGAAAGAGGTGATCACATCATCCCTCTCATACCCGCCACTGACCGGAATCTGGGCAGTACCCGTCTTCCCAGCAATGCGATAGCCTGGAACCTGAGCCATGGTCAACCGATTAGACACCGTGTTTGCCATCAACTCTGCCACATAGTCAGCGGTCTCCGGACGGAGCACCGAACCGAGCGCTCGCGGCGCCGTTACCGACCGCCGCCCATCGGGATAATGCCGCTCAGCCACGATATAAGGTGCCATCATGGTACCGTGGTTAGCCAAAGCGGTGGCAGCCGTCGCCAACTGCAGCGGAGTCACACTGATCCCCTGACCAAAGGCATTGGTCGCCAAGAAACCGTCCTCCCAACCCAGATCAGAAGGCAGATGCACGACCCCCGGGGACTCGCCCACCAGCCCAATGCCTGTGCGCTGCCCAAACCCAAAGCGCCGGATGTAGGCGTAGAAGACCTCAGGTCCCATGACACGGGTCGTCAACGTTGCTACCCCTGTGTTGAGCGAGTAGTCCAGGATCCCTTGCAGATTCTGCTGCCCATACCCCTTTCGATCCCAGTTCCGAATGAAAACGCCGCCATACTCAACGACCCCTGTATCATAGTAGGACCAATCGGCCGTGACTCGGCCGGAGTCGACGGCCGCAGCTACGACAAGCGGCTTGAATATCGAACCCGGCTCATAATCCCTTAGAGCGGGATCAGCAAAGAGGTCTCGTGCATCTCCCCCATAGCCCATATAGTCGTACGGCCGATAGGTAGGCCGACTGGCACTCGCCAGAATCGCCCCCGTGCGGGGATCCATCACCAGGATGGTCCCAGAGGCAGCACCAAACTCAGCAAGTGCTTTGTCGAGCTCTCCCTCCACGAAGGCCTGGATGGTGCGGTCAATGGTCAATACGAGATCCGCTCCGGGATATGTGCGAACTTCTGTGCTGGCCAGTTCCTCACTGAGAGGCTCAGAGAGGACATTCACGACGCCCTGGTTCTGGACTGATTGCGGTCGCAGGAACCGCTGCTGCGCCGCCTCAACCCCATAGCCGACGCCCTCCTCGTTGACGAAGCCCAATACGTGAGCCGCCAATGCGCCCTCGGCGTAGTAACGACGCCAGGTCTCCTGAAGCGAAAGCCAATCCCATTTCCTCTCCGTCTGGGAGTTTTGAGCCCGTCTGTTGTGTGCCGTGACCACCTCTGTGATCGCATGGGCCGTCTCCACACTGACGCCTCGCGCCAGATAGACCCATGGATACTCAGAGTTCAGCAGCGACATAAGTTCAGGGATCTCCATTCCCAAAATCGGGGCCAGACTGGTTGCGATCGTGGGAACATCCGTGGGCTGTATCGCCGTCAGTTGTGCACCCACGTCGTAGGTCGGCACATTCCCGATCAGCAGATCCCCATTGCGGTCCAGGACCCGTCCTCGGGGCGGCTCGGGCAACGCATAGGTACGGTAAATCGTATCTTCCACCACATCCTGATACTCTCCCCGATCCAAAACCTGAAGCTGTACCAGCTTCACCAGGATGAGAGCGAGAGCCACAACCAGCAGAGCCACTACGACCTGCAGGCGCGCTTCGGGATTTCGCAGCATACTCAACGGCCTCCCACGATCAGGTACTCCACCTGCTCTGCCGG
The DNA here is from genome assembly GCA_964385885.1 of uncultured Anaerolineales bacterium. Lineage (GTDB taxonomy): Bacteria > Chloroflexota > Anaerolineae > B4-G1 > SLSP01 > PWVB01. The sequence goes on along the minus strand of CAYLRT010000002.1, from coordinate 56,552 downwards.
CATGTAGCCCAGTTCGACAGAACGCACCTGTAGCACCGGGATTGAGCTGAGCCTGGCGATCTCCGCCTCGATGAGGCTATTCTGTCGCTGAATCTCTATCAACCGCTCATTCAAAGCCCAGAGCTCCCCACCCAACCGCGTCGTACTCCATAGAAGACCCATGTAGACAAACGCAAGAACCACAACGATCGCGATCAGCAGAAGAAGACGGACCATAGCCGCGCGATCCAGGGGCTCCGTCCGCCGCCGCACGCCATGCATCTCCTTTTGCCATACCGCACCCATATCCCTAGCTACTCCATTACACTCTCACTCATCAACCTTGATCAAAGCCGTTCCACGATCCTCAGCTTTGCACTGCGACTCCGCGGATTGGCCTCGACCTCCTCCGGAGACGGAACGATCGGCTTCCGGACCAATAACCGTACAGTTCGATGATGGTGACACTGACATACAGGCAACTCCGGTGGACAGATACAATCACGCGCCTCCTGCTGGAAAAAGCGCTTGACAATCCGATCCTCCAGGGAGTGGAAACTTATCACAGCCAGTCGGCCACCCGGCTTCAAAGCCATCAATGCCTGCGGCAAAGCCCTCTCCAAGATCTCCAACTCCCTGTTCACAGCTATCCGCAACGCCTGGAACGTCCGCGTCGCCGGATGAACCCGTCCTCGCCGCCCAACTGCGCGCGCAACCACCTCCGCGAGCTGCCGCGTCGAACGAATGGGACGCGCCCGCACGATAGCTTGTGCGATGGCCATAGCGCGTGGTTCCTCGCCATACCGACGCAACAGATCCACCAGTGTCTCCAAAGAACTCTCATTGACCAAATCGGCCGCTGTAGGCGACTCAGAACCAGGATCGAAGCGCATATCCAATGGCCCATCCACTTGAAAAGCGAACCCCCGTTGGGCATCCTGGATCTGCCAGGACGAAAACCCTAGATCAAAGAGCACCCCGTCCACTGGGACGGCGCCCTCTCTCCGAGCAACAGTTAGAAGATCGCCGTAGGAGGCATGGATAACCTTCGCACGGTCACCATAGGGGGCCAGGCGCGCCGATGCCCGCGCAACAGCCTCCGGATCACGGTCAAGCCCAAGCAGAGTCCCCGTGGGAGCACTGGCCTCCAGGATGGCTACCGCATGCCCACCGCCGCCCACCGTCGCATCAAGGTAACGTCCTCCAGGCCTTACGGCCAGGCCTTCCACCACCTCTTGAAGCAAGACCGGGACATGACCCACCGGAGATGGGTCTAGATGTCCACGCCTTCCCATATCCCGTGGTCCTCGTCAAGCTCAGCCAACTGCTGCTCGTTCTGATCTTGCCAGCGCTGCGGATTCCAGAGCTCGATGAAGTTGTAGAGTCCAATGACAAGGACCTCAGATGACAGGTCTAGCCCGGCGTATTCCCGCAAATGCTCAGGGATCAAGATTCGACCCTGGCGGTCGAGCTCAAGGTTCGCCGCTGGAGCAAAGAAGTGTCGTCGCAGAGCCCTCCCCCGAGGGCTGGTGAGCGGCAGGGATGTCACTTTGTCGCTGAGCTCCTGCCAGACTCGCGGCGGATAGAGGGCCAGACACCGATCCATACCACGAGTTACAACCACCTCAGAGGGCAACTCCTCTCGATAGCGAGAGGGGATGGTCAGCCGTCCCTTGTCATCCAGCATGTAGGTGTACTGGCCCAAGTACACGATTCACCACCTAGAGGTCCTAGACAACGACATGGGCAGTAGAGCCACGATGCCCCACTTTACCCCACAATCTTCCACCATTATACAACAAACTCCAAAACGATGCAATAGTCTAACCGTCATCCAACAAAAATCTCGAAGTCATATATTTGAATGTCTTTTTGAATGCCCCCTCAGACTGGCCGCACATTCAGTATCGAGTAGCTCACCTAGGGTCCGGTGTGGGCCATGATTCGCATCCATGCCACAAAACCCCTCCCATGGAGGAACATCTGCATGGTACAGAGGGTCACCACCGCACCAGGAACATGCGTGGCGGCGGCTCTCCAAGCGCACTTTGAATGCGACCGTGATGCCGCTATAATGCAGTCATGCTTCATATCGAGCAGTTACACCATGCCATCGTTGAGATGCGAAGACAGGCGGGCGCCCGCCAGCAACTGCGCGCATCTCTCCTGAAACTTGCCATGGAATGGCTGAGCGAGCTCCCCGAGGACAGCCAATTACGAACCCGGCTCCTGCCCTTGGCGGACGACGACCCCAACGGGATAGGTTTGTTGCCAGCCGAGGACACACCTTGGGCTATGCAGATCCCCTGTCCTCGTGTGGATCGCAGCCAGGTCGTCACCATCGGCATCGATGGTTCTCAGATCTATCCCGATCGGCATGCACCGCTCCTGTATTACCTCTTGCACATCGGCGCCCTGCTCTTCCGTTACACGCAACAGGCGCCGGAGACATACACCCATGCATGGCTGCGGTACCGGGATGAAGAGCTTTACGACGCTCAGGGCTACCTGATCGATAGCGAAACCCTCAACATTGAGAGATCCATAAAGGAAATGGAGGTCGCTGCAGCGCTGGCCGAGAGGGAGAGAGCACATAGTGTCGCGCCCATCATCGTCCTGATCGATGGCCCTCTGCTCTGGCCCTATATGGAACGGAGTGCCGAGGGGGGCCACCTCAAGAGCTATCTATCGGCGCTGTCTCGCCTGCAAGAGGTCGGGGCCATCCCTGTAGGATATGTCGATCGCCCTGGGGGGCACCTCTTGCTGAGGCTGCTATGGGTCAGCCACCAGATCACCCAGGGGGCAGCAGGGGAACCGGCGGGGCAATTTCCCCTACGGGGGCTCACAGATCTAACTCTCATGGAACAGGTGCTCACGCCTGGCAGCCGGACGGTGTGGTTCACACGTCCCAGCGCAACGAATCGGCTCCACGCGCTTGCCGGCCAGGAGATCTGGCTGTGCTATGGAAAGTTCGGGAGCCCGGCTGGGGCCTCAGTGGCGCGTGTCGAGGTACCGGCCTGGGCGGCCCGAGATCGGGAAGCCATGGATATACTACAGTCCGTCCTCCAGCATCAGGCGCAGGTCCTGGGCGGGTATCCCTATGTCCTAGCCCGGGCCCACGAGGAAGCACTGGTGACCTCCAGGGACAAGGGAATCCTGGAGCAGACCATACAGCGCGAACTACTGCGGGATGGACTCTACACAGAGCCCTCCGCCAAAGCACAGCAAAAGTCTCTTCTGAGCCACCGATAGACCTGACAAGGCCCAACGAAGTGAGTGAAACCATGACCAACAATCATACCATTGTCATCGGCAACGTGCTGCGTGCAGATATCCGGGGGTTCGTGGTGGCGTCGCGGATCCCCGAGCCCGAGGTACCGACGTTCGGCACGTTTGTGCGCGCACCAATTCAACAGGGACAGACAGACCTGATCGGCATCGTTCACAACATCCGTCTTCAAGATGATCCCTTCCTCCGCACACTGGCTGCCACCATCGCACCCGACGACCCGCAGTATGCAGAGGTGATCCAGGACCAACGCGAGAACCGCGCCCTGCCTGTAGAGATATCCGTGGCGGCCATCGGCTACCGGATCGCTGGGAGGGGCTCTTTCATCTACGGGTTTCCTCCCCAGCCCCCCATGGTGTTATACAGCATCGCGGTCTGCTCTGATCAAGAGGTGGAAGCCATCACGGCCTCCCCTGAGTTCATGCGCACGTTGCTCGACGCACCGGACTTACCGACCGATGAACTCATCCCCGCGGCCCTGGAACGGGCTGCCGCGCTTCGCCCTGCGTCTGAGGTCGAACACTTCCTGGTAGACTCCGGGAGATATCTGGCACGCTATCTGGGGCGCGATCCCGTGCGCCTGGATCGGATTCTACGCAGGTTGGAGTCTCTATACACTGCCGCACGTGCCACATAGCCAGACACAGTAGGGGCCGCCCAAGGGCAGCCCCCAGTCGATATCCCTATCGTGAGAGGATCCGACCTCTACTGGCTCCGTCCCAGCCTGACCGCCTCGATAAAAGCCGCCGCACGTCGCGTCAGCTCTGCCATATCGCCCTGGTCCAGCAGGGACTGATTGACCAGACTGCTCCCCACCCCCAAAGCCGCCGCGCCCTGTCTGATGAATTCGCTCGCGGTCTGCAGGTTGACGCCTCCTACAGGCACGATTTTGAGCTGCGGCAGGGGGGCGAGGATAGCCTTGATCATCGCCGGCCCTCCCACACTGGCGGGAAACAGTTTCACCATATCAGCGCCAGCTTCCCAGGCTGTCAGAGCCTCAGTGGGGGTAAAGATGCCCGGAACCACCGGCACGCCATAGCGGTTACAGAGCGCCACCACATCTACGTTCAAGGTGGGTGCCACAATGAACCCCGCCCCCGCCAGGAGAGCAGCGCGGGCCGTCTCAGCATCCAGCACAGAACCAGCCCCGAACAGCACCTCATCTCCATAGCGCCGGCTGGCCTCCTCGATGACCCGCAACGCACCCGGCGTGGTCATCGTCACCTCGATCGCCCGCACACCACCGGCACGGATCGCATCAGCCGCCGCGATGAGCTGATCAGAACTCTGGGCGCGCATGATCGCGATCACCCCCGTCTCCTCGATGAGACTGAGCTTTTCCATCTTGTCCATCACTTCCTCCCTCTACATCTGTATGGGTCAGTTCAACGCGCCGTTCGCTTGCCCCCGCCCAACGCATCGGACTTCAACAACGCCTGGACCTCCTCCTTGGTCACGATGGGCAGGTCGAACATCAACGTCTGCTTGATGCGGGTCGCCGCATCGCCCACCAACACACCCTTCTCGATGCCCGCAGGCGTAAACCCTTCTGAGAGCAACCCATAGTAGAACCCAGCATTCCAGGTATCGCCACCACCCAGGCGGTCCCAAAGGGTAATCGGTCTGACCGCGGGTGAACGGAAGAAATTCCCGTCGGCATCCACGGCCGCCGACTCCCAACGGTGCTGCTCGAAGTTGTCTGGATAGCGGATGGTGATGGCCACGATACGTGTACGGAAGCGCCGATGGATCTCCACCGCGAAGGCTCGGATATCATCATCCTCAATACGACCGATATCGCCATCGACAATCTGTTGCGCCGAGTATTGACCGCAGCCAAAGCCATAGATCTTGGCCATATCCTCGATGGAGGTGATGAGAACGTCCACGAAGTCCGTCAGGATGGGAGTCAGCACCTCTCGAGCCTGTTCAGGGGACCAAAGCGTCGAGCGATAGTTGTAATCCAGGCCCACCCAACAGTCGGTTGGTTTGTGCTGAATGGCCTCCTGAAATGCCGCCAACGGCCCATTGTGCGCATAACCACTGTGGTTCGCCAGTCCAAAGGTGATACCCGAGGTGTGGAACAGCTTGCAGCCCTCAAGCACCTTCCCCCAATCCACCATGCCCGCGTCAAGACGCGAGGCAGCGGAATACATCCGCTGATACACGCCCACATTCTTGCGAGGCGTGCGCCCTATCTCATAGATGAAACGCCCGATAGGCTCTGTCTTGGAGGCCCACACCAGATGATCCGTGTTCACGCCATGTTCGCGGGCCACGTTACGCACCATGTGCCCATAGGGATTGTCCGGCACCCGGGTGATGTAGGCGCTGGGAACCCCAAAGCGAGCCAGTGCAATGGCCAGGGTGTACTCACTGCCTGCCAGCGATAGATGGACCAGCCGTGTGCGCTCCGGCCGTTCCTTGTCCGCTGGGGTGTCGCGCACCATCACCTCGCCAAACGTCACGAATACGGGTCCTCTCCCCTGAAGTGCGCTCAAGTCATCCTTGGTGATGTCATACTTCAACCTAGTCTCCCTCATTGCTCCCTCCTGTTTGCGCAGATGCTACGTTCTTTGTGCTTCCATCCTGGCTGCCAAGCCCCTCCAAAGCGGGCCGAAGACCGCCTGCGATCTTATCAGCCCACCGCGTGGGCTCAGGCAACCGTCGTCCCCGGCAACACGTCAACACGTAGTGAATGGCCGTGTCCAGGTCAACCCTGTGCCCAACCGAGACAAACACAGGCCTGACGTCGGTCCGTGTCCGCACCACCGCGCCGATGATCTCGTGAGTGTCCTTATCATACAACGGCGACACACTGCCGGCCTCTGTCCCCGGCATCTCATACGTCCCACACAGCCGCCTCTTGGCGCATCCAATGGATGGCACATCCAACAACACGCCAATGTGACTGGCAAGCCCCAATCGGCGTGGATGAGCGATGCCATGTCCATCGAAGATGAGCAGATCCGGCACCACCTTGATCTGGGCCAGGGCCTGCAGCACCGCTGGGGCCTCCCGGAAACTGAGTAAGCCCGGCACATACGGGTAAGTCACCGGACACCGAGCCACAACGTAGTCCACCACGGTCAACGTCGGATAATCCAGGACGACGACTGCACCCACAGCGGTCTGGTTGCGGTAGCTGGCATCTACACCCGCAACCCTGCGAACCTCTCCCAGATCCGGTTCACGACGCACGCGCTCCGCCAACCGTCTCTGAAGCGCTATCGCTTCTTGTGGCGCCAGGTCCCAGCGATGCGCCAGATCTGGACGTACTGTTAGTCCCCCCATGGATGTTACACTGTGTTCAAGATCCTAGAAACGCCCCACCCGCTCAATGCCCTCATCGACGGAGAGCATGATGTCGTCGAACAGTTGGCGCGTCAGCTCACACTTTAGATCCTGGTAGGCAGGGAGATCCCACAGGTTATGGAACTCGCCCGGGTCCTCCTCCAGATCATAGAGCTCCCCTACCTCATGTCCATGATAGACCACCAGCTTGAACCGCTCGGTCCGTATCATGTTGGCATGGCTGGCGTACGGGCGGTCCAGAGCATCGTGATACTCACATCGCACGAACTCGCGATGAGCGGTCGGATCAGTCGTACCGCTCAAGAGAGGAACCAACGAGCGACCCTGGATGTGAGAGGAAATGGGCAGCCCCACCGTCTCCAGCAGCGTGGGCACGATATCGATCAGCCCCACCAGCGCCTCACTCCTGACACCAGCCACGAACTTCCCGGGCCAACTGAAGATGAGAGGGACGCGCACGGCACCCTCGTAGAAACGGCATCCCTTCCACAGCAGCCCGTGATCGCCAAGCATCTCGCCGTGATCGCTGGTGAAGATGATCAGCGTGTTCTCACGCTGCCCGGTTGCCTCCAAGACGTCCAGAAGGCGCCCCACTTGAGCGTCAATCAGCTCTATCTGCGCATAGTAAGCGGCCACCATCCGGCGGGCATCGTAACTCGTGGGTGGCAAGGGATCCTCCGTCTGGTGATCGATACCCCGGAAGCGAAGCTGATGCGAGAGATCCCCTTCGCGGTAGAGCGGCAAGGGGATATGGGACCAGTCCATCCGCTCCAGATAACTCAGGGGAGGATCAAAAGGCGGATGGGGATCAAATGGATTGATCGACATCAGCCACGGCCCCGGGTGATCCTGGGTGACAAAGGTGATGGCCTCGTTGAAGCACCAGGTCGTCTGATGAAACTCGGCTGCAATACCCGGCCGGCAATATCCTGGCACGTGCCAGGCGCTGTCCAGATCCGCGTTGTAAGCTTCCTCCCACACCACGCCCTGTTCACGCAGCCACGCCTGATAGTGATGGGCTTCCGTAGGCCAGAAACGCTCCGGATGCGGGTGATGACTCCAGCGAAAGAAGGTGTATCCATAGGCATCCTCCGGCAGCCACTCGACTCGGCCATCAGCAGCCGTGAGGTGAAGTTTGCCCGCCAATCCGCAATCGTATCCGACATCACGCAGCATGCGGGTGATCAGACGCGCCCGTTCTGGGAACCAACCATCTCCGTTACGGTTCACGTGGATCGTGCTGGGGTACCTGCCCGTCAGAAAGCTGGCGCGGCTGGGCGTGCAGATCGGGCTTTGCGAATAGGCCCGAGTGAAAGCCACACCCTCCGAAACAAGACGATCGAGATTTGGCGTATGGATGTGGGCATTCCCTAGAGCACCAATAGTGTCATAGCGCTGCTGATCCGTGCAGATCCACAGGATATTGGGACGATTCGCTGACATACCGGCCTCCTCTGGACACGTGCGGCTTTATGAGCCCAACCAAGTCTAATCATAACACGCAGGACGTCCAGCCGCACGACTGCGCAATTCCCCAGAGCCATGACTATACCACGCCGACGCTCGCCAAAAACCCCTGTCGCCGATACTCCGAGAGTGCAACTCACTCCACTCGATGTCCCCGTTCCCCCCGCCACAACAGTAGCCCATCAGCCCACAAACCGCTCTCCATTTGCACCCATCTGGTGCCTGACTACAATGACATCGATCTCATGAGTGATCTTGAGAATTGGGGAGGCAGCGAACAGATGTACATCATTGGAGAGGAAGAAGTCGAGGCCGTGCGCCGCGTCATCGAGTCGGGTCAGCTCTTTCGCTACCGGGGTGGCGAGGGAGGCGAGACAGACCAGTTCGAGCACGAATGGTCAGAGACAATCGGCGTGAGACACACAATCGCAGTTACCAGCGGCACAGCCGCCCTGATCTGCGGTCTGGTGGGCATGGGCATCGGCCCCGGTGATGAGGTAATCGTCCCTGGCTATACCTTCATCGCCACCGCTCTCGCACCGCTGGCGGTGGGGGCCGTACCGATCATTGCTGAGGTCGATACCTCCCTCACCATTGACCCCGAAGACATCATCCGTAAGATCACACCACGGACCAAGGCCATCATTCCGGTCCATATGGTGGGATTGCCCTCGAACATGGATGCTATCATGGACATAGCACACCATTACGGCCTGCGCGTGCTGGAGGATGCCTGTCAGGCCGATGGCGGTTCCTATGGAGGCCAGCGATTGGGCTCCATTGGCGATGCCGGGGCCTTCTCCTTCAACCACTTCAAGATCATCACATGTGGCGAGGGAGGCGCCCTAGTCACCAACGACAGGGATATCTTTGAGAGAGCATTGATCTTCCACGATGGCGGCGTTGCGTTCCGCGAGCACGTCGACCAGCTCCGAAACCCTCTCTTCGCCGGTATGAACTTCAGGATCAACGAAATCCTGAGCGCGATCCTCCGGGTGCAACTCACTCGCCTTGACGACATGCTGGAAGCTATGTTGAGGGAGAAACGCACCATCATCCATGCCCTGGAGGGCACGGGACCCTTCACCTTCAACCCGATCCATGACGTCGAGGGTGACTGCGGCACCACGGTGGCACTGCTGTTTGACTCCGAGGAGCGCATGCGGGAGTTCACCCAGAAGGTGCGAGAGCTTGGCGTGCGCGCAGACACCCCCGCCGACAGTGGACGGCACATCTACGCAAACTGGGAGCCCATCCTGACCCAACGGGGTGCCCATCACCCAGCCCTGGATGCCTTCAAGCTGGCGCCAGCGACCGTGACGTATAGCCCGGACATGTGCCCTCAGACGCTCGACGTCCTGTCACGAACCGCTTATCTGTATACCAATCCCACCCGCCCGCCTGAGGAGCTTCAGTCGATGATTGAGGCCGTCGAGGTCGTTCTCAGGGCTCTCTAACAGATGAGGAGGTGACTGTGGCAACTTATCCGCGCATTGCATCCCTCAGAACCCCCGACGCATTCGCCCAACGCATCGAGGCACTGGGCATCCCCCTGGGCTTCGATGAGACAATCGAGCAGGGGCCATCGGGCCCATTGTCACAACCCCTCCATCTCAAGAGCGGACGGACGATCGGCAACCGCTTCTGCGTCCTCCCCATGGAGGGATGGGACGGCACAGCAGACGGCCGACCGACGCAGCTCACCGAGCGGCGATGGCGGCGCTTTGGCGAGAGCGGTGCCAAGTTGATCTGGGGGGGAGAGGCCGTCGCGGTTCAGAGCGACGGGCGGGCCAACCCCAATCAGTTGATGATCAACGAGAGGACCGTGGGGGACCTCGCCCGGCTGCGCGAGACTCTGGTGGAGGCCCACCGCCAGAAGTTCGGGGACACAGACGACCTGCTGGTGGGATTGCAGCTTACCCACTCCGGTCGCTTTGCCCGACCGCACGTGAAGACACGCCTGGAGCCGCAGATCCTGTACCATCACCCGCTCCTGGATGCCAGGTTCGGCATCGACCCCTCCCTTCCCCCTCTCAGCGACGAGGCCATCGACCGCCTGATCGAACGCTTCATCGAGGCTGCCAAACTGGCGTACAAGGCCGGATTTGCCTTTGTCGATATCAAGCACTGCCACGGATACCTGGGGCACGAGTTCCTCAGTGCCGTCACACGGCCAGGTCGTTACGGCGGCAGCCTCGAAAATCGCACGCGCTTCCTCCGTGAGATAGTCGCTGGAATCCGGACGGAGGTACCCGACCTGGACATTGGAGTTCGCTTTAGCGCGTTCGATTTCCTGCCCTTTGAGCCTGGGCCAGACGGCATTGGACGCCCCACAGCCTTTGAGGGTGACCGGTACCCTTACGCCTTCGGCGGCGACGGCACTGGCCTGGGCATCGACCTCACCGAGCCGTTTGCTTTCCTCGACATGCTGGCAGAGCTCGACATCCAGTTGGTGTGCGTGACGGCCGGCAGCCCGTACTACAACCCTCACATCCAGCGGCCGGCGCTCTTCCCCCCTTCCGACGGCTATGGGCCTCCGGAGGACCCCCTGGTTGGTGTGGCCCGCCAGATTGACGTCACCGCTCGACTGAAAAGGCATCAACCGGCGTTGATCTTCGTCGGCTCTGCCTACTCATACCTGCAAGAGTGGCTACCTCACGTCGCCCAGCATGTCGTGCGAACCGGTCAGGCTGACGCGGTCGGACTGGGACGCATGCTCCTGCCTTATCCCGACATCGTCGCCGACATTCTGGCTGGGCGACCGCTGAACCGCCGCCGCATCTGTCGCACATTCAGCGACTGCACCACAGCACCCCGCCATGGCATGGTCTCAGGGTGTTACCCTCTGGACCCCTTCTACCAACGGCGTCCAGAGTATGAACGCCTCAGGGAGATCAAACGGGCGCAGCGTGGCACGTGATCATCCCCGGTGGGTCCTCCCGACGGCAGGGACGCGTGAACCTCGGGGGCATGAGAAAAACCAGTATCGGAGGTCAGACACGAATGAAGAAGAGAATTGCGCAGATCGGGCTGGGAGGGCGCGCCATGATGTACTGGCGCGCAATCGCCGAGACTTATGCAGAGACCTGGGAGATGGTCGCTCTATCGGACGTCAACGAGGGACGGCTTCGCATGGTAGTGGAGCAGATGCGCGCGCTGGGCAGCAATCCCAAAGCCTACCCGGCCCACCAGTTCGACCGGATGATTGCGGAGACCCGTCCCGATGTGGTCATCGTCACGACCAAGGACTGCTTCCACGACAAGTACATCGTACGTGCCATGCAGTTGGGCTGTGATGTCATTACAGAGAAGCCCATGACGACGGACGAGGTCAAATGTCAGCGGATCATCGACACCCAGCGTGCTACCGGGAAGTCAGTCCGGGTGACCTTCAACTACCGCTACTCCCCTCCGCGGACCCAGATCAAAGCTCTGCTCATGGCAGGCGTGATCGGCGATGTGCTCTCGGTCGACTTCCATTGGCTCCTGGACATTCGTCACGGCGCGGATTACTTCCGCCGCTGGCACAGAAACAAGGCCAACTCCGGTGGCCTGATGGTCCACAAGGCCACGCACCATTTCGATCTGATCAACTGGTGGCTGTCGACCGTCCCAGAAGCGGTCTTCGCACAGGGACAGCGCCGTTTCTACACCCCCGAGACTGCCGACCGTTTCGGTCTGCACCAACGGACTGAACGCTGCCTGACCTGTCCAGAGACCCAATGTCGCTTCCGCCTGGACCTGCGGGCCAGCGAGAGACTCAAGGCTCTCTACCTCGATAACGAAATCTACGATGGCTACTTCCGCGATCGTTGCGTCTTCAGTGATCAGATCGACATTGAGGACACTATGACGGTCCTGGTGAACTATCAGAATGGTGTCAAGATGAGCTATTCCCTGAATGCCTTCATGCCCTGGGAGGGCCACATCGTGGCGATAAACGGGACTCGAGGACGCCTGGAACATAGGACCGTGGAATCTTCCTACATTAACGCTGATGGCACCATCCCCGGGCAGACGGTCCAGCGTGGCACCTTCACGCGTGTGATCCCCCACTTCGGCCCTGCCTATGACGTCGAGGTCTGGACTTCGAAGGGTGGGCATGGCGGTGGGGACGCGCGCATTTTGGCTGACCTGTTCGCCGAGGAACGGCCCGACGATCCCTACATGCACGCGGCAGACCAGCGGGCAGGCGCCTATTCGATCCTCACCGGGGTGGCTGCAAACCACTCTATGGCCACAGGGAAAATGATCTACATCGACGACCTGGTCCATGACATTGGGATGCCTGACTATCCCCCAATGCCCACCGCGGAGGATCCGCTCTATTTCGAAGCGCCGGAACTACCCGACATTCCACAGCCGTAGGGCTGACCCTCCGAAAGGCCTCTGATCCATGTCCAATAACGACAGGCGTCCCAATATCCTTTTGTTCCTGCCGGACCAACATCGGGCGGACTTCATCGGCCTGAACACCGCCCTTCCCCTGCGTACACCCAATCTGGATCGGCTGGCGCGCAGGGGAACTGTATTCACAAACGCCATCTGCCCCTCACCACTGTGTGCGCCATCGCGCGCCAGCCTCGCGGCGGGCAAGGACTACCCACGTTGTCGCGTCGTCAACAACGACCAGGACTACCCCCTGGACCAACCCACCTTCTATCAGATGCTGCGGACGGCCGGCTACCATGTGGTGGGCGTGGGCAAGTTCGACCTCCACAAGAAGTCAAAGCGGCACAGCCTGGACGGCAAGGCCTATCTGCAGGCCTGGGGATTCTCAGATGGGATCGACAATCGCGGCAAGTGGGACGCCGTCAACAGTTGGGACGGCGCACCGCATGACCCCTACATGGCCTTCCTCCACAGTCGCGGCCTCGCCGAGCTGCACGTCCAGGACATGCAGCGACGGCGCGACCGGTCTTTCACCGACCCCACCCCCTTGCCCGAGGAAGCCTACTGCGACAACTGGATCGCCGAAAACGGCCTGCGGCTGTTGAATGGGTTCCCAACGGACCGACCATGGTTCCTCCAGGTCAACTTCGCCGGACCGCACGATCCCACGGATGTGACCGACGCCATGGCCAGACGTTGGCAGGGGACGCCATTCCCGCCCCCCCATGCCAACGACCAGCTCGACACTGAAACCCACACCCGCATCCGACGCAACTACGCGGCGATGATCGAGAACATCGATCGCCATTTGGGGCGCTACCTGGACGCCATCAAAGCCCGTGGGGAACTCGATCGCACCTTGATCGTCTACAGCAGCGATCACGGGGAGATGCTGGGCGACCACAATCTTTGGGGCAAGAGCATCTACTACCAGCCGTCGGTGGGCATACCGCTGGTCATAGCCGGACCAGACGTACAGGCCCATCGGTCCTTCGATGACCCGGTGATCCTGCATGACCTGGCCGCGACCTTCCTGGATTACGCGGATCTCCCCATACCGCCAGACATGGACAGCCGAAGCCTACGACCTCTCCTCACCGGGATGACCACCCAACACAGGCGCTATGTCATATCCGGTCTCATCACCCCCAGGCTGGGGTGGCATCTGATCTTCGACGGCCGGTTCAAATGGATACGGGAGACTGACGGCCCTGGCCTCCTGTTCGATCTGGAGAACGACCCGTGGGAAGACCACAATCTCGCCGCGGAACGGCCCGAGCTTGCTGCGGAGATGGATGGCCTGTTGCAGACAGAGCTGAAAAGACCTTTGTAGCACAATCGGAGGCAAACGTGAACAATACAGCAGAGACTACCACGCGCCCCAATATCTTGCTCATCCACGCTGATCAACACCGGTTCGACTGCCTGGGTGCTTACGGGAATCCGGACATTCAGACACCCAATATCGATGCTCTAGCCCAGGATGGCGTCTTGTACGAGGCCAGCTTTTGCCCCTTTCCTGTTTGTACACCCTCACGCTACTCCCTGCTGAGCAGCCAGTACGTCCATCAGCATCTGGGGTGGACCAATCACTGCACACTGCCCAATGGCATCCCCACTTACGCCAAAGTATTGCGTGCCAACGGCTACAAGACCAAAGCTGTGGGCAAAATGCACTTCACCCCCACCTACCTGGACGTGGGGTTCGATGAAATGATCCTGGCTGAGCAGGATGGGCCGGGACGCTTCGACGACGACTACCATCGCTGGCTGCGCGAGGAAGGACTCATTGATGCCATCGACCTTATGGACCAACGTCAGGAGTTCCGCCGCCTGGCTCCTCCCGTTTACTGGGAAACCTTCGGTGCGCTCCGCTCGAACCTGGATGAAGCCCATCACTCCACCACCTGGATAGCGGAGCGGGCTATCGAGACCCTGCAATCATGGGGCGAGGGAGGAGGACACTGCCTCATGGTAGGCTTTATCAAGCCCCATCACCCCTTCGATCCACCTGCGCCATGGGACACGATGTACGATCCTGATCGTCTGACCCTGCTCCCAGGATGGACGGAGTCTCCCAGCGATGAGGACCTGGCCTACCACGCCGGGTATTTCCCCCACACGGCGCTGACCGAACAGACACTCAGGCGCGCCATGGCCTACTACTACGCCACCATCTCCCAGATCGACTACCACGTGGGACGTATGGTTGACCTCCTGCGTCGCAAGGGACTCTACGACAACACCCTGATCGTCTACACCAGCGATCATGGCGAGTATATGGGGTTCCACCATCTCCTCCTCAAGGGGAACCACATGTACGATCCACTCATCAAGGTCCCCTTGATCATCAAGTATCCATCGCAGACCCGAGCCGGTGAGGTCGTGACAGCCCAGGTCACTAATCTGGACGTTGCCCCCACCCTGCTGCGCGCTGCCGGTTGTGAAGTCCCCGACACGATGCAGGGCATGGATCTCCACGATGCCTCTGCCGGACACGCATACGTCTTCGCAGAAAGCGGACACGGGCGGGCCTACATGGTCCGCAGCAAGACACACAAGCTGCTCCTGTGCCGAGACCCCTCTCAATCGCGCTTCTATGACCTGGAGCGCGATCCACTGGAGACCGATAATCGCATCAATGACCCAGCCTATCAGGGTATGATAGACGAATTCCGAGAGGTCTTGAACGCCTGGGCACTCTTCGAGGCACCATCGCAGACCCACCTGGACGAGGATGCTCCGGTGGTCCGCGGCGACAACGTCCCACACCGCGGAGACGGCCACGTCAGCTCTCTCGTAGAATACACACACGAGCGGATGAAGCAGGAACTGAAAGAGGAGGTGTGAAGCCCCACACGAGACACCCATCACCCGCTGTGTTTACAGCGCGCAATACCCGTCGGATCAAAACGGATACTCAGCACTATCATTTCTTAGGAGGCACAGAATGAGTCTGGTAACGCCCAAACCCACAGTCGGTGACACAAGCTGGTTTGTGAGGGATCGCTTCGGCATGTTCATCCACTGGGGGCTGTACGCACTCCCCGCCCGGCACGAGTGGGTCCAGTCCCGCGAGGAGATCCCGCCCGAAGTCTATCGGAAGTACTTCGAGCGCTTCAACCCGGTGGACTATGACCCCCGAAAGTGGGCGGCGGCGGCCCGCGATGCTGGCATGAAGTACGCGGTGATCACCGCCAAACACCACGAGGGTTTCTGCCTATGGGACAGTGCATTCACGGATTACAAGGCGACCAACACCCCGTATGGCCGGGATCTCCTGAAGCCATTCGTGGAGGCCTTCCGCGACGCCGGTCTGCGTGTCGGCTTCTATTACTCCTTGATTGATTGGCACCATCCCGACTTTCCTATTGACGTCTTCCACCCCTTGCGCAACGCACCCAACGTGGCTGAACTCAACGCTGGTCGCGACATGACCCGTTACGCCACATACATTCGGAATCAGATCCGCGAGCTTCTGACCAACTACGGAGATATCGACATCTTGTGGTGTGACTTCTCCTACCCCGATCGGGAGTACAAAGGGCTGCCGGGCAAGGGGCACGACGATTGGCAAAGCGAGGCCCTCTACGAGATGATCCGCGATCTGCGCCCCAACATCATCCTCAATGATCGTCTCGACCTGCCCTCGGACAAGGCAGACATCCACACGCCTGAGCAATGGCAGCCCACCGAGTGGGTCACCGTTGATGGAGAGCCCGTCGTGTGGGAGACATGTCAGACCTTCAGCGGCTCGTGGGGGTACCATCGGGACGAGATGACCTGGAAGAGCCCCGGCCAGTTGATTCGCATGTTGGTCAACACGGTATCACGCGGAGGCAATTTATTGATGAACGTGGGCCCCACGGCCCGAGGCACCCTCGACCCTCGGGCGCTGCGCGCCCTGGGCGTGTACCGCGACTGGATGGCCCTCCACAGCGAAGCGATCTACGGATGCACCATGAGCGAGTTCAAGGAGCCTCAAGACTGCCGCCTCACCCAGAAGGACAACAAGGTCTACGTCCACGTCTTCGCCTGGCCCTTCCGACATCTCCACCTGGATGGCCTCGCAGGCAAGGTTGCTTACGCCCAGTTGGTGAATGACAAGAGCGAAATCCTCTTCACTGAGGAGGGCGAGCGCCTGACCCTGAACCTGCCGGTGGTTAAGCCCGATGTCATCGTACCCGTGATCGAATTGGAGTTGAAGTGACATCTTCTTCTTGCTGGGAAGCGGGGAGCATGTCATGAAGCGTGAGATAGAACACGTCCTGCGGCTGCCCCCCGGGGCTGGCAACCCCCGCAACAGTGAGGGGGATTTTCTCAGACTTGCCGATGGACGGTGGATGTTCGTCTACACCCACTTCTATGGGGGTGACAGTGACCACGCCCCTGCCTACCTCGCTGCTCGTTACTCCGCCGACGAAGGTGCCACCTGGATGGAGCGCGACGTGGTCATCCTGCCCAATGAAGCGGGGATGAACGTGATGTCCGTCTCACTCCTGCGCCTTGCCAGCGGACAGGCGGCCCTCTTCTATCTGCGCAAGGAATCGACGAGCGATTGCCGACCGTACATGCGCCTGTTGCACGAGCTCATCCCGCCGCACGAACCGGGTGCCTGGGGGCCAGCCATCCCCATCATTCCCGATGAACGGGCGGGCTACTACGTGATGAACAACGATCGGGTCACACAACTGGACAGCGGCCGCCTGATCGCACCGGTAGCCTATCACCGCACCACAACGGGAGGAATGCTGGATCCTTACGGAGTCCTGCAGTGTTACCTGTCCGACGATGAGGGGCAGACCTGGTATGCTGGTGAGCCCCTTGCCCCAGCGCGACACGAAGGACATCCCGTCATGCTCCAGGAGCCCGGTGTGATCCCACTAAGAGACGGACGGCTCATGCTCTTCAGCCGCACCGATGCGGGTTGTCAATACCTGGCCTACTCTCAAGACGGCGGCGTCTCGTGGACGCCACCCAGGCCCTCCGCCATACGGTCGCCCCTCTCCCCGGCGTCGATCAAACGCATTCCTACAACTGGGGACTTGATCATGGTGTGGAACGATCACACGGACATTCCCCCCAGCCTGAAGGGCCTGCGCACCCCGCTGACCCTGGCAATCTCACAGGACGATGGACAGCATTGGCGAAGGTGGGGACATCTGGAGACGAACCCTCACGGATGGTACTGTTACACAGCCATAGCCTTCACCGAACGCCACGTTCTGCTCGCCTATACAGCGGGCGACACTCGCAGAGGCAGCGGATTGAGCACGTTGCAGCTCACTCGAGTTCCGCTGGAATCACTCTACCCATAGAGCAACAACCAGCACGACAACCCCGCCGCTCTACCGAGACTGACTGGCAAGAGCGGCGGGGTTGGAATCTGAATCTCACGACTTCGGGAAAGCCCCGCGATACGCCGTGATGATACGGTCATACAGCTCGTTCCACTGAGGGTCAACCACCTGTCGGGCCGGGTCAGCATCGAACCAGGCCATGATCTCGCGGGCGCCCTGCGCAAATGGAATGGTCGCCACGAAACCGGGGACCAGTCGCTTGATCTTAGAATTGTCGAACACCACCGAATAGGCTTTATCACCCAGGAGACCCGCCCCCCAGTCGGGCGCGTAGGCGTGGATAAGCTCAGAGGGAACGTGGACAATATTCACCTCGTCCACCCCTGCGGCCTGTGCCACGTACTGCGTGATCTGGTTCCACGTCAGGGCCTCATCGGATGTGATATGGTAAGCCTCACCAAGCGCCAGGGGGTTTCCCAGGAGACCCACGAATCCCTTCGCGAAATCCCGATGATGTGTCAGCACCCAGCGCGTGGTCCCGTCACCGTGCACGATCACGGGCAGCCCTTTCCGCATCCGATCCACCACGGTATAGCGAGCCTTAAAAGGCAACGTCATCTTGTCGTAAGTGTGGGAAGGCCGCACGATGGTCACGGGGAAGCGCTCCTCCCGGTAAGCTCGCATCAAGCGCTCCTCACAGGCGATCTTGTTTCGAGAATACTCCCAGTATGGATTGTGGAGGGGTGTGGACTCGGTGATGGGCAGGCTCAACACCGGCTTATGGTAAGCCGACGCCGAACTGATGAAAATGTACTGC
>CAYLRT010000002.1:27351-37893 GCA_964385885.1 uncultured Anaerolineales bacterium | reverse complement strand
TCCACATCCTCCCACTGCGCCTCGATGGAAACTGGCCCATCGTACCCACCGACACGCAGGGCCTCGAAGAACGCTGAGAAATCGCAGGGCTCGAAGCCTGGCGGCAACCGATGAGCCACCGTCGCGACATGGACATGGCGGATCAGGTCGGCAGCCTCGATGATAGCCTTGACGCTATCCCCATCCAAGGTCCAATGGTATGCATCCACGAGCAGCCGTACAGCAGGATGATCGACCTCCCGCACATAGCGCGCGCTCTCCTCCACCGAGGTCAGGACGTTACAGGCCCCCAATGACCGGTTGAGTGGCTCGACCGCCACCAGTACATCGTGATCGGCCGCCAGTGGCCCGATCATACGCCCAAAACGCACCAACTGCGCCCAGGCTCGGTCGCGGTCGAAACCGTCGGGGATCCTGCGGGCACCACCAGAGCCGAACACGATCGTGCGAATGCCCGCCCGTTGAGCACGCTCGAAAGCCCTTCGCACATAGGCGGACAGACTCGCCCAATCCACATCCGGCCCTGTGACCTTCAAAGAGGACGGGAGGAAGCAATTTGCAGCCAGGCAGGGTAGACCAGCACTCCGGATCGCGGCCAGTGCTGGTTCGAACGCCGCTGGCTCTGCCTCCATCGTCCTCAGGTGATTCTGGACATGTAACTCAAGGAAGTCGAAGCCCGCCCGAGCAAGCGCGGGCCCATGGACAGGGTCTGCACATACGCCAAGAAGCATTGCTATCCTCCTCATCTTGCCGGATCTGAGATCACTCGGCCGGTCCGGCTGCCCTCAAACCTGACCATCGTCGCGTCCGGAGCCGTGGCCGGCCTCTTAGAACGGCTCCAACCCCCACAACACCAACATTGCGTACGTGGAACGCCCAGTCACTCAAACCCACTCAGGATTCGAACGGACGCAAACTCACTCCCACCTCATGGGCGACCCCCCGGATGTAATCCGCCGAGAGCCGGTAGTCCTCCGGATCATGCAGATGCTCAATCATGAGGGTTAGTTCAGGATCGACGCGCTCTATCTCGACCAGCAACGTCCGATAGTCCAGGTTGCCCAGCCCTGGCCGTACCTCATCGAGATGAGTCGTCAGCTTCGTGGAGAGCCGGGTATCCTTGGCATGACAACTACGGATGTAGGGGCCCAGCTTAGAGAACCACTCCCGGATGAGTGAGGTGTTGTCGTAATAGCGCCGTGGGCTGTTGACCACGTTCACCACATCGACGTGCACCGCAAACCGCTCGCGATCGATGGCCCGCAGCAAGGCCAGATAACTATCGGCCGAATCCGGGTACATCCAGGGCATAGGCTCCAACGTGTAATACGTACGCGTCGGCCTGACCGCGTCGATGATCGCCCGAACACTCTCCACGATCATGTCAAAGGTCTCGGAGGTGAAGTTCTGGGGATGGGGTCCATCCCACGGTTGACCGCGAGATCCCGCGATATTGACACAACAGCGAGCGCCCACCTCATCGGCCAACGCCAGTTGCGCCTGGCAATGCGCCAGGGCTCTGGCCCTTTCCTCAGGATCAGGGCTTAGTGGGTTGCTCCAGGCCCCCACCTCGGCGATCACAATACCCGCAGCCTCGGCAGCCTGCACATAGGCTGAGCGCGTGGACGCATCATCCTTCACCGTGACCGGACAGTAGGCCGCGCCATAGCCGTTGGCCTGAAGCGCTGCGACCCAGCGATCGGGCGTCATAGAGTCGACGAAAACCGGCCCTCCTAACCTCATTGCTCATGTCCTCCTCGCTTGTTTCGAATGGCCCGCTCATACACAGCCACATAACGTCGCGCGCTGTCCTCCCATGAGAACTCCTGCGCCATGGCCTTGCGTCGCATCTTGGCGATATGATGCTTGCGATCGTACCAGGTACTCACCGCCCAGCCGACGGTATAGTAGATGGCATGAGGGCTAAGCTCTTCGAACTTGAACCCCGTTCCATCCCCGGTGCGCTCGTCATATTGCTCGACGGTGTCCGCCAGCCCTCCAGTGTTACGGACGATGGGCAGCGTCCCGTACCTCAATGAGTAGATCTGATTCAGACCGCATGGCTCGTAGCGAGAGGGCATGATGAAGAAGTCAGCCCCTGCCTCGATCCAATGCGCCAACTCATTGCTGTACCCGATGTGACTACCGATGCGCCCACCATGCCGGGCAGGCAGGGCACCATAGTACTGCTCCAAGTTTCTGTCTCCTGAACCCAGGATGACGAACTGTACTATCATGGCGTCCACGATGTCCTCGATACACGCCGCCAGGACATCCAGTCCCTTCTGATCGGCGAATCGGCTGACTACCGCGATGATAGGGATCTCCGGGGAGACCTCCAGGCCAAACCGCCTCTGCAGCGCATCCTTACAGATCGCCTTACCTCTCAGATCATCGCGCGTGTACCGCGCAGGGATCAACGGGTCGTGGGCCGGGTCCCAATGGCTGTAGTCCACACCGTTCAGGATCCCCACATAGTCCTCGCCCTTGGCGTTCAGATAGGGCGCCAGGCCATACGAATATTCCGGTGTCCTCGTCTCCCGGGCATAGGTGGGGCTTACAGTGGTGACCATGTCCGCGAAGTAGATCCCCCCTTTGAGGAAGTTCACCCGCCCATGGTCCTCAAATTTGTCCGAGGTGAAATTCTGCCAGCCAAGCCCTATATAGGGATAGTGCTCCGCAGGATAGATGCCCTGGTAGCCAATGTTGTGAATGGTCAGGACCCCAGCGGTCTTACCGATCACCGCATCGTTCCAGTGCCATACCTTGAGATACGCAGGAGCAAGCGCCGTCTGCCAGTCGTGCACATGGACGATATCAGCATCAAAGCGCATATCACGGCAGAGCTGGAGGCCGGCACGGGTCAGGAAAGCGAAACGACGGGGATTGTCAGGATAGTCCCGAAACTCCGCATCATGGTACAACCCTTCCCGCTCGAAATACAGGTTATGTTCGATGAAGTAGACCGGGACATCCCCCTCGGTGCGAGCGGTGTACACGGCACACCACTCCTCACGGTCTCCCATCCACACACACATCTGCTGGAAGAAAGGGCGCAACTGGAATCGTTGAACATCCACCTGCCGGTATCTTGGCATCACGACAATCACATCATGTCCCATGCTTCGCAGCGTCTTCGCCAGAGCACCCACCACGTCTGCCAGACCGCCCGTCTTGGCGAAGGGGACACATTCCGAGGTAATCATCGCAACCCGCAATCGGTCCATCACGTGGAATCCTCCCTACCGATCGGCCATCTGTTGGATCATGATCCGAGGCCTCCCCTCACGGCGAGACACATCCTCGACCCGCCCATCCTGTCGGACATCAGCAACAGGGCCAGCCGACACGCATTCTGCACCGGCTGGCCCTTACCGCTTCCATCACTAGCTTTGCCGCTCTGATCTTTCAGATGGCGACGGCTGTCGACGTAGACATGGCCTTGACCTCATCAGCCGTCACCTCACGTCCCAGCTCCTCCGAACGGTAGATGCCCTCGGAGATCAACATCGTATTCAGAGCAACCTCTGCTGTCGGCAACAGGGGAACCCGTCCCTGGAGAGCTGCAATCCAATGGTGCTGCGGGCTGTCGTAGGCGTCTCCGTTCTCATGCACGTTGTGCAGACGATAGTCGAACTGATCCAGATCAGCCTCACAGTTCAGCGCCAGGTCATCGACGTTATAGAAGTAGCCGAAGGGATTCAGACGCACGCCACCCTGCGATCCGACGACATAAGAGCCCTCGAAGCCATCCAGATGGATAGCCCAGGCCTCAATGATGTCCAGTGCAATATTGTCCGCCAGGCGGACGAAGCCCATGCCCAGTTCCTCCACGTTGTAACCACTGATCTCCAGGCGCTTGGGGTCAATAGGCGTCTCCTGATAGGTCTTACCAGTGATTCTGATCACCTCAGGGTTACCAAGCAGGTACAGGATGTTGGCAATATGATAGACTCCCATATCGTAGAAGGCCCCACCGGCCGAGATGTGCTTGCGCACGAAGTTGGGCGAGCCATAGCCATCCACGAACGGGCGTCCACGCCGACGGAAACCCGTCGAGCGAGCGTGGTAGATCTTGCCCAGGAGTCCGCGGTCGATCAGGTACTTGGCCGCTTTGGTCTCCCGGGTAAACAGCGTGCTCAACTGAATCGACAGCATTTTGCCCGTGGATTGCGCAGTCTCGTACATGGTCGCCGCATCGACATAGGTGCCCGCCATGGGTTTCTCACAGTAAACGTGTTTGCCGGCCTCCAGTGCCGCGACCGTCGCCGGCATGTGGAGGTTGTTGTGCAGACAGACATCCACGGCCACCAGGTCGTCGCGCTTCAGCATCTCACGGAAGTCCGTGTACACGTGCGGAATACCATACGTCTCAGCTACGCGGCGCGCCTCAGCTTCATCGATGTCAGCCACCGCCACGATCTCGGCTGCGGGGATCTCCTGGTAACGACGGATGTGACTCTTGCCGATCTGTCCTACACCGATGATACCGATTCGGACTCTCTCATCCATCTGTGACACCTCCGATGTTGAAAAGATAGTTATGCTCTGCACAACGCTGTTGAACAGAGGTCTGACCGTCGCGTGCCATCCCTAGGTGGATGACAGCCTCGACGCAGCAATTGTAACACGACAGTGTCAGCGACACCAGAGCAGGTGCCAGTGACACCAAGACAAGTGTCGGCGATACCGAAACAAGTGTCAGCAACACCAAGACAAGTGTCGCCAACACCAGAACAAGTATGGCCGACGCCGGAAAGGCAAGCGTGTGATTCTCTGCCTGGTGGCGCGATGCCTCTTGGCACCCAACGTGCTGGATCCCCTGACACCAGCAAACAGAAGCGACCAACGGGATACCCGTTGGTCGCCTGTATAGCGAAGCCGACTGCCTCTACCCGAAGACTCCCTTCAACATGCTGAAGGCTCGCTTGGAGAGGGCCTGGGTGATGACCAGCACCTCCAGCACGACGATCAAACCCACAAACACGGTGACCAGCGACCGGACCTGATCTATGGCGATGATAGGGATCAAGGGTGGCAAGGGAACTTTCTGCTCCCCGGTGATCCTGAACATGGGCACGAAAAGGCGCGAGGCGAAAGACCCTATCAGCCCCCCCGTGATCGCCCCAAACGCTGTCAGGAATGCGTACTCCAGGACCACCTGCCCTGTGATCTGGCTCCGCAGAAGTCCTATGGCACGCAGCACAGTAAAGCGATAGAGGCGTTCGCGAAGTGAGGCGTAGGTGTAGATCAACAGCCCCATTACGGCCATCACTACAGCGGCCAGGAATCCTATTGTCAACGTCCCAAAGACCCCTACCCGTTCGAACTTCGACTGCTCCTCCTGGATCAAGGCCCGGGCATCACGCGCACCGCTTGGCTGTACCCTCAGCAAGGAGGGGATGCGATCCAGGACCTCCTCACCTGTTGCTCCTTCGTCCAGGCGCACCCACATATCGCGCGGCACGGGCAGGCCCACATAGAAGTCCAGATGGCTCAGGTTTCCAATGAAGGTGACCCTCTCATCTTCGTCCACAGTGGGGAAATACTTGAAGGTGCCCACCACGGTGAAGCTGTCCCGGATGTAGATGTCGTAGTTCACACCGATGTTCACGTTGATCTTGTCGCCAACGCGAAGTTGGTTCTCTTTAAAGATCTCTTCGGAGACCAGGATCGCGTCCGAGGACGTCGCCAGACGATTCATGAGTGCCCCCAACGGTTCAGAGGCGAAATCCTTACGGAACCACGCCACCCGGGGGAAGGTCAGGCGATCAACGGCCAGGAATCGCCCCCCTCTGATCTCACCGCTGTTCATGAGCTTGGTGCTCATAGAGAAGTCCCCCACCGGCGTTGCTGCTGAAATGCCAGGTACAGTCTCGAAATCCGCAGGCGTCGGAATCCACTCACCGGTCACAGGTATCTTCGGCGGCTGCGAAGGATCCTGTGAGAACGGAAGCACACCGAACCGCAGGTCTGCCCCCGTCGAATAGTACATGCGATCGATCAGCCACTGGTCCATACTGGCGGCCATGGACAGAGTGTAGACCCCCAAAGCCAGAGAGACGATGACCAGCAGCAACGGGTTGATATAGGTGTGACTGCGCCGGGCAAGCTGTCGCAGCGCAAGGTGGGGAGTTGACCAGGGGATCAAACTGGCCAACATGTCAAGCCCCTGCATCACCAGTGGGAAGACGCGCAGGCTGAGCAAGGCCACAGTAAGGATAAACAAGGCGGGGACAAGAATCAGCAATGGATCCTGGTAGAGGTCAGTCGGTGAGTCCTGCACCAGCACAGCCAATGAGCCGTGACGCATCAACTGACGGTAGGCGTAGTAGGTAGGCAGTGCCAGCAGGAGATCCAAGTAGGCACGATACCAGAATGGTTTGCTGGAAGGACGAGCGTGAGCCCGATCGACCTCAACAGCACTCATCTTCGTCGCTTTCGCAGCAGGAAGCATCCGCGCCACCAAAGCAACCGCCAGCGCCACCACGGTGACAGGGACATTGAGTCCTCTCATGCTGATCGGCAGGGGTTCACGGGCTGTGAACGATAGGAAACTGGCCGTATTTCCCATTAACCGCGCCAGAACCGCCCCCAACCCCAGCCCAAGTGGATAGCCCACGATAAAGAGCAACAGCTCCTCGAACAACGTCAGCGTCAGGATACTGCTAGGCCGCATACCGCGCCCCACCAACAGTGCTGTCTCCCGCTGCTGCCACTGGGCGATGATGCCTGAGGAAAGCATCAGGAAGTAGAGCAGGAACCCAAAGGCCGGCAGGTTGAAACTGAGAAGGATCACCGTCAACGTATCACCGCGCGTCACAAACGACTTCAGAGGATCGAGGGGAGGGGTATTGATACGGGCCCTCGGCAGGTATTTGTTGATGATGGTCTCAGCACGGACAAAGCCTTGCAGGTAATCCTGGGCCAGATCTGGGTAGACTTTGCTGCCATCGAGAATGATGTGCCAGCTCACATACCAGCTTCCAGCAGCCACCAACGGCTGAAAATGCTGAACGTAATCATCACGACGCACAAGCAGCACATTCTGAAGCGTAGCATCGGGGTTCTCGAACCAGAAATCCTCAGTGGGATCCTCGGCCTCCCAGATCCCCATCACCCGAATCGGAATAGTATCGGCCATCATGTTGAGACCGACCCGAAGCTCATCTCCGGGGTTGATGCCCATTTTCTCCGCCAGGCGGGTATGCATCCATACCGGCACAGCCCCGTCGGCCACTGTCGTATCCTGCAGGGGCTCCCCGGAGATAATCAGCATGTGATCCGAGATGTCGCGGATATAGGCGATGTCCACCGCCCCCAGGAACTCATCAGCCTGGTATTTGGTATCTCCCTCCGGTGGCTGCATCATCATGTTGCCGCTGTGCACCTGGAGCCCGATATGTTGCACTGGCAGGCCAACTTCCCCTGACAAAGTGCCTGCCACATTCTCGGACAACTCCTCCGCCAGCGGCAGAGGGATCGGGCTTTCCACAGAGGGGAACGTATACACCGCAGTAGAGAAAGGCGGGCGCCCGGTCATCTCACTGAACGCCGCTAATTCCCGATTCAAAATCACCTGATCCACAGCCTGAGCGAAGAACGAGGCATTGCTCACAAGCCCTACAGCCAACACCACGCCGAGCAAGGCCAGGAAAGTCAACCCAGGATGATGAACCAGACGTTCAAACGCAAACTGAATTATCCCCACGAGTCTGAAAAGGCGTTTGATCATCCCACTAGCCTCAAGTACAAGTTTTTTCTGCTACCCAACAAGGAAATCTTAGCGCTCAAACATCAAGTATATCATCTCGTTGCACTCAGACAACCATATTACACGCTGTAATTGCACATACTCTCCTCAGATGCCGCACACTGAGAAGATGCCAAGCCACGAGCTCCACCCATTTCACAGAGACGAGGAAAACGACGATACATAGGGATGGTGCCCCCGCTCAAGCCGGCTCGGGCGACGCCTCACCAGTAGAAGAACCAGGGTCCTCGGGTAACCAATGGTATATCAATGCAGCGGTGAGCCGTAACGCAGCAGATGCGAAGAAAACGCCGGTAATCCCGATATACTCAGACAGACTTGTCCCGACTAAAGGTGCCACAAACGCAGCGATGTTGACCAGGATCGCATAGATCGCAATGTAGCTGGGACGTCGATCGGGCGGAGAATCCCTCAACAGGAGACTGTAACGGGTGAGCATCACCGCTGCCCCAAAGATACGAGGGATGATGACGATCAAGAACTGGAGGGTAAGCGAACGAGTCAGCCCTGTAAGGAGCGGGAACAGCAACATAAAGGGGGCCGTCCGCAGCAAGACGGTGCGTTCGCCATGTCTCTCAATCACCCGGGGCCAGAAACGGTAGGCCAGGATGGAGATCAGGCTGGCCAATGTCGCGCGCCAGCCGATCCAGCTCTCAGTTGCCCCAAGGTCCTCGATGAAGTAGATGCTGAACAGTGGGGATGCCAACGAGATGGCCCACTGATACACGAAGGTCCCCCAGAGCAAAACAGAAAACGCGCGTGATCCCCGCATGATCTGCCATGCGCCCCTGAGGTTCAAAGGCTCGGAACGAGCTGCGCGTACTTTGGCCGGGGCTACGTGGATCTGATTAACATGCCACACGCTTGCCATGGCACCGACGAACGCCGCTAGGAAGATGATCTGATAGTTGACCGGGAAACGCAGTGCCTCAAGGAGGCTTCCCATCACAGGCACGATGGTCAACATCATCAAGTTGGTCACCATGCTGCGCACGCTGACCACACGTGCGCGCTCTCCAACCGGTACGACATCGGCGAAGAAAGTGTCCCAGCCGGCTGCGGCCAGGATGCTGGGGATACCCATCGTCACGACCACAACCACCAGCAGAGTGGCTGGGGGGATCTGCCGCAGGCCAGGTAGGGCCGCCAGCCAAGGCAGGAGGAAGAGCAACAAGTACACCAGCCGCGAGGCTGTCAGACTCCTGACGATGAGCCGCTTGCGGTCAGCGGTCCGCTCAATAAGACGAGCCGCAGGGATCCGCAGGAGCACCATGAGCAAACTGGGGATTGACGCCCGGAGGCCTAGCAGCTCCTTCGTGGCGCCCAATCGGATCGCGTAGACGTTAATGTACGTGCTGGCTGCCGAAGCAAAGCCCAACCAGAGCAGGTCCTGGTAGAGGTGCCAGATATTCCGTTGCTGGACATGGTCCGACTTAGGGCCCTTGATCAAGGGTACCAGACGGCTTCGGATCCATGTGCGTACTCTCGCGCCAATGGTTCTCGACATAGGTCTTCCAGGGATCAAGGTGTTGTTGGGATATACATCGCGGGATGCAAATCACACTGATGGTGGCAACCACTCCGTATCCGGCCTACAACGAGCAAGTCACAACCCATTCGTCCACACCCCTCATAGCGCCTGGTCAGCAGAGCACATCCGGGCGTTCCCAGGCCGGGCACTTGCAGGAACAGAGGAGCCAGCCATGAACACCGTGATCTCCCGGCCCCTGCAAGAGACAACGCGGCCCGGGAAGGACACGTCAGGTTCGACCTCACAGTCCCTGACCCGAGCCGCGTCCATACTGCCAGAGGGATCGCTTAACACCTAGAGCAGAGCAGACAGGTAGGCAATCGCCGCCTTGATATCAGCGATCTGCTGCGGGCCACTGATCTCTCGCTCGATCGTCAGTGCGCCCTGGTATCCCAGGGCCTTTAGCTTGCCCACGAAGGCGGGGAAGTTGACTCGCCCCTCTCCCAGTGGCTTCTCCACACCCAGTTGGCGCCCATTGGTGGGATATTCACCATCCTTCGCATGGACGCCCCGCACATAGCTCCCCACAACGTCCAGGGCATCGACAGGATTGGCCTTGCCATACATGAGCAGGTTGGCCGGGTCGAGATTGATGCCCAGGTTGGTCAAGCCCAGATCCTCGATCACCCGCAGAAGCACGACAGGGGTCTCCTGCCCGGATTCGAACCAGAACTCCAGCCCCAATGCCCCACAGTACTCAGCCACCTCGCGTAGTGCATCCAGGACGCCGGGATACAGAGGATCTGTCAGATTCTCAGGGATGAAGCCCGCGTGGGTGGTAATACTGGGAACGCCGATTCGCGCTGCAAAGTCAGCCCCTTCCTTCAAGGTTGCCACGCGCTCCGCGCGGTACTCCGGTGGCACAAGGCCTATGGAAACAGGCCCTTTCACGAAGTCCCAGACATGGGGACCGGGCAACCCTGTCCACAGCGTCGTGATCTCGACCCCGAAGCGGTCTGCGGCCCCTAGAAGCTGATCCGCAACATCTGGACGCAGCAGGCTGCGGTCCCAACATACCACCTGACACGTGGGGAGCCCGAAATCGTGCACATCACGAATGGTAGCTTCTGGTCCCTTCTCCAATGGGGCCATGACCCCTAGTTTGATCTTCGTCATCATGTCCTCCTCAACTCTTGGTATTTCACTCAACCGAACTTCGCCACAAAAGCCAATTCTGCCTCGATAAGCGCGATCGAATCCCGAGTTGACTCAGGCATGCAGCGCATCGGAGGCCGAT
>CAYLRT010000002.1:0-27251 GCA_964385885.1 uncultured Anaerolineales bacterium | reverse complement strand
AACAGCGCATGGATCACATCATAGGTCTTCGCCACGGCTGTCTGACGGGCAGAGACCCACAGGTCATCGGGCCATCCTAGCGTCGCCTGCACCCAATCCACGTCATGGATGTGAAGATCAAGGATCGCGCCGCCACTGCGAGACGGGTCGAGGAACCAGTTGTCTGGAGACCAGCCAGGACGACCTCCCATACGCCACATGTTCAACGAACGGAGCGCCCCATAGGTCCCCTCCTCAATCATGGCACGCAGGGCCTCATATTCCGGCCAGAATCGCAGGACCTGAGCTATCATGAGTAGTCGCCCCGTTTCCTGAGCCACTGCGATCATACGATCCGCGTCTTCGACGTTCAGCGCCATGGGCTTCTCACACAACACATGGTGCCCGGCCTCCATTGCCTGGCAGGCCGTCTCAGCGTGGAGATCAGACGGCAGACAGATATCAACCACGTCCACCGGGGCCTCTCGAATCAACGTGGCCGCGTCGGGGTACCGCTGCACTTGATCGAAATCGAGCTGCTTCCCGGTGTCCCCCAGATTGATCGTGATGCTCGAACTCGCCTCAAGCCGCTCCGGGTCAATGTCTGCAACAGCCACGACCTGAACATCTGGAAGCTGTGCGTAGCGAGCCGCATGCACCCGGCCCATGCCCCCCAGCCCTGCAATCCCTACCTTCAGCATAACCACCTCCTAAGCTAGTCTCGCGCTCCCCAGCTTCAACGGATCCGACTGTTAGCCCCCCCTTGCCACATGTCCGCATTGGGACCCAACTTGGCTTTCAAGGGATCAGTCGCCTCCCTAAGTGCCTCTAACACGTCCTCAGAAAGCCTGAGTGACGCGGCCTCCGCGTTGGCACGCACCTGCTCGGGTCTACGCGCGCCAGCCACCACCGTTGCCACACCTGGTTGAGCCAGCACCCACGCCAGCGCCACCTGGGCCATAGGAAGGCCGGCCTGATCGCAGATATCGCGGATCCGCCGCAACGCCTCAGCGGTCTCTGCCTCAGCTCCCGGTTCACCATGCCGTGTCAATGGGCGACGCGCCGAGGAGAAATGCCGCGTGCGAGCCCGCTCATCAGGGACTTCGTCCAAAGACGCGAACTTCCCGGTCAGGATCCCATGCAGCAGGGGACTGTACGCCGCAATGCTCACATGGTTCTCCAAACATGCAGGCACAATCTCGTACTCGATCGCCCGGAAGAGCAGACTATAGGCTAGTTGGTTCACCTCCACTCGCCCCACCTGCAACAGGGCCGCCAGATCTTGTTTACCGAAGTTGGAGCAGCCCACCCAGCGTACTTTACCCTCGGACTGCAGGCGGGCCATCTCCCCCATCGTCTCGCTGAAGGGTACCTCACGACTGGGCCAGTGGAGATAGTAGATGTCGATGTAATCCGTCTGCAGCCGTCGCAGGCTGTTCTCACATGCACGACGCAGATCATCCGGGCGCATATGCGATGTCGACACCTTGGTCGCGATCACAACCTTGTCACGGATATCCCGAAACGCACGCCCCAATATGGACTCAGAGCGCCCATTCCCGTACGCCTCCGCGGTGTCGAAGAAATTGATTCCCACCTCGACCGCTGTCCGCAATGCAGCAATGGCCTCTTCCTCATCCTGAGGTCCCCACATGCGGTCACCGGCCAATGCCCAACACCCCATGCAGATCGTACTGACCGCCAAATCACTTTCACCCAGTACACGATACTCCATATGCCATTTCCCTCCCTATGACGTTCATGCTCCTCGAGCCATCACCCATGGCCCACATCTCATCCTGAGAGGAATTTCGCCTCAAGCTCAGCCAGAGCCTGCTCGCCGATAGGCACCATCTGTCCTATGGGGGCTGTATCAATCAAGGCCCGTGCGCTGAACTCCGCCACCTCCAGCCGGTCGAAGGCCTCCGGCAGATCCCTGCCCATGGTAAGGACCGCATCGTTCTGCAGCAACAGGACCGGGGTCTGGGGAGAGAGACGGGACGAAAGGCCCTTCCCCTCTCCGAACTGCTCTCCATAGGGCACCAGCGGCACATCCCGCAACACCAGATAGCTCTCCGGGATGGTGCGGGTGTCGAATTTCCGCCCTGTCACACTGAAAGCCGTGACGCTGGGACTCTGAGCGGTGATCAATGCCCCGATCTCCTGATGCTCATCGTAGATCGTCATATGCAGGCGAACCGCCCGGCTGGGCGTCTTCCTCCGTTCGCGCCGCCCATGACTGATCAACACGATGTCCTCGATATCCAGATACCGGCGATCGACTCCGTATGGCGTGATCAAGAAACTCTCATCGTCGATACGGGCTGAGACTGTGCCTTCCGTGCTGGTCATCAGCCGTTGATCATAGGCCCGGTGGACAATGTCGACGATCTTCTTCCGCAGGACTAGCTCCCGTGTCGTACGGAGCTTTGGCCTGAACTTGGGCAGCCTGCGGCCACGCTGCCTGGATTGTGCGATCTCTTCCTCCGTCAACGAATGGATCTCCCCCAGGGTCCGGGCCCGAATCAGCGTCCGCGCACAGAAATCCAACGTCTCAAACCGCTGAAAGGCACCCAGGAGATCCCCGCCGCCGCTGACAACGCCGTGGTTCTCCAGCAACACAACGTCCACGCCCTGTGCAAAGGTCTCGGCGATAAGATCGCCCAGGCGTCGGCTTCCCGGTAGCGCATAGGGCGCATACCCCACGGTGCCGCAGACATCATGGGCCTGTGGGATAATCCGCGTATTAGGGATCTGACGCACAATGCTGAATGAGACCAGCGCTGGCGGGTGCGCATGCACGACCGCGCGGATATCGGGCCGGGCGGCGTAGATCGCCCGGTGAAACGGATACTCCGAGGAAGGACGATGACGTCCCTCAATCCTGCCATCGGCCCTCACGCACACGATGTCCTCCGGGATCAGAGCCCCTTTGTCAACCCCGGCTGGTGTAATCCACATGTCCCCCTCGGCATCCAGGAGGGAGAGATTGCCGCCCGACGTCGTGGTCATACCATAGCCATAGATCCGTCGCATGATGGTCACGATCTGTTCAGCAGGGGCCAACAGGTCAAATCGCACGATCTCCCTCCTCAACTCGCGTCATGCAAAGGCAATTGGACGGGCTCACCTCCCGCCGCTGCGGACCTGCGGATCGCCAGGATCAATTCTTGATCCAGCCGTGCCTGATAGGGGCCATACGTCGGTGAGCCACCCGTGCGTACCGCGTTCACCAGGCTCATCAGGCAACTGGCCACACCGATCTCGTCATCATGCCACTGGGGTCCACCACCAGGCACTTTGGGTCTGAAGGGATTCTCCCAGCGGACGATGGGCAGGTCTGGATCTCCCGTGTGCGCCACCAGAGCTACCAGCGCGCCGCCATCACAGCGTTCCCACCGCCGTTCCACGGTGATGAAATGAGGGCCTTCCCCGCCTGGGGCCAGGAGCGAGAGACGCTCCTCCACATCCAACCCCACCCCAACAGTGATGCCCATGCCCTTTTCCGCCATGAAACGACTGCTCCGCCACCAGCGCAGGGCCGAGTCATATCCTACGTCCGTCCAGTGAAAGATCCCCAGCCTTCCATCTTCGAAGAAGACGATGCCATGTTCCTGCGTCTCCTGTCGAGGCCCGAACGTATTGGCCAGCATCGACCAGTGGGGCGCCAGGTCATAGCTCTGCACGGCTCCGGTCACGCGCACGGGTCGAGCATCGAATCCCAGGTAACTTCGCATCACGCTGATACCATGATACCCATGCCCCGCATAGTCACTGAACGACACATACACCTTGCCAAAGAGACCAGAAGCGATCAGCTTCAGCTTGAGTTGCTCTAACGGACGTCGGTGAAACTGCTCGGCGACCTCAATCTTGAGGCCGCGTTCTTCCGCAGCCCGAATAATGGCATCGGCTTCTCCCAGGTCATGGGCGATGGGGGTCTCCAGCAGGACATGCAACCCGTGCTCGACCGCCATCAAACCCACAGCGCCGTTGGCTTGATAGGCCACCGACACAACACCGATCTCTGGGGAGGTCTCCCGAATCAGCCGATCCAGATCGGTGTACCATGGGACACCAAGCTGCTCGCCAAGGCGCTGGGCAGATCTCTCACTGCGCCCCCACACAGAGACCAATTCGACTTCGTCCGGCAGTGCTTTGAGGATCGGGCCGTACATGTACCCAGATCGTCGCGCCGTTCCCACGATCGCTACCCGTAGCGGGCGTTTCCCTGCCGTCATCGTGCACCTCCCTACGCCAATGAGCGTCTCCCCGTAAGTCGATGCCATTATAGGATCAGCCTGTCAGCCCACAAGACGCCTGAGTGCAAGCGCCGCCCGCCTCTGGAAACAGACAGGTAAGGATGCGTCATCACGATCCGCAGGTATGGTCATCACGTTGGAAAGGGTCCAACAGGCCACTGCGCCTCTGGCGAGATCGGTTGCCGTGCCAGAGGCAGGCAGGTGCATGGGACACGGCTGTGCCGGGCGGCACTCAAATCAGAAGGGCAAGGAACCTGTCCACCTCATACAGCGCCGCCTGGGCGGGAGGTGAGATCTGCAGTCCCACCATGTCAAAGGCATGCTCGATCTGGGGCAAGGTCACCAGGTCCGCAGAACAGCCCGCGGCCCTCAAGGCAGCATGGAGGGCAAACACATCTGCCACCGGGATAACGTGATCGTGCAGGCCCTGCACAATGAGCGTGGGTGGACAGTGGGGACCCACGTGCGCGATCGGCGAGAACCGCAACAGTTCCTGATCGATCTTACCCAGCGGACCTCCGAAGAGCTTGTGCACCAGCTTCGACCAGGTAAGATAACCCTCACGGGGGAAATACCCCAGCATCCGCCCCAGAGCCGTTGCGATAGGATGCATAGACTGCTCGGACCAATAGGTGTTCAGCGTGCGCAGATCAGTAACCGGGTAGTAGGCCACGACACCCCGCACCGAGGTATCGACATCTTGAACATCCGTTGGTTCCATGTCTCGGCCGTTGGGTGTGAAACCCGCCAAAAGGGCCAGATGTCCTCCGGCCGATCCTCCCGAGAGGATCACACGCTCAGGGCTGATACCCAGCGCCCCGCTGTTCTGCTTCATCCATGCCACGGCTCGCTTCACATCCCCCAACATCCCACGCATGTCGGTCTCGCGCGCCAGGCGATAGGCCACATCCATCACCACATGCCCTTGAGCTGTTAGATGCCGAAAGAAGGGGCGGGTCATCACGTCCTTGTCGAAGGACTGCCACGCGCCACCGTGTAAGTAGATCACACCCAGGCCCGAGCGCGGCACCTCAGGAGCCGGCAGCCACAGGTCGCAGAGCAACTCGCGTTGCGTGCCCGGCACCGTCGCGAAGGCCAGATCACGCAACATCGCCGGTCGAGGATAGGTTGCAACCTGCCCTGGGAACCAACGGTGCTTGAGCATCCGAGCCTGCCACGGCACAACAGCCCCCTGGCCCTCACTTCCTCGTCTAGTCAGATCGGCGCCAGATCTGGAGCCTTGGCCACGTGGAGCTCCGCTGGCGGATCGCGTGTCAGCCAACCGGTGGTTGGCCTGCGGTGCTGTCACCCGTCGAATGAGGTATGCGCCCAGCAAGGAGGCGACACCACCCACCCAACTTGCGGTAATCCGCCCTGAGCGTGCTGTCAACCAGGCACTCACCGTTCCCACCAATACCAGCACAGGCGAAAACGCCGCCCCTATGATCTTCAGACCGTAGCCAATGAGGTTTGACGTCAAACCGCGCACACCCGGCTTGACATACAACCATCCCAGGAGCGCGCCCGACACAAAACTGAGTTTGGCCCAGAGTCGGCCCGGACGCTCCTGGGTCTCCCTTTGGTTTTTCACGGCCATCATCCTAACTCCCTGGCTGCACTGAGAAAGAAAAAGCTCCTTTCCTCAAGATGCAAGGAAAAGAGCCATGAATCAAACATCGCGCGATCGCGAGCTCCAGCCGAGCCCCTCAGGCAAGTCCCGCCTGCTTCCGAAGTGTCTCTACCTTGTCCAGCCGCTCCCAAGGGAGGTCCAGGTCATCGCGCCCGAAGTGCCCATAGGCCGCCGTCTGTTTGTAAATGGGCCGCCGCAGATCCAGATCGCGGATGATCGCACCTGGACGGAGATCGAAGTTTTTGTTGATTAGCTCGACGATCTTCTCGTCTGGAATCACACCTGTCCCGAAGGTCTCCACCGCCACGCTGGTGGGCCTGGCCACACCGATCGCATAGCTTGCCTGTACCTCGATGCGTTCGGCGATGCCGGCGGCCACCAGATTCTTGGCGATATAGCGGACCATGTAGCTCGCCGACCGATCCACCTTCGTCGGATCCTTGCCCGAGAAAGCCCCCCCACCGTGCCGGGCAATGCCACCATAGGTGTCCACGATCACCTTACGTCCGGTGAGTCCAGCATCGCCCTTCGGACCACCCGTCACAAATCGGCCGGTAGGGTTAATAAGATAGCGTGTCTGGTCATCCAGGAGCTCCCCAGGCACGACAGCCTTGACGACATGCTCGATGAGATCTGCCTCGATTTGCTCGTGGGTGATGTCAGGATGGTGTTGCGTGGAGATCACGATCGTGTCCACACGCTTGGGTTTGCCATAGGCATATTCCACCGTGACCTGGCTCTTGCCATCGGGGCGCAGGTAAGGCAATGTGCCGTTCTTGCGTACCTCGGCGAGCCGCCGTGTCAGCCTATGAGCCAGAGCAATAGGCATAGGCATGTATTCCCGGGTCTCCGTGCAGGCAAAGCCAATCATCATACCCTGGTCGCCAGCGCCGATCGCTTCAATCCTCTCGTCCTCGGTCATAAGGCCCAGTTTATGCTCAAGAGCTTCATCAACACCCAGCGCAATGTCAGCACTCTGCTCTTTGATGGAGACAATGACGCCGCACGTTTCCCCGTCAAATCCGTACTTGGCTCGGTCATAGCCGATCTCGAGGATTGTCCGACGAGCGATCTCTGGGATCTCCACATAGGCTTTGGTGGTAATCTCACCCGTAACGAACACCAAACCCGTCGTTACCACGCAGTCGCACGCCACACGCGCATCGGGATCCTCCGCCAGTATAGCGTCGAGCACAGCGTCAGAGATCTGGTCACAGATCTTGTCGGGATGACCTTCCGTCACCGATTCTGACGTCAGGAAGTACTGTGGGCTCTTCAAAAATGACAAAGTCATGGTACGCAGCTCCTTCAACTCAGACTAACAAAAACACGAAAAAAAGGCCTCTCAGCATGAGAAGCACAGCTCATTCTCTATGGTTGGGCAAGTCGTGGATGCTCGCCAGCCAGTTACCCGGTCTCACGCAAAGCAACGCCCGAGCAAACCGGGCGCGCTTTATAGACTACACCAAAATGCCCTACGCGCAACTCTCGGTCGCGCGTAGGGCAGCCTGGACTAGGCTGGCAGGCCGCGAGAGGAACAGAGCAACACAGCCGCCTCGTCACCGCAGAAACGGCACACTTACCGACGGTCGTGCAGCGCAGCCGTTATCATCCCTCCATCTGGGCAACGCAAGCAGCCAGGTCAGCTCCCTCCCCCAGAACCTCGTGGACATGCACCATCCACTCACTGATCGGGATTGACTGAGGGCACTTGGCCTCACACTCCCGACACTGAATGCAGGCGGATGCCTGCTCCTCAGGGGAGAGCCGCTGGTAGTGCTGGCGAGCCTCCTCGAGGCTATCGAACATGGCGCCGTGGTTTAGCATGTCGAACAGATGCGGAATGTTCAGCCCTACCGTACAGGGCAGGCAGTATTCACACTTGGTGCACGGAATCGGGCACAGCGCCTGATATGCAGCCCGCACGCGATCAATGAGCGCCAGCTCCTCACTGGAGAGCTTCCCCACACCCGACCACCCGGCCACGGCGACATTCTCGATCACGTGCGCCATGGCGCTCATGCCGCTCAACACTACGGACACCTCGGGTTGGTTCCACAGCCAGAGCAGGGCCCACTCTTCAGGCGTGCGGACTACCGGTGCCTCGTCCCACACGGCCTGCACTGCGGCGGGTGGATTCACCAGTCGTCCGCCCAGAAGCGGCTCCATGACAACGACACCCAGGCCCTTTGAGGCTGCATACTTGAGCCCTTGCATGCCGGCCTGGTTCTCGATGTCCAGGTAGTTGTACTGGATCTGACAGAAAGTCCAGCCATCGTAGCTATCGATGATCTCTTTGAACACCTCGAACTTATCATGGAACGAGAACCCCAGATAGCGGATCTTGCCCGCTGCCTGAGCGCGCTCCGCCCAATGCAAGAGGTCAAGCCGCTGAATGGTCTCCCATCGCGGTCGACGCAGTCCGTGGAAGAGATAGAAGTCGATGTGATCCGTCTGGAGCTTCTCCAATTGCTCGTCCAGGATACGGTCGGCATCCGCCACCGTCTCGATGGCCCATATAGGCAGCTTCGTCGCCAGATGAATCCTCTCTCGATAACCGTCCTTAAGCGCGCGACCAAGGAAACGCTCCGATTCGCCCTGGTGATAAGGGTAGGCGGTATCGATGTAGTTGACACCATGGTCAATGGCATAGCGGATCATGCGCGTGGCCAACACCTCGTCGATCTTGGAGCGATCCTCGGGATCGGTCGTCGGCAGACGCATAGCACCAAACCCCAAAGCCGATGGCTTCCAGTCAAGCTTCCCAAACTGCCGGTATTGCATGCTTCACCTCCTCACCGATAGTATTCCCCTAGTCCATGCGTCTCATTGAAGTGAGCAATGGCGCATACAGCCCTTCAAACCGTAGACGCTCTCGGTCGCCGCACGATCACGTAGCGGCCTGGCAAACCACAGTTGATCTAGGGCCCAAATATGCTACCATTATTCTACATTCACAGTCACGAATGATCAACCCGCATTCCGGCATGGCGAGTTCACGTGAGGCGATACCATGTTGGGTGCTGCATGGGGGCAGTTTGACCTGTGTGGTGGGAAGAGAGGTATGGCACGCTATCGACAGATCATCGTAGAAGGGCAACCCGTTGGATTGCTGGGCCTGGATGATGTGTTCAAGGATCTGCAAGCACAAGGACGCCACCCGCAAGAGTCGGACCTGGGCATGGAGATGGTGCAGCGCCTCAGCAAAGACAACTACATCCCCCCGTCTGCCAGGCAAGGCTTCGCTCTGGCTCTGACCCGCGAGTACGCGGCATTCCTCAATCGCGCCGAGGGGACAACGGCTTCGGGAAAACGCAGCTATGGCACCTGGCGCGGGTACCCACGGGAGCAAATCCCCTGGTACCCCATCGTTGATGAGGACCTGTGCGACGGATGCGGCGTATGCCTCAAGCTGTGCTCAGTGGGCGCACTGCAGCCCACGGACAACGGCAAGGTATCGGTGGCAGATCCGTTTGCGTGTATCGTGGGATGCAGTTCCTGTGCCAATGTCTGCAAGCCAGGTGCGATCATCTTTCCCCCACGTTCCATCCTGGATGCCTACACCATCAAGCCTCCTGGTCGGCACTGACACTTCCCGGCTTGCTCATCGCGCGAACAAGCGCGCCGACGCAGGGCAATGCCACGGATGTACCGGCAGACGGCTGTTGCGCCGGTCAGTTTGAGGAGGAGTGAAGAGAGATTATGGTTGAAAGACAAGAGGTCGAAGTCGAGCAGACCGAGCTATCCGTCCCTCTTGACGCGTCTATCGAGGCGCTGGCACCGCTTTTCAAGGCCCTGGCCCACCCCAAGCGTCTTGCGATCCTCGAGATCCTGCGCGGCAGAGAAATGTGCGTATGCGAGATCGAGCAGACGCTGAGCCTGCGGCAGGCTTATGTCTCGCAGCAGTTGATGGTGCTCCGAGAGGCAGGGCTGGTCTGCTATCGCCGCAGGGGATGGAACATCTACTATCGCATTTCACGCCCTGAGGTTTATGCCCTGCTCGATCTGGCCAAGACAATCCATGGCAAATTGGGCACCTGTGCGGTGACGCCCGAAGAGCTGGTCCATGATCCTGATAGCTGTTGCGGCTACCAAGTTTCGTCATGGGAGAAGTGAGAAGCTGACGTAGTGACCTTGGGACTATCTCCCATGGCGCAGCCACAAGCATGAGCATAGACAGGTCAGAGCGCTTTCTGCAATGTTACGTACCGGCACCATGCTGCTTGACCTGCATTCAACGGTTGAGCCATAACAGAGGTGGATGACATCATGCACATCGTGGCGGACCTGCTGACAACGTTGCGCTTTCTTCTCTCTGTGGTTATCCTCTATGTTGGACTCCAGGAAGGACCTATTGCGGGCATAGCGACCGCGTCGCTCCTGACCATCCTGGCCTGGATAACGGACGTGCTGGATGGACCATTAGCACGTCACGCAAGCCATCACACCCGTTTGGGGCATTTGGACCTGCCAGCGGATCTGAGCCTCACCCTTGCCCTCACAGTATGCCTGGTCGCCTGGGGGATCGTCCCTCTCTCGCTGGTCGCGGGCGGCATACTCCTCACCAGTGTTGCTATGTGGGTGTTGCACCATAGGGCCCCTCTGCAATTCACCATGGGTATGATCTACGGTACGTTCATCTTCGGTGCACAGCGAATCTCGCCCGCTTGGGGACGTGCATTGACAGGGGGAGTGGGGCTAGTCGTCTTGCTCAATCCCACCCGGGCGTGGGGCAAAGTCACAAGCTTCCTGCGAGACGTCCAGGGAATCCTCAGAGGGCGCGCCGCCGAGGAGTGACGGCCATCTCACATAAAGGTGCCCTGCGCTTCTCCCCTGCTCCGGCCGGAGAGAGGATGACCGCGGATGGGCATTCGCCGTGTTGCTGCCCTACCCCAGTCCATCGCCGCGGCATCCGACCAACCGCTCCAAAAGACCAGTAGAGAGGCTGCTACGCTGGGCGAAATTGAATTTCGGCCAACCTGAGGGGCGTTCAATTTCTGGGGCACTGGCCCTGGGGGAGAGGGGCGGGGTGAGGGGATGAGAAGTCATCTCAAGGCTGAGCTCATTACAAGGTGAGGGCAGCATAGCATTTAGGTGCACCCTTTACCTGTCCCTCGTTTGACGCTCACATTTTCTGGCCTAAAATAATGAAGTTGTGATAAAGACAGGTCGTCCGACCAACCCGCAAGATAGCATGACAAGGGGCATGAGCGAATCGACACAATCTGACAGTAGCACCGGCGCGGATCTCACCGATCCGGCGCACAGTACTCAGCCAGCAACACGTCGCAGGATGTTCTGAGCCATTGGCCTCCTCGGTGATCCCAGGGCTGCAGAACTCCCTGCGGCCCGGGTGATGATCGGCGGTGTACGCCTATCTTTGACCGAGGAGGTGTTCTATGTTCTACGCCAGCCAAGTGCATAAGCGACGGGTCTGGGATGCCTTCGGTGACTTCGTCGGTCGTTGCACAGATATCCTGGTGGGCCCAGTCGAGGAGCGTTTCCCTCCCTTACGTGCGCTTGCCATCCGTGATTCCAATGGGCAGCAGCGCTTCATTCCGGC
This sequence comes from uncultured Anaerolineales bacterium, assembly GCA_964385885.1. GTDB lineage: Bacteria > Chloroflexota > Anaerolineae > B4-G1 > SLSP01 > PWVB01. The sequence goes on along the minus strand of CAYLRT010000002.1, from coordinate 15,817 downwards.
CTCTTGCGTCAGCAGCCTATATCCCAGCATCACCCTGAACGTGCCGGCGGAGCAATGCCCAGAGTACACCCCCTCGGACGATGACCTATGGCTCATCGACCGGGTGCTCGATCGCCAGATCGTGGACACTGAGGGACGACGCGTGGTGCGCGTCAACGACCTGCAACTGGCACGCGTCGGGGGGCAGTTTTGTCTCACCGGCGTCGACGCCAGCGGTCGAGGGCTCCTGCGCCGATTGGGATTGGAGAACCTGGTCGTCAACCTGGTGCGCAGAGCGGGCGGTCGATGGGATGTGAAAGTGATCCCCTGGGAGGATGTCGTGCCACTGCAGCATGACGATCCATTGCGACTGCGTGTCTCCCGCGAGCGTATCACTGCGTTGCCCCCGGCTGACATTGCAGCCATCCTCAACGATCTGGATCGACCCACCGGCGAGGCACTGCTGCAGGCCCTGAACGACGAGACGCTGGCCGATGCGCTGGAGGAGAGTCCCAGCGACGTGCAGATTGCTGTCCTTTCCCACCTGGAGCCAGAGCGTGCCGCTGATATTCTAGAGGAGATGGACCCCGATGAGGCGGCCGACCTGGTCGCCGATCTCCCCGAACAAACCAGTGCACAATTGCTGGCCCTCATGGAGGAGGATGAGGCCGCCGAAGTCCGCTCCCTGCTGAAGTACCCCGAGGACTCAGCAGGCGGCATTATGACGACCGAGTTTACGCGCGCCCCGATAAACTTGCGCCCGGCTGAGATGCTTGAGTACCTGCGCAACTCCCCAGAGGCCCAAGAGGACGAAGCCATGTACTACGTGTACCTGGTGGACGAGGATGATCGCCTCCAAGGCGTGATCAGCCTGCGAGATCTGGTCATGGCTCCCCCAGAGGCCGACCCGGATCCCTGGATCAAGAAGGATCCAGTGACAGTGGATCCGTATACGCCTCAAGAGGATGTCGCCTATGTGGTGGCCAAGTACGACCTGCTGGCCGTTCCGGTGGTCGAACCTGAGACGAGCCGTCTCCTGGGTATCGTAACGGTGGATGACGCCATCGACACCGTCCTGCCCACAGCATGGAAGAAGCGCCTGCCCCGTTTCTTTTAGTCGAAGGTGGAGGTTTTCCAATGAGAAGTCGCCGTCGCTTGCCCAGGTGGCTACAGCGCCTCCTGCTCTATCTCTCCATCGTGGGTCCTGGTCTCATCACCGCCAGTGCGGATAACGACGCGCCGGGCATTGCCACGTACTCAATGGCTGGTTCAGCCTATGGCTATCGGCTGCTCTGGCTGATTCTTGTCATCACGGTCGGCGAGGTGGTTGTCCAGGAAGTCGCGGCACGCATGGGGACCGTCACCGGCAAGGGAACAGCCGATCTGATCCGCGAGCGATTCGGCGTGCGTATCACGGCCTTTGCCATGCTGTGCCTGCTCATCGCCAATCTGGGCACAACCATTGCGCAGTTCGCGGGGATCGCGGCAGCCACCGAGCTGCTTGGCCTCAGTCGACTTCTCACGGTGCCGCTCGCCGCTGTGCTGGTCGCCTACGTGGTGTTGCGTGGGTCCTATGAGCGCGTGGAGAAAGTGCTCTTGGTGCTCTGTTTGTCGGCGCTTAGCTATGTTGTGACCGTTGTGATCATCCATCCCCCTTGGATGGAGATCCTGCGTGATGCCCTGACCCCATCCTTCAGTGGGAATGCGGACTACCTTCTGGCTGTGCTGGCAACCGTCGGCACCACTATCACGCCCTGGGGTCTTGTGTACATGCAGGCTTCGGTGGTGGACAAGGGAAGACCACCGGAGGAATACCACTATACGCGGCTTGACGTCGTTACCGGGGCCGTCTGGGGCAACGTCATCTCAGCTTTCATCGTGATTTGCACTGCTGCCGTCCTGTTCCCGCGCGGTATCGTCGTCGATACCGCCGAGCAAGCCGCCTTGGCGCTCACTCCTTTTGCGGGTGAGGGCGCACGCTATCTGTTCACAGCGGGGCTGTTAGGGGCCTCCCTCCTCGCCGCCTCCGTTCTCCCGCTCTCGACGGCCTATGCTATCTGCGAGGCTTTCGGCTGGGAGCGCGGACTGAACCATCAAGCCCACGAAGCGCCCACCTTCTACGGCCTCTACCTTGGTCTTATCGCCATCAGTGTCATCGTCGTCCTCCTCCCGGGGATTCCGCTCTTCCCCTTGATGTGGCTTTCGCAATCGGTCAACGCCATACTGCTGCCTGTACTGCTTGTCCTGGTACTCAAACTCGTCAACAATCCGCGCGTGATGGGTTCATGGACCAACTCGCGTCTGCAGAACGTCCTGATCTGGGGTATCACCGCTATCATCATCATCGCCACACTTGCGCTTCTGCTTTCGCCCTGGCTTGGCAACCTTTGAAGGAGAGAAGGACCAATCGAGATGACAACTCAGAAGCGGAACGCTCGCCGCCGAAGAGGTGCGCTGCCCTTGCTGGCAGGCGCCGGGCTCCTGCTGGCACTGGCGATGCTCCGCTGGCGCCTCACTCGCGAGGAGATCCAGCGCCACTTCTGGCGTCCAGTCTATGATCGCCTGTCCCTGTGGTACGATGCGGTAGACTGGCTGACGTTTGGCACCACCCACCGCTTGCGCCATCACTTGCTGCGCCACCTTCCTCCACACGGGGCCCGTCTGTTGGAGGTCGGTTTTGGCAGCGGCCGGCTGCATGGCGAGCTGGCCCACCACTACCGTATGGCGGGCCTGGATCTGGCTTTCGGCATGGCCAGACTGACTTACCGCAGGCTGTCGAGGCTGGGCAGGCGATCCCACCTCTGTCAGGGAGACATGACCCGCATGCCATGGCGTGACAACACCTTCGACGCTGTGATCACCACGTTTGCCCTCAGCGCAGTCCCCGATGCTCGACGCGCCGTCGAGGAGATGGCCAGGGTGACCCGGCCCGGTGGTCGTGTCATCATCACAGATGCTGGCGAGGCCCCCGACGGCAACCTGGTGGCGCACCTGCTGGCGAAGCTGTGGGAGTTCCTGGGGGACTACATGCGTGACGAAACCCCCATCATGCACGCAGCCGGGCTCGAAGTATATCGAGAGGCATTCGGGCCCTGGAAGTGCATCCACACAGTGGTCGGCGTTAAGCCCGAGCCGCTAGAGAGCAACCACCAGGGTATTGACCCGCAGGCAGAGCACAACGGGTAAGCTTACAGGGTCCCCGTGATCATCAGACCGCCGAAGATGAGGAAGAGACCGCCCGAGATGCTCAGGAGGGTCCGCTGGGGCACCCGGCTCACCAGCCAGAGGCCGCCGATGACGGCCATCGCGGTGACACTGGCCAGCGCTGCGGCGCCGCCCAGGAAAACCTCCCAGAACGCCCGTCCACTGGACGCCAGTCCCAAGACCGCTAGCTGCGTCTTGTCGCCCAGTTCAGCGACGAACAGGAGGGCAAACGTGGAGGCAAAGGCACGCCAACTCCAGCCAGAGCTAGATGCCGCGCCGTCCACCCAAGGCTCCGTGTCCGCACCAACTTCATCGGAGTCACAAGCATCCACATCGCCAGCTTCTCCTTGATCAGGAGCCTTGGCCGCCTCGCGGAGGGTCAGCAACCCCATGATCGAGAAAGCCATAGCCGCAGCCACTCGTATCAGATGGGGGGACAGCACACCGGCGAGAAAGCCCCCACCCAGTGCTCCTAGGGCGGTCACCACGCTCAACGCGAGACTGCCCCCAACAAGTACCGGCCATGGCGTCCGATACTTGCACGTCTGCGTAATCACAGCCAGTTGTGTTTTGTCGCCTAGCTCAGCCAGCAAGACGAACCCAAACGTTGATAGGATCCTGCTCCAGTCCAAGTCGTGCTCTCCTCAGGTACTGTGTGGTCCTATGATACCACATGCGCTGGCACACTCCACGCCTGAATCCCATCGCGCTGACGCTCCAAGAGCACACGCCCACACCACTTCCCCATCACAGGCAAAGCGTCCTGACGGCTCACTCACCAGGGAACCCCAGGCGTTGGCCCCGCGCCTGCCAGAACAGGAAAGCACAGGCGCACAGCGCGCGGCGTTCCTGCGCACTGTGCGCCTTCTGCACGATCTGACTAAGCTGCGGAATCTGCCTGGATGAGCTCCTTGATGGCATTCACGGCCTGCGCGGTGTCCATATTGCGGATGTCGACACTGCGCAGCTGCTCCTTTGGAAAGCCAGCCGCCTCAAGAGCGTCGCGATACATCTTCACCTGCATGTCGGGATCGCAGGCCGCGACGTATAGCACATCGGTGCCTTCGCCGTTCTCGTGGCTGCTCAGCAGCGCCTTCAAGAACTCATCGCCATCGCTAGCACACAACTGAGGATGGATCGCCATGTAATCCACCAGCTTCTCGCGACGGACCGCGTTGCCGACCTCGAAGATATTCATCTGCTGAAACGAAGGGCACGTGCCCTGACACACGCACAACAGCAATCCCTTCTTCCCCATCTTTCATACCTCCTCAAATGAAGTTCTACAGAGAGACACTGGAGAAAGATCGGGCGCACGCTAACTTGCGCTTGCCCCAGCGTAGCTGATGGCACCTGCCGGGCAGATCTTCGCGCAGCCCTGACAGAACTCCACACAGTTATCCGGGTTGACGACCAGGGGGTAGCCATCATCATCCGTATCATAGACCCCATGCGTGCAGAAACTTACGCATGTACCGCAACGCTCACACTGTGCGCGATCCACTACTGGATACCAGGTCTTGGCCATCGACAGCCTCCCAATACATAAAAGATTCACATCTTTGAATATTATAGCGTGCCGAGCTTCTTCTGTCAAGGCTACCCAAGACACCGTCGGCATCACCCCTTACCGCCTTGCTCGCTCATTGACTTGACAGCAACACTGCCCATGATAGACTCATTCCTCCTTGTGAATATCCTAGAACCACCATGTCAGGAGGAGTTGAAGGATGGACTGGATTTCAACGCTCGCATCACTCGTCCAAACAGGCTTGGGCAGTCTGGCAGCCTACCTGGCGGCCCACGTTCTTCTGTGCCTGTTGCCAGCATTTCTCATCGCTGGCGCCCTGGCAGCATTGATCCCCCAGGAGGCCATCACCCGGTACCTGGGCCGTAACACCCCTAAGTGGATCTCCTATCCCGCTGCCGCGGCGGCAGGCTTTGTGCTGGCCGTCTGCTCCTGCACCATCATGCCGCTCTTCGCCAGCATCTACAAGAAGGGCGCGGGCCTTGGCCCGGCAATTACCTTTCTCTTCGTCGGCCCAGCCGTCAACATTCTGGCGATTTCCCTGACCGGCGTCACCATAGGTATGGACATCGCACTGGCTCGGATTGTGTTGTCCATCGTGTTCGGTGTGACGATTGGCCTCCTCATGGCCTGGCTCTTCCGCAAAGCAGATGCCGAGCATGACGCGGAGACAGCGGGAATCTTTGAGGGGCACGCGTCCGTCCCAGCACGCACATGGGTGTTCTTCCTCTTGCTGCTGGGCGTGCTGTTCGTGGGCACACTGCAGGTGAGTCCCCTCGCCGAGCCCATCGCAACGGTGAAGCTAGGGAATTCTGATGCGCTGGCGTTGGCTGGAAGCAGCGATGCGCCGCTTGGTAGAGCTCCGCTTCACTGGTCGCTGCGGCTGCAGAATTGGCTTACGCGCGCGGTCCCACCCAACCCGGCGCTGGGTATTGAGGGAATCAGCGTGCATGGACTTCTGCTCATCGGCTTGCTGGTAGCGATTGGCGCTACCGCCTGGAGGGGGCTCGGACAGATTGAGGAGCAACTCAACCCCTGGACATCCATCACCTTGGGCCTGGTCAGCATAACGCTGCTACTGGCCTCGATGCGCATCACGGCCTCTCCCACTGGTCTGGACCTGAGCTTCACAGGACGGGCCCTGGGAGAAGCGTTGCTGATCGCTGCGCTGTGGTGGTTGGCCGTGACGCACTTTGAAACGTACGAGATCCAGGAGTGGCTATGGGAAGTCTGGCGGTTTGTCAAGCAGATCATCCCGCTGCTGCTGATAGGAGTGTTCGTGGCCGGCATGGCGCGTGCGTTGATCCCCCCCACCTGGATTCAGACCGTTGCGGGAACAAACAGCGTGTGGGCCAATCTGGCGGGCGTTCTGTTTGGTGTCTTCATGTATTTTCCCACGCTGGTCGAGGTCCCCATCGCCCAGACCTTCCTGTCCCTGGGTATGCAGCGCGGACCATTGTTGGCGTACCTTCTAGCCGATCCGGAGCTTAGCCTGCAGTCCATCCTCATCACCAACACGATCATAGGCAAGAAGAAGACCGCCGTCTACGTGCTACTGGTCACAATCTTCAGTACAGTATCTGGTCTGATCTTTGGCTGGGTCAATGCGGCTGCATAGACATGCGGTCGTCGTGGCAGTGTCTGCGGCCGCTTGCGGTGTGAACATCTAAACGTTAATCGATACAAAGGAGGATTTAACGATGCACATCAAGATCCTGGGAACTGGTTGTCCGAAGTGCAAACGTCTGGAGGCCATGGCGCGCAAGGCAGCGGCCGATCTCGGGGTCGCCGCTACCTTCACCAAGGTGACCGACCTGAATGAGATCATGGCCTATCCCATTGCCAGAACGCCGGCGCTCGTGATTGATGAACAGGTCAAGTGCTCCGGACGGTTGCCCAGCTCTGAGGAGCTCCGCACCTGGTTGACGGAGGCCAGCCGCGGCTAGCGAAGCCGTCCGCTCCAGCGCTGCCGGGCACCGGGCGGCTGCAAACGCAGCCCGGCGCGGGTTCAAACAAGCTCGCCCTGGAGACACCATGTGACCGTGTCTTCAGGGCGAGCCCACATGGGTCTGCCCATCTCTTGCCTCATAGGAGGCCACATGGGCGATGGCCGGTCCTGCACTGCGTCCCGGCCATCCCCGCCCGTTACTTCACCTCAGCCGGCGCCACCCGCACCCTATCCCCGTGCCGCACGCGCCGCAGCGCCTGGACATCGCCGAATAACTGGCCCACCACGTTGACCGGGTTGTAAGCCCGCGGCTGTTCATCGACACTTGCCGGTGTGGGCCCGAAGAAGATACACAAGGCGTGCCCTATCGGCCAGTATGCCAGAGTTCCTACCCCGACATCGACCCTGGCGTCCGGGGCCTGCGGCGCCACAACCGGGATCTCGAAGTAGATCTCATCCCCCCACAGAGCTGCCGTACCCTCGAAGGGTAGGGCCTGCCAGATCTTCTCGGCCGTCTCGCTCTCGTTCAACCGCCCCCAGACGAGGACGTCGCCCGCTACAATCATGATGTCTTTCATGTCGCACCTCCCCACGCTGCAATGGATACAGCTCCCCTCAGAGGGTGTCGTCGCACTTCTCATGCCGCCACGACCTGCCGGAACAGGCCTTCCCGGTCAGTAGCCTCGCGTTCTGTCCACCAGGTTTCGCAGAGTCTCCCCCTCTCGGTAGCGCTTCAGATTATCCAGGAAGATCTCGAAAGCCCGTTCATGATAGTGTGGACCATGCCCCGCGTAATGGGCCGTGATGATGACGTTCTCCAGGTCCCACAATGGGGAATCAGGTGGCAGGGGCTCAGTCTCAAAGACGTCCAGTCCGGCACCAGCGATCCAGCCCTCCTGCAGCGCACGGATCAACTGGTCCTCCTGCACCGTCTTGCCCCTTCCGATGTTGACAAGGATAGCCGTCGGCTTCATGGCCCGCAGTTCGCGCTCCCCGATCATGCCATAGGTGTCGCGAGTCAGCGGCACAGTGAGGACCACAAAATCCGCCTCGGGTAACACGTCCAGCAGCTGAGCCTGCCCCACCATTCTCTCCACCCCGGCGGCAGGGCGGCTCGGGTCGTAACGCACACCAATGACCCGCATACCCAGAGCACTGGCCACCTGAGCAGTCCGCGCTCCAATGGCCCCTACCCCAATCAGAAGCATGGTCTTCCCCGCCAGCTCGAAGACGTCTGTCCGCTGCGCCGAGCCGGCCTTCTCCCACCGGTGTGCAAGCTGTGCGCGGATCGCGCCAGGGAGGCCCCGCGCGAACGCCAACAGATAGGCCAGAATGTGCTCACTGATAGGGATCGCATGCACCCCTGAGCCCCTGGTCAACAGGAAGTCGCGGGCCATAATATCGGGACGGTTCGTGAAACGGTCCACGCCCGCTGCCCAGTGCTGCACCCACTTCAGATTGGGCAGTTGCAGGACAGCATCGGGGCTTACCCAACCGGCCGCGATCTCTACCTCTTCACGGCAGTCTGGCACCTCACGCTGCGTTACGATCTCCATGTCCGGGGGAAGCAGTGACCGAAGTCGATCCTGAATCTCCGGCGCGACATCCTCTGGATCAAGACATAACCAAAGCACTGGCATAGCGATATTCCCTCCCATTATTTTCCTGTCTGTCCCCAACCCTAAAAAGCCACCTCAGTCCAGCGCACGGGCCAGGATGGTGCGGGCTTCCTCACCATCCAGCTCGGCCACGGGGTCACGACTCTGAAAAATCAGGGTCGGAACCGCGCCCTGGCGCAAGGTGGCCTCGATCATAACACGGCGGTTCTCGCCGCGCCCATAATTATATCCGATGCCCCGGGTGAGATCCCCAAAGACCATCTGGTTCACCGGCACCGTGGCCTCAGTCACCCAGGCCACGTCCTCACTGTTGATCGCCGCCACGTGAGCGAAGTTGTATAGATGGAACTGAACGACAGAGAGATACTGGGTGGAGATCTCGTTTCGCCCCTCTCCCGCCACACAGAAACCGGGAGCCAGCTCTACAAGCTCACGGATCAGCTTCAGCGATCCCTCAGCATAGGTAAGCCCCTCAAGCACGGCGTTGTCACTGTTATGGATATACTGGGAGACGTCCACGAAGATGCTGTCCAGGTCAAGTTCACGGATCAGCTCCGCGACCTGGCGCGTCAGCTCACGCCGCCAGGGTGACCAGGCTGGATGCACGTTCACGAGCACGTTCCAGTCCTTGTGCGAAGCCATCTGCGAAGCACTCTGAGGAGGGCCGAAACTGGACCATCCCTCGAGGGGTAGCCAGCTCCAACCGCCCCAGCGCAGATCGGTCGGGCTTCGTGTGCAGAAGTCCCGCGCCTGGAAGAAGAACGGATGATCGGGGCTGATCTGACAACTGTTGGTGTGCGGTGCCACATGGAACCCCATGGCACGCGCTTTGGCGATGAAGGCTCTGGCCTCTGAGCTTGCCGTGTAGGTAGGATAGTCCTGATCATACTTGAAGGGACGCCAGCGTGGCAGATGGATGAACACCTGGGAAGGTTCAATGCGGTGGGCCAACGCATCCAGCAAGCCCATATCCGTGGGACACCATGAGATCGCCAGCTTGATCTCCGACAGCCATGAAGGACGCAGAGCAAGGGCCTCATCCAGCCGATAGGCACGCCAGTACCAGTCGCGGTAGCGTGCCACGGCGACCTCCCACTCGCCACGGTGGACAGCGATACGCCAGGCGAGATTGCCGACGCACTGGTTGCGCTCCAGCGGCCCGTAGGCCTGGGTGACAAAGCTGACCGTGTGTGGATCCTGCGCATGCCCAATACGCACCTGCTTGAAGATGAAGTGATCATCCCATGTCTGAACCGAAAAGCCGCTTCCACGCCCTTGAAAGACCAGGAACCCCGCCTCCCAGGTGTTAGGCCAATCGGCGCGCTTCCCCTGCATTTGAGGATGGGTGATCGGCAGTCGCGCCCCCTGCTGAAAGGGGCCCACCACATCCAGGTCAGACCGAATCCCCGGGATGTTCAGTGCCAGGCCATAGATGCCACCCTGCAACGTCCAGGCCGAGGGCTCTACCAGGATGTCCCCCGACTCGTCATCGATGCTGACCCTCAGCGACACGTCACATTCCCAGTCATTGAGCACGATCTCGGCGATCCGCTCACTGAGCACGTGAGTGTGGACCTCACTCGCCAGAGGATGGACGCCGAGCGCTGACTCCTTACCATTCTGGTGGATGAGTGTCAGGCCCGGCACATCCGCACCCAGCCCGCGATCCAGGAACTCCTCCCCCGTCACCGCATCCTTGATCGACACGATGCGCACGCCCTCAAACGCCACTTCCGTGGTAGCTGAGCGCACAAGTAATCCCGCATCCGTACGCGTAATCATCTCATACCTCCGAGACCTTGCTAGAACTCAAGAACGACCAACGTCAGATTAGGGCGGCCAGGCTGTGCCAGCCGCGCCATGTGAGCCATACCCACCGTCCCCTCAGATCACATGGGCCACCCAGGCAATGCCATTGAGCAACACCTGCCGAAAACCAGGAGAGCTAAAAGCCGGGTCACCATGTCCCGACTGGTAGCAGAAGACACGTGCCCTGCCAAAGTGGCGCACCCAGGCCAGCGCACGCATGCTGGCAGGATGGTCGGTCGCGAGCAGGACATGAGATGCCCTGTCAGGCTCACCAATCGTGTAGACTTCATCCACCATGCGCCAATCCCGCACACCAGCAGTAATGGGATGCTGGGAGTCAACCACCTGAACTTGAATCTCCTGATCTGGCGTGAAGCCTGTACCCCGTTCCTTGATACCCACCACCTCTGACCAGAACGGCCACCCACGATACGCCACAAGGCCATGATGCAGCACCACGATACCCTGTTCGGTTGTGCCCAGCCGCTCCAACGACGCCCGCACGCCGCGGCGCCACCAGGGGTTCTGAGCTGTGTCATCAGGCAGTTCCTGGTGAAAGTGATAAAAGACCACCGCCTGATACCAGTCGCGCGCGCGTCCAACATCGGCCACGAAGTCGTCCAGATGCTGGATATATGCGTCTATCCCTGGCAGCTCACGGAACAGTCGAGTGAAAGCCCGCACATCGAAAGGATGGCAGCCAGTCACCACCGCAACTCTAATTGGCTCATCTCCCTGCATGTCAGACCTCACCCCAAGCAGTGATCTCTTGGCTCTCATCAGCCATTGTATGTGCTTTCGGTCCCAGAGGCCAGGGCATGGGAGATCGCTTGGCGTTCATGCTCGAAGTTAGCTGCCAGGTGGGCCGACGACGACAAGCATTCGTCGAGACACCATCACAGTGGATGTCCACGTGTCCATCGACAGGGAAGGCAAAGGGACCTATAATATCGACCACCGACTCGAGAACTTCGCCACAAATGTGGATGAGCAGGAGGAGGGCTCTTGGAGGATCCGGCTAGCAGTTCCGCTGGCAACAATCGCATGGTCACCCTCAGGCAGGTCCTCGCCACTCGCTTCAGCGAGACCGAGCTACGCGATCTCTGCTTTGACCTCGGCGTTGACTACGAGAGCCTCCCTGGGGAATCCAAAGCGGATCGAGCACGCGAGCTGGTGGCCTATTTCGCCCGCCGCCACCGCCTGACCCGGCTGATCCGCGCGATCCACGAAGCCCGCAGTGATATCAGCATCGACATCCCATCTCTCCCGGGCAGCGAGGCCGCAGAGCAGGGCGAGCAGTGGATCCCCATGCCCCATGCCATTGACCTGACGGGCTATGGCTCGACCTATCTTACGAAACTGGCCCAGGAATCTATCGTGCCGGCACGCCAGATCAACGGGGTCTGGTACTTCGAGACCTCGATCCTCCTGGCCCATGTCCAGGGCTGGGTGACCACACGGGAGGCCTCGGAGCTGACCGACTACACGATTCAACACATCCGCTGGCTGGCGCGCCAGGGACTGGTGCGTGCACACAAGATCCATGGTGAGTGGCTCATCCAGCGGGCAAGCCTGTTGGCCTACTGCGCACGGCGCGGAAGGCTTTCGGAGGCAGGGCACCGCGTTGCCCAAGATATCTCAGGGGACAAAGGATGAACCGATGAGACGTTGTGTAGCAGCCCTCAGTGCTTTGCTGTTACTGGCTGGCTGCCTAGCGCCCTCAGTGGCCTCACCGCAGGCTCCTCCCACAACAGCATTGCCTACCCTGGTGACCTCCACCCCTGCGCCTCTCCCCACAGTGCCTCTGACCGCCACGGCATCACCCACACCCGTGGCCACAGCCACGGTCGAGACGCCAATCCCTGTCCCGTCTGCCACCCCTACCCAAGCTCTTCCGGCCACATCACAGCTATGCGAAATCACAGCTACGGCTGACACTGTCATCTATGATCGCCCTTCGACAGAGGCCTCAGTCTTCGGCACCCTGGAAGTCGGCGCTTCGATCGAAGCCGAGGCCAGGACCGAGGACGGATGGTACGGCTTCGATCCCCACATTGCGCAGGCTGCCAACATCGGCCCTTTCCGCCTGCGCTGGGTGTACGACGCCGGCTCGCTCCAGTTCAGCGGCAACTGCGAGGACCTGCCCGTCATCGTCGGACCCCCGCCGGGGGTCTGCTTCACCATGCCCATGGAGGATCTTGATGTCCATGCTGCGCCCTCCGCATCGTCCGATGTGGTGACCCGCCTGGAAGTGGGGGACTACGCGGCAGTGCTCGCACGAGGTGAGGAGTGGTCCAAAATTGACCTGGCTCCTGGCAACACGGGGCTGGAGATTCAGGGCTGGATCCCCACTCGCACGCTGAACCTCAATGGTCCCTGCGACGACCTGCCCACGTCTGTCCCATGAGATGGATCGAGATGTCGTCCCCGGGCCGGGGCTCTGCAGAGGTCCCTCATGCCCGGGCGCGGCTGAGCAAGCACACCTACAAGGAGACCTGGATTCGATGATCGTCTACTACAACGGTGCCTTCATGCCTCAGGAGGACGTATGCATATCACCCGACGACCGCGGCTTCCTGCTTGCCGATGGCGTCTATGAGGTCATCGCGGCCATAGATGGCCGTCTGTTCCGTGCCGAGGCCCATCTCCAGCGCCTGGCCCACAGCCTCGACGCGTTGAGAATCGAGGCCTCGCCGCTGGATGACCTCTTGCGCATCGCCGCGTCCCTGCTCGAGCTGAACAGTCTCATGCGGGGACAGGCCAAGCTGTACATTCAGATCACCCGTGGTGCGGCGCCCCGTCAGCATGCCTTCCCTGACCCTCCTGTTCACCCCACCGTCTACGCCACGGCCGAACCATTCCAATTCCCTAGAGCGCTCTGGAAGACCGGTGTCAGCGGCTTGCTGGTGCCCGACACCCGCTGGGCACGCTGTGACATCAAGTCACTGGCGCTACTGCCCAACGTGCTGGCAAGTCAGGCGGCCCGCGAGGCAGGAGCGTACGACGCCATCTTCACCCGGGATGGCGTAATCACCGAAGGATCTCACACGGGCGTCTGTGGTGTGCATGAGGGTCGGCTTCTGACTCACCCCCTCAGCCCCCGTATCCTGGGCAGCGTGACGCGCCAGGTAGTCCTGGAACTCTGTGACCGGCTGGACATCCCCTACCGGGAGGAGCCAATCCCTGTCGCCCTCCTGGGAGAGCTCGATGAGCTGATGTTCGTGGGCACAACGACAGGTGTGATGCCCGTTGTGAAAATCGATGGGCAGCCTGTTGGATCCGGAAAACCGGGCCCCATCACACTCCGGCTGCAGCAGGCCCTCTGGCGGCTCATGAAGGAAGAGGAGATGCACTGAACCTGGATCCGCTCTTCTTGTCTCCCCATCGCCGTGGATCTGCCTGGGCAATGATAACTGGTCTTCTCAGACACAGGAGGACAGCCGCCAGGCGTGTGGCGGCTGTCTATCAGTGCGACGCAGCACCGCAGGGGCCAGTTCTCGCCTCTCACCCGCTGCGGACCGGGTTCGTCACGCTAGAAGGCCTGGAGTAACTCCAGAAGCTGCCGGTCAAGCTGATGCCCGTACCAGTCCTCGTAAGCCACATCCTTCCGGCCTGAGTCGAGGATGCCAAACGGGCCCCGGAAGTTCCACAGGGCATAGCCGATGTTGTAGCCCGTCAGGATGTCCAACACGTCCCGCAGCCACGCCAGCACCACATGATGCGGGGTCTGATTGAAAGCGCCCCCCTCCCCACAATGCACGCCGATGCCCTGGCTGGCAAGCTCCGCCCACGGCCTATAGAGCTGCTCCAGGTCGTCGCGCGTCCAGGATGCTCCGTAGTGCCACCCGCCGGGCCATGTCGGCTCCGGCCAGTCCATCCCGTTCACCCACGAGGCCTTATAGTGGCTGACGCCCATGGGTTCATAGGCGCGGCAGCTCTGAGCGATGCCCAGATCAGCCAACTCGGGCATGGGTAGACGTCCGTAGGCCAGACCGTCGGCAATGATCAGACGATCCGGATCCTCCTCCCGAATCGCTGCCACCGTCGCCCGGATCACGCGTGCGTGATCCTCCCGAGTCATACCGTCTTCACTGGGGGCTGGGGGCTCATTGATCAGGTCGAAACTGAGCTGTTCAGAAGGGACGCCTTTGTAGCGTCGAGCAAAGGCACGCCAGTGATAGACAAACGCATCCAGGGCTTCGGGATCCTTCCACAGGTTGAACGGCTCCTCTCGCTCCCGATTGACTGAGTAGCCGGGCCCACGATGGAAGTTGAAAGACACATGGATACCATACTTCTGGCCCAGTGCGATCACGCGGTCGACTTTGTCTAGCATAGGCTCATACAGACGGTACACGTCATCGCCCTCAATCCACAGCGTGTAGCAGGCGGGGATGCGCACGAAATCGAAGCCCCAGTCCGCCATCCAGCGAAAATCGTCCTCACGGAAGTTGCCGTCGCTCTTGGTGGTGAACATCTCATCGAGATTGAACCCTCGCCAGCGCGGCAGAACGGTCTGCTTTAACTCAGCGTCCATGTCTTGTGTTCTCCTTGCCTCCAAAATTCAGATTCAAACGACCCACGCACCCCATGAAGTCCCTCACAGAGCCCCCTCACCGCGTGACTGTGTTCTCCAGCACAAGCTCGCCCACGGTCACCCGCACCCTATCGCCGGGCAAAAGCGAGAAGTCGTCGGGCGGCACAATCCCTGTCCCGGTCATCAAGAACGCTCCGTACGGGAAGTCCAGCTCCCGGTACAGATAGGAGACCAACTCCTCCAGCCCGCGCTTCATGCGTGCTGTGCTGATGCTATCTGCAAACAAGACCTCTCCTCCGCGAGCAATCTCCAGCGTGATCTCGAGATCGCTCAGCACCTCGGAAGAGACCAGCTTTAGACCCGGTCCCAGTGCACAGGAACCGCGATAGACCTTGGCCTGCGGTAGATAGAGAGGATTCGCCCCCTCGATGTCCCGCGAGGACAGATCGTTGCCCGCGCAATAGCCCACGATCTCCCCCACCCGATTGATGACGATCGTCATCTCTGGTTCCGGCACGTTCCAGCCACTGTCCCGTCGGATGCGGACGGGCATGTCGGGTCCCACCACCCGCCATCCGATGGCCTTAAGGAACAACTCGGGGCGGTCAGCCTGATAGACGAGGGCATAGATATCCCCGGTTTCGGACTCTGCCTGACGGGCATCACGGCTGCGCCGATAGGTGACACCGCTGGCCCACACCTCATGTGAGGGCTCAAGGGGTGCAAGCAATGGTCCTGAAGCCTGCTCCTCCGTAACCATCTCATGCAGGGCCTGGCGACATATCGCCCGAGGGAGTGCCAGGAGCATTCGCAGATCGAACGCACGCGGAAGCCAGTGTCCATTCACCGCCCAGCGTGGGCCAGAGAGGGTCTGATGTCGGGTCAATTCCATGGGTACCTCCGAATATCCCTGTGGTCGACCAGACTATAGAACGGGAGCCCCAGGGCGCAACCGCACCTAGCAACAACGTAGCCCCCTTTCGCCTACTCTCGGTGACTGTCACCCCCAACGTGAGACACTGCACACAGCACCCCACCTAACCTATGCATCACCTACCCAACACCCCACTCAGGTGACAGTCACCGCCAGCTTGAGATACCACGAAGTACCCCACCTACCCTGTGCGCCACCTAGCCAACACCCCGCTCAGGTGACTGTCACCTCCAACGCAAGACACAAGACAAAGCACCCC
>CAYLRT010000001.1:109667-136881 GCA_964385885.1 uncultured Anaerolineales bacterium | reverse complement strand
CGGCGAGCGTCGCCGTGGACAGCTCTAGCAACGGGTATGCCGGGCCCGTGGGATAGATGCTTGCCATCTGCCGAGAGCAGGGTGGATCCCAGGGAAGGGACGACCTCAATGCCTTGTGGAACAGCGATGTGATGAGGTCGGGGATCTGTCTTGGGTGGCGGCGTTTCGGTCAGATTGACCCGAGGGACTGCCATGGTACAGTAGCTATGATGTCGGTGATACAGGAGGTAGGGGACCGTGTCTGTCGAGGATATCTATGAACGCATTCGTTTTCGAGGCCGACCGCGGGCGCATCCGGCGGCGGTGGTGGTACACGGCGATGTCCGCTTCACGGTGTTGACCCCGCGACTGGTGCGCCTGGAGTGGTCGGAGGAAGGGGTTTTCGAGGATCGAGCGAGCTATGCCTTCCCCACGCGTTACAGCGAAGCACCGCCAGCTTTTGCGACCGCGGAGGCGGACGGACAGTTGATGATTGACACTGGGGCGCTGCGCATTCGCTATCGCCTGGGGAGTGGGCGTTTCACAGCGGACAACCTGGCGATCGAGTACGAACTTAACGGGACGCGCCATACCTGGTATCCAGGCCTACCCGATACGGGCAACCTGCGTGGGACGCGCAGAACCTTGGATGGATGTGTCGGCGACGCTCCGCTGGAGCCTGGTCTGATCTCGCGCGATGGCTGGGCGGTGTTCGATGATAGCGCTCATGTTGTCTTCGGCGACGATGGCTGGGTCGCGCCACGGCCTGACCATGCGTTGCAGGACTGGTACTTCTTTGGCTACGGGCACGACTACAAGGCAGCGCTGCGGGAGTATCGGTGCTTTGGAGGAGTGACACCGTTGATTCCCCGTTTCGTACTGGGGGCCTGGTGGTCCCGTTACTGGGCATACAGCGCGCAGGACCTGCAGGATCTGGTCAGAGAGTTCGAAGAGCATGGCGTGCCGCTGGATGTGCTGGTCATCGATATGGACTGGCATCTACCCAATGCCTGGACCGGCTATACCTGGAACCGTGAGCTCTTCCCCGATCCACCGGCCTTCCTCCGCTGGGTGCACGACAAGGGATTACGAGCGACGCTCAATCTGCATCCAGCAATGGGTGTGCAACCCTTTGAGGAAGCCTACCCAGCTTTCGCGCGTGCGATGGGCATTGATCCCGCCAGCAAGCAACCGATCCCTTTCTTCGTCGCCGACAAGCGCTTTATCAAGAACTACTTCGAGCTGTTGCACCATCCCCTTGAGGATCAAGGGGTCGATTTCTGGTGGATCGATTGGCAACAGGGGGAGGCCTCCGAAATCAAGGGACTGGACCCATTGCCTTGGCTCAATCACCTGCACTTCAGCGATAGCCGACGGCGTGGCACGCGGCCCTTGATCTACAGTCGATGGGGAGGGCTAGGCAATCATCGCTATCCTATCGGCTTCTCCGGCGATACCTACGTGACGTGGGAGTCATTACAGTTCCAGCCCTTCATGACGGCCACGGCCTCCAATGTCCTCTATGGCTGGTGGAGTCACGACATCGGCGGCCATATGGGCGGCGCCACCCCCCCTGAGCTGTACGCGCGCTGGGTCCAGTACGGGGCCCTGAGCCCGGTGCTGCGGCTGCATGCGACCAAGGACCCTCGGGCCGAACGTCGTCCGTGGGCCTATCCCGAACCGGTCTATCGGGCGGCCAAGGCGGCCTTCCTGTTGCGCTACCGCTTGATTCCCTACCTCTACACGATGGCGCGGATAAACACGGACACGGGGTTGGGGCTGTGCCGTCCGATGTACTACGAGCAGCCGGAGGACGAGAGCGCCTACGTCACCCGCTATCAGTACTACCTCGGCGATCAGATCATCGCGGCGCCGCTGGTCTTCCCCGCCGATCCGGCGACGGGCCTGGCACGGTTGGATGTCTGGCTGCCGCCGGGCACCTGGATCACGATGGATACACTGGAGACGGTGGAAGGCCCCCGCTGGGTGCGGGTAGTGGGGGATCTCAACCGGGTCCCAATGTTCGTGCGCGAAGGTGCGGTTCTTCCCCTGGCTCCAGACTTTGAGGAGCAGGAACCGCCGCGCTTGGCCTCGGGTACGACGGACGCCCTTCCGCGCGACCGCCTGGTGCTACGTGTCTTCCCAGGAGAGGGGCACTTCCGCGTCTACCAAGATGACGGCACTACTGAGGCTTACCGCGAGGGACAGTATGAGTGGCTGCCGGTAACGACGAGGTTGGAGGAGGATGACCAGCGCTGGGTGGTGACAATTGGCCCTGTGGAGGGTCATTGCGAGGCACTGCCGCGTGCGTGTGCCTACGAGGTGCAATTGATGGGGAGCCATCGCCCGACGCAGGTACAGATCAACGGCCAGCCGGCGACCGCCTGGTCGTATGACGCGGCGGCCTTATGCACCACTATTGTGATCTCTCCCACTTCCAAAGAGACGCGACTGATGGTCGTTGCCAAGGGGGATGCGTCGCTGGTGGCATTGGGCGAGGCGCACAATCGGAAGGTCGTTGGGGCGGACGTGAGGCGGTTGCTCGGATCAGATTTCACGGGTGATCCCATGGATGTGGCCGCAGTGGCGGCATGGGATGGGCATGGCCGGGGCGATGCGCTGGCACGGCTGGGCGGACCACTCTGGCACACACTGGCGCACGTGACCTACCAGGAGGCGCAGCAGCAGCTTGGCACGGTGATTGTCGCGCCGCCAGCCGATGGTGAACCGGTGGATGTGGCGCTGGATTTCAAGCTGGAGCGAGGCACAGAGGTGCAGCACGCCCAGGTGCAGCACGCAGGTGTGACGCAGCCTCTGATCGTGCCGACTCCGTTCGCGTTCGACGGTGAGCCGCGTGGTACACGTTGGTCGGTGGAGGCTGTGCTGCGCTGGGCTGGGCAGGAGATCGTGGAGAGCTACACGAGCGCGCCACTGTTCCCCTCGCTCTACAAGTGGCACGCGGCCGCCTATGGCGCCGGTGTGCCGCGGCCGACGTTGGAGCAGGTTTACGCGGCGCTGCGGGGTGAGGAGACGCCAGTGACCCTGCGAACACTGGCGCAGGAGCCAAGGAGGATGCACAATCTGGCGGAGCCATTCCTGCTGCGCTTCTGGCGGATTTACCCTGAGTTGATGACGGGCGAGGGAGAGGCCGGGGCATTCCTGGTGGTACGGATCCTAACCGCCGAGGCGCGTGAGGCGGTGCTGGAGGTCGTGGGCCCGCCACCTAGGGAGATCCTGGTCAATGACGAGCCCGTGGCGCTGCAAGAGATAGCGATGGATCCAAAGATCCCCGCCCATTTCCGGCCACCGTGTCAGACGAAGGCGTTTACCCTGCGGGCGGGTGAGAATATCCTCATCGTGCACACGGTGTCGCCGTCCGATGGTCGCTGGTTCTTTATGGGGCGTTTGCTGACGCCGGTTGGCGAACCGATGCTCGATGTCGATTTGCGCTGAGAAGCAGGCGCTGAGAAGCGGGCGCTGAGAAGCGGAAGGAGAATGTGATGGGAGATCGATTACGCGGCGTGCTGGTGGGGTGCGGCGGCATTAGTCAGGCTTGGCTCAAGACGCTGACGACGATGGATGAGATCCAGCTTGTGGCGTTGGTTGACCTGGAGGAATCTGCCGCCGCGCAGCGGGCAGAGGAGTTTGGGTTGACGCAGGTGCACATCGACACCGACCTGGAAAGGGTCCTCGAGGAGCAGAGACCCGACGTGGTGTTTGACTGCACGGTGCCAGAGGCTCACTACGACGTGACGCTGAAGGCGCTGCAGCATGGTTGTCATGTTCTGGGTGAGAAACCGCTGGCGGATTCCATGGATCACGCCCGGGAGATGGTAACCGCGGCTGAGGCCGCAGGCCGGCTCTTCGCTGTGATGCAGAACCGGCGCTACGATGCCAATATCCGCCGTTTGCGCGCGTTCCTGGCATCGGGTGTGCTCGGCCGCATCACGACCGTGAACAGCGATTTCTTCATCGGGGCGCATTTCGGTGGGTTCCGTGACCATATGGCGCACGTCCTCCTGCTGGATATGGCGATCCACACCTTCGACGCGGCGCGGTTGCTGGCGCGAGCTGACGCCCAGGCTGTCTACTGTCATGAGTGGAACCCGCCCGGTTCGTGGTATGACCATGACGCCTCGGCGGTGGCGATCTTCGAGATGACGCGCGATATCGTCTACACATACCGTGGAAGCTGGTGTGCCGAGGGACTCAACACGACGTGGGAGAGCCGCTGGCACATCATTGGGGAGCGAGGAAGCGTGATCTGGGATGGTGCCCAGGGATTCCAGGCAGAGGCGGTTGCAGCACAGGGTGGCTTTCGCTCTGAGCTGGTGGAGGTGCCGGTACCGGTTGTTGATGTTGGGGGGAAACGCGGTGGGCATGACGGGGCGATACGCGAGTTCATCCACTGTGTGCGTCACGGATGCGTGCCTGAGACTGTAGCGTCGGACAACATCAAGAGCCTGGCCATGGTTTTCGGCGCGATTGAAAGCGCAGGGAGAAAGGAACGCGTGCAGATCCAGGCTTAAGGCTGCGGGCTGGATTGTGCCGGATAGACCTTGCCTGGCATATCATCGTGGTTGTGTTGGATGGTCGACGTCCTTGTTGGTTATCCGTTAAGTGTCATGATTGCTTCGGATTGAGCTTATCGAGTTTATCTTGGATTGGGAGGACTCATGGGATCTGTTGCTATTATCACAGATACTGATGCCAGTTTGCCATTGGAGATCGTCGGGGCGTTGGGGATTCGACTGGTACCCATCAACGTCCATTTCGGCGAGGAGACGTTCCGCTCGGGTGTCGACATCAATGACGCGATGCTTTTCGCGCGTGTGGACCGTGATGGCACAATGCCAACGACATCCGCACCCTCGCCGGGAGAGTTTGCCAAGGCCTATGAGGCGGCGTTCCAGGATGGTCATGATGCAGTGGTGTGCATCTGCGTGAGCAGTGTAGTGAGTGGGACCTACAACGCTGCTGTCACAGCCCGGGGGATGTTTCCTGACCGCACCATCCACGTGGTGGACTCGCGTAACATTTCTATGGGGCAGGGGTTCATGACGATAGCGGCCGCTGAAGCTGCCAGCCAGGGGGCAGACGTCGAATCGATTGTGGCTCGAGCCCAGGAGGTTGGGAGGCGGACATCTCTCTACGCCGCCCTGGATACGTTGCACTATTTGGCTCTCAGTGGGCGGGTAGGGCATCTTGCAGCCGGTATGGCCTCTGTCCTGAAGATCAAGCCTGTGTTGACGATGGACAAAGAGGGCAAGCTGGATCTGTTGGAGAAGGTGCGGACGCGCAAGAAAGCCTGGGCTCGGGTTGTGGACCTGATTGTGGAGAGCCTGGGAGATGCGGCGGTGGAGAGGGCCGCGATTCTGCATGTCGATGCTCTCGATCAGGCCTACAAGTTCGGGGAACAGCTACGTGCTGCCCTGAACGACCCGGTTGAGCTCATCTATGCGGACTTCGGCCCAGGGCTCTCGGTTCACACTGGACCAGGCATGGTTGGCGCGGTTGTTGTGGCGGCTGCTTCCTGATCGGTGGGGATGTCCGCGGGCGGATCTTGGTGATTATGACATCTGAGAGGGTGTGCAATGGTTGACCGTTTTGTCCTTGAGGAGGCTTGAACTATATGGAACTACGCCTGTATGATACGTTCACCCGAAGCTTGCGGGTTTTCGAACCTCTTCGTCCGCCGGAGGTGGGGATGTATACCTGCGGCCCCACAGTGTACAACTACGCCCACATCGGAAACCTTCGTACCTACATTTTCGAGGACGTGCTGCGCAGGGCGTTGGTGTTCAACGGCTGGTCCGTGAAACATGTGATGAATATCACCGACGTGGGACATTTACTCTCAGACGCTGATGAGGGTGAGGATAAAGTGGAGCAGGCCGCCCGGCGGCAGGGCAAGTCCGCGTGGGAGATCGCGGAGTTCTACGCTCAGGCGTTCAAGGAAGACCTGGAGCGGCTGAATATCTTGCAACCGACGATCTGGTGCAAGGCGACCGAGCACATTCAGGAGCAGATCGAGTTAGTCCAGTGCATCGAGGCCAAGGGCTATACCTACCGTACCTCCGATGGCATCTACTTCGACACCTCCAAACTGGAGGACTACGGCTACATGGCGCGCCTGGATGTTGAGGGTCTGCGGGCTGGAGCTCGCGTGCGCCTGGGGGAGAAGCGTAATCCCACGGACTTCGCCCTATGGAAATTCAGCCCTCCGGACGTGAAGCGCCAGATGGAGTGGGAGAGCCCCTGGGGGGTGGGTTTCCCCGGGTGGCATATCGAATGCACTGCCATGTCGGTCAAATATCTGGGGCCCTTCTTCGACATTCACTGCGGAGGTGAGGACCATATCAACGTCCACCATGTGAATGAGATCGCACAGGCCGAGGCCTGCTATGGCACGCGGTTGGCGAACTTCTGGCTCCACGGTTACTTCCTGCAACTTGACACGGGTCGCATGGGCAAGTCGCTTGGGAATTTCCTGCGGGTCCAGGACTTGATCGATCGTGGCTATGATCCTCTGGCCTATCGCTATCTGTGTCTGGGAGCGCATTACCGATCACGCTTGACCTTCTCCTGGGATGCATTGGACGCTGCCTCCAAAGCGCTGACGCGCCTGCGGGAGATGGTGTATGGGTGGGAGGGCGGAGGCTCGGTATCGGACACGTGGGTCGAGACATTCCTCAAGCAGGTCAACGATGATCTCAACATGCCCCGGGCGTTGGCGACGGTCTGGGAGGTGGCGCACAGTGATCTGTCCGATGCTGACAAGAAGGCGACTCTGTTAAAGCTCGACGAGGTCCTAGGCCTCAGGCTGGCTGAGTGGCAGCCAGAGGCTATCCCGGAGGAGATCCTGCGCCTGGTGGAGAAGCGCCAGGAGGCACGTCGCGCTCGTCGGTGGGCGGAGGCTGATGCTCTCCGTGACCAGATCCTGGCAGCAGGTTATGAGGTCCGAGACACCCCGGAGGGCCCGGTGGTCCGTCGGCGGCCTTGACCCACGCTGTTTGCCCGGTTGTTCTGTGCTCCGTCGCAAACTGTTTGCGACGGAGCACATTTATTAGCGTAGAGTATCTATAAGGACTGGTGTGTTTAGACAATCGGAGGTAGAGATGGCGAGTCACGAGATCGACTATAAGGTGTTCGGCGACGATCTGCAGTTTGTGGAAATCGAACTGGATCCTGGAGAGACGGTAATCGCGGAAGCGGGGGTCATGATGTACATGACCTCTGAGATCAGCTTCGAGGCACGGCTGGGCGACGGATCGAAGCCAGGGGGCGGGTTGCTTAACGCTGTGACGAGTGTGGGGAAACGGCTTCTCACCGGTGAGTCGATCTTCATGACGCACTTCACCAACCGAGCCGCGGCACAAAAGCAACACGTGGCATTTGCGGCTCCCTATCCCGGCAAGATCATCGCGATTGATCTGGATGAGACAGGTGGTGAGCTGACATGCCAGAAGGACGCTTTCCTCTGTGCAGCACTGGGTACAGAGATCAGTGTGACATTCAATAAGCGGCTGGGGGCAGGATTCTTCGGTGGAGAGGGCTTCATCCTGCAGCGCTTGAAGGGAGATGGTATGGTGTTCCTCCATGCGGGCGGCACCATTGTCGAACGGCGCCTGAACAACGAGCGACTACTGGTGGATACTGGATGTCTGGTGGCTTTCGAGCCTGGGATCGACTACGACATCCAACGTGCTGGCAATCTCAAGTCGATGTTGTTCGGTGGTGAGGGTCTCTTCCTGGCCACGCTGACTGGGACCGGCCGGGTATGGTTGCAGTCGCTACCGTTTTCGCGGTTGGCCGATCGCGTCCTCAAATCAGCGCCCTCTGCCGGGGGGCAGCAGACGGATGAGGGATCTGCACTGCGAGGTCTGACGAAACGGATGGGACGATGATGACGTGGGTCGGGCTCGGGGCTGTGGTCGACGGAATCACCTGGCGGGCAAAGCCCTGGCGCCGGCGTAAGGCCGCGCATCGGCGGAGGGGCGGGCCATGACCACGAATCAGGCGAAGCCCTGGCCGTTGCTTGCGCTGGCCGTGGTGACGGTGTTGATTGCCCCGGATGCGAGGTAGCGAGCTCGACTGAGCTGGTCGCTTCAACAGCAAAGGCCTCTACGTGTGTTCCTGGGGGCTTGCGCAGCGGCTATCGCTGGGCAGACTCTGTGCCTTCGTGTGTTGCAGGGGCTGATGGTGATGTTCTCTCTCCTGGATGAAAATGGGAGGGAGTCGTCATCGGGTTCTCGTGGCCGTCTGTGCTTGGGCTCAGGCGGCCACGGGTGATTGAGCCTCTGTCTGGCTCGAGCCCGTGTCATGATCCGGAAGGAGTTCCTCGGCCTGACGTACGGTGGGGAAGAGATAGCCGCTGACCCCTACCAAGGCGGTGAAGATGCCCGCTAAGGCAATCTGGAACGCCATGCCGGCACCAGCGCCTGTACCGAAGAGGTCGGTGAGCCACTTCATTTCGGGCCCTGGAGCCTGGAACAGCGGCTCAAGCACTTGGTCAGCCGCGGGACCTGCGACGACCTGAGCTAAGGGACTCACTGCCCATGCAATCAAGCGGCGGGCGGCAAACACTCGACCCTGGATGTCCGGGGGCACCTTGGCCTGCCAGATCGCCTGGTTTGATGCATTGATCAGCGGAGAGACCAGTGCCGCAGCGAAGGAGGTGATGAGCCAGGGCACCAATGACCGCGAAGCCCCGAAAACGGCCAGTGCTATGCCACTCAACGCCCACCCAAGGAGCACGCCATGTACTCTCCGCTTGAAGCCTCCCCAGATGCCGATGACGATACCGCCCGCGAGCCCACCAACTGCGCCTGCCGTCTGGATGCTACCGAAAACCATGCGATCACTGCCGGTGCGGGCGAGGATCATGGCCCCGCGCACGGCCGTGCCAAGGGAGATGATCAGGTTGCCCATCAGGAAAACAAGCTGCAACCCCAGCAAGCTGGGCCGGCTGAGGATATAGCGGAAGCCGAAGAGAGCCTGGTGCCAGAATCCGCCCTGCGCCTTGGCGTGTTCTGCGGAGCGCTCAGGGTCGGGAATGTGGACAAAGAGCAGGGTGCCGATCGCGAAGGCTGCGCTGAGAAGGTCGAAAGCAAGTAGAACCAGGATGCCGGGCTCGCCCGGTGTGCGGGCCGCGATGGCCGGGGCGGTTCGTGTTACCCAGATGTTAAGAGGGCCAAGGAGTGCTCCGGCGATCAGGGGGGCAAAGACACCAGATGAGGCTCCCGCCATGTCCAGCATGGCGTTGGCCCGGGCATAGTGGCGTTTGTCGAGCATGGTCGATATGGCGGCCGAGTAGGCCGGCCATTGGAAACCCTGGAAGGTCCCTAGGACAAAAGCGACAATGTACAGATGCCAGATCTGCAGAGCGCCGCTCAGGTACAGGAGCAGGACCACAAACGTACATAGCGCGGCGGCCAGATCGCTGAGCATCATGGTCAGCTTGCGGCTGACGCGGTCAACCAGGATGCCTACGACCGGCGTGAAGAGGATCATCGGCAACACAAAGAAGAACCCCATGGTTGTCATCGGAGTTGCCTTACCGTGACCTGCATCGAACACCCAGAGCTGGAGACCGAAGTGGCTGACAGCCGTACCGAGCAGTGAGAGGATCTGGCCGATCCAGATCACGATGAAAGCAGTGAATCCAGTGGGACGGTCTTTCTTGGGGGACATGGTAGCTCCTTCGCGATTAGAAGATCTGCCGGCGGCTCCTGCGTGTGCCGCGCACCTTGTCTATGCACGAAATGGCTTTGTGTAGTTCCCTCAATAATTATCCATACATCTTTTGTCGTGTCAAATTTGTGGGATAATCATTGAAAGAATAGAGCTACATCGTGGTTGTCTTGGGGTACCCGGAAAGAAACACCACACTGCACGTAGACTCGACACGTAGACTCGACATCTGCGTGCAGTGTGGTTCATGGATGTTAGCAGCAGTGGTTGCTGTCAGGCTTGAACTTTGACCAGCTCTCGCATCTGCCTTCTGAGATCGGCGATCTGTGCGCGGGTCTGATGGATGCGTTTGAATAGGGCGCTTTCGGCTTCTACTCCCTTCTTGAGCAGTGCTCGTGCGGCTGCGCGACGGTTGTCCGCGGCCCCCGTCTCAACCAAGATGTCAAGAGCCGACCGCAGATCGCGGTCCACTCTCAGGATCATCAGCCCTGAGGCATCCTCAGCTGCATCCAGCAATATGTTGCCGAACCCTTTGATCACGTTCAGCCCTCGACCGGCCATATCGGCCGCGACTTCAATGGCCCTGTGGGTTCTTCCATCGTTGACCACAACCTCTGGTGGTGTCTCTTTCGCTACCATACGTCACTCTCCTCAGAGCAGTCTCATGTTTCTCAATCGACCGGTGATGGGGTATCTTCTTCGGCGTTATCCTCATCCTCGTCGGCTGTCAGGGCGACTTCCCGTCGAAGCTGTTCGCGCAGTTCCATGATCTGTTCGGTGATAGCTCGAATCTTATCGAACAGAGCCTGATTCGCTTTGATGCCTTCGCTGATCAGGAAAGCTGCGCTCTCGGAACGGCTCTTGGTGATCTCCGCCTCAACCAACATATCAAGGTGGGCCAATGCTTCATCGTTAACCCTGACCATGACGACGTTGCCCCGACCCTGGAGCGCCTCACTCAGCGCCTGTGCGAAGGACTCTGCCTGCCGCAGCGCTTCTTTCAACTGCTTAGTTGTGCGTCCCGGTTTGAACTTATCCTCTGGCTGGGTGATGGCGTCGTCCGTGACTGTGACCTCCACCTCTACTTGTTCAGGTGTTTCCTCTGTGGGCTCCTTGATCTCTACTTCAATGTTTTCTTGTTCTGTCATAGCCTCAGTGGCTCCCTTCGTATCAGAATTACACGTAATATGTTATGTGTAATAGTATAACGTCTCTCCTCGGTAGTGTCAAGATCCAATGTCCCTGGCAAATGCTCATGTTCCGAAGTGACGGCTTGTCGCGGTGACAGGTATTGTGGCATTGGGGATAGTGATGCGATTGGAACTTGATCTACCTTCTGCTTTCAGGAGGAAGGGATGGACCACCTGGCTGCCGTTGACTCTGTTGGGCGGTGGCTGTAGACTGTTTTCATCTGAGCCGGCCTCGTGCCCCTGAAGGGCCGAGGAAAAGCATGGCAGCTTTGGATCTAAGGAGCGAGAGACATGGCGAGAGCGGCGTACTACGAACGCAACAGAGTGATTCGGGTGGGGAAGGCAGACGTGCAGCCGCCGGGGCCGGGTGAGGTGCAGATACAGGTGGCCTATGCGGGCATCTGTGGGACCGACCTCCACATCTACCATGGCAAAATGGATTGGCGCGTTGCTCCCTCTCAGATTATGGGCCATGAGGCATCGGGCGTGGTCAGTGCCGTTGGTGAAGGAGTGGAGAGTGTCCGGGAGGGGCAGAGGGTGACTGTTATGCCTTTGAAGCCATGCGGGACCTGTCCTGCGTGCCGCGCGGGCCACAGCCATATCTGTATGAATCTCAAATTCATAGGGATCGACACGCCGGGGGCTTTTCAAAGCGCCTGGGTCGTGCCAGAGTACGCTGTCCTTCCGCTGCCTGAAGAGATCTCCTTGAAGCGGGCAGCTTTGATCGAGCCACTGGCCGTGGCGTGCCACGACGTCCGGCTTGGAAAGGTCAGAGCAGGTGAGTCGGTCGTCGTGATAGGGGGCGGCCCTATCGGGGCCCTCATCGGGCTGGTCGCGCAGCACGATGGTGCCCGCGTACTGGTGTCGGAGATTAACCCGAGTCGCGTCGCCATTGCCCACGCGCTGGGCTTGGAGGCGGTCAACCCTCTCGAGGTGGACCTCGTCGCCCTGGTCGAGGAGCGTACAGGGGGTGCGGGAGCGGATGTGGTGTTCGAAGTGTCTGCCTCCAAAGCGGGCGCTGCGGTCATGACTCAGTTGCCGCGTACCCGTGGGCGCATCGTTATTGTGGGGCTGGCATCGGACCCTCCGCCCGTGGATCTGATGCGAATCGTGTGGCGAGAGCTCAGGCTGCGTGGTGCGCGGGTGTATGAGCGCCAGGACTTCGAGCGCGCGATTGGACTGGCCGCCAGTGAGGATCTCCCGCTTGACCGGCTAATCTCGGCGGTCTATCCTCTGGAGAGAATCGCGGAGGGGTTTCGCCTGCTGGAATCCGGTGGTGATGTGATGAAGATCCTGATTGACATTGGAGCGCAGGAGAGGTGAGTCATGGGGATTCTGGAGGCCTTCAGACTCGAGGGAAAGACTGCATTAGTGACGGGGTGTCGTCAGGGTATTGGTGCGGCTATCGCAGTTGGCCTGGCGGAGGCTGGTGCAGATATCGTGGGAGTGAGTCGCTCTTTGGCGCTCTCGGGTAGCCAGGTGGGCGAGGAAGTTACGGCGTTAGGGCGTCGTTTCTATGCTTACCAGTGTGATTTCGCTGACCGGGATGCACTGTATGCTTTCATCCGGCAGGTCAAACAGGACATGCCTGTGATCGACATTCTGGTCAACAACGCAGGCACGATTCGGCGTGCGCCGGTCACCGAGCATTCCGATGAAGATTGGGACCTCGTCACTAGCGTCAACCTGGATGCGCCGTTCATCCTCGCACGGGAGTTCGGACGTGAGATGGTGAAACGGGGTCAGGGCAAGATCATATTCATTGCCTCGTTGCTCACCTTCCAAGGGGGTATCACGGTGCCCGGCTATGCTGCCAGCAAAGGGGGGATCGGTCAGTTGACCAAGGCGTTGGCCAACGAATGGGCAGCCAAGGGCGTGAACGTCAACGCCATCGCTCCTGGCTACATCGCGACCGAACTCACCGAGGCACTGCGCCACGATCCGGTCCGTGGCCGGCAGATTCTGGATCGGATTCCGGCCGGACGCTGGGGGAAGCCCGAGGATCTCAAGGGCGCGGCGGTCTTCCTGGCCTCTGAGGCCTCACGTTACGTGCACGGGGAGATCGTGGTGGTGGACGGGGGGTGGATGGCACGGTAAGCGGGGAGGGACGCTCGATTTACCCAGGCTCCCCGAGCATGAAGCTACTATCCGTAGTTCGCGGCGGGTGTGACGTGGACTGTGTCCCGGCCTGCCGCTTGACGGTTGCTTGGCGAGCAGGAGAGGTTACTGGCGCGAGGAAGAGGCCTCCAACGGTCTCGGCGCTAGATGACGCCAGATCACCTGGGATGGTCCCAAGTGTCTACGGGACGGGAGACAATGTGCCTGTGGGTAGGCTGGGGACCATCGAGAGATAGGCGAGCTGAACACGGGCCATGGCCTCTAGCTGAGTCTCGCCGGCTTCCCGCGCCAGTGCCGCGGCTCTCTCGTAGCTCTCAGCAGCCTCGGGGACCCTGCCCAGCTCTGCATAGGCATTTCCCATCTGCAAGTAGGCCATTGCCGACTTCGGGTTGGCCTCAATGGCCAACCGGGCATCCTCCAACGCGAGCTCGGGCTGGTGGGCTATGAGGAAATAGCGTGCCCGCGCGACGTGAAACGCCTCCAGGTCGCCTGCCGCCTCCACGGCCTGCTCGAAAACACGCTCGCTCTCGGCCTGCTGCCCCGACAGGGCCAGGGCAACACCTTTGAGCGTGAGAAGGTCGCTGTCTCCCGGGGCGAGCGTCAGGGCCATATCAACCTCTTCAAGGGCTGTGGTGAAGTGCTGCGCGCCCAGTGCTTCCTCAGCGGCTAATTCATGGGTCATCCGCTGCTGTGTGGCTTTGTCAGGTGCCAGGAAGAGCTGGTAGGCTGCGATGAGGACACCCAAGATCAGGATGCCAACGATGGCACCCCGAGCTGTTTGACGCAGGCGGGTACGTCGTTCATGAGCCAGGGCAACGTCAATGAACCACCACCAGTGCTCCTCGGGTGGTTGATGGGCCTCGCGGAGTTCCTGGAGGGCTCTGGCACCGCCGAGGGCCCGCAGAAGCTGTCGGCGCTTGCTGCGGAGTTGCTCCTCGATCGAGGTCATGCGCGTGTGCTCTGGGGCAAGTTGCGCACCGCGCTCTCGGAGGTCTGTGAAGCGTGCCCGCGCCTGATCCAGGAGCAACAGAATCTCCTCGGGATCATCAAGGTGAGTGGCCCCCAGCTTGCCGATCTGCGCCTCGAGGCGAGAGAGGATGGCTCTCAGTTCCTCTGTCGGTGTCTTTGCCTCCGGGATGCGTGCAGCCATGGATGTCCTGGGCTGATTCATTCTGCACTCCTCGGGAAACGGAGCTTGCTGTTGTGTGCCGATTCATTATAGCATCCGTGGGCCTCTGTCAATGTTTGCCGTGTGATCACTGCGGTGGAGGAGAGGCACGCTGTTCACCGTCTTGCCAAAGCCAAGGACATCCCGGGGCTAACCTTGCGAAACCGCGATTGCCCCGGTCTGTCTCGCACTCGCCCTCTGATGGAGAACTGTCGCATCAGCGCTTCCATTTGCCATGCCTTGTGGGCGGGCTAAAATGGACCTCGTGCAACGAGGATCTGGCTGGTATGCGTAGCCGGGGTTCGATTTAAGCGCTGTGGAGGATCTACTGAGATGAGAGCAATTGCAGTGCTGACAAGCGGAGGGGATGGTCCGGGTCTGAATGCCTGTATCCGCGCCGTGACCCGACAGGCGCTCAGGCTAGGGGCTGACGTCTATGGCGTCTCCTGGGGTTATCGTGGACTCATCAATGGTGACATCAGGCAGCTCAGCAGCCGCGATGTCGGTGGGATAATGAACCGCGGCGGCACCATTTTGGGTACGGCACGCTGTCCTGAGTTCCGGGATATCAAGGTGCGTCGGACGGCGATTCGCAACCTGAATCAGCACGGTATTGAGGGGTTGGTGGTCATCGGGGGTAACGGATCATTGACAGGGGCGTTGGCTCTGCATGATATGGGCTATCCGGTCTACGGTGTGCCAGCCTCTATTGACAATGATGTTTTCGGCACCGATATGTCTGTAGGTGTGGATACAGCGCTCAACACCATTCTGGAGGCCATCGATCGTATCAAGGATACAGCTACCTCCCACCAGCGTGCTTTCCTCATCGAGGTTATGGGACGCAACTGCGGTTACCTGGCGTTGGCGAGTGGTTTGGCGGGGGGAGCGGAGTTGATCCTCGTGCCGGAGGCTGAAGGACCTCCTATGGACAAGATCGCCGAAGTCGTTGTGGATGCCTACGTGCGGGGCAAGCATCACTGTTTGATCGTCATCGCAGAGGGGTGGAAACCGGGCACTCGAGCCGTTGCCGACTACCTGAAGGCTCACCGAGAAGATCTGGGCTTCGATGTGCGGGTGACCGTGTTGGGGCATGTGCAGCGAGGCGGGCGTCCCTCAGTCTTTGATAGACTTCTGGCGACGCGCATGGGGGCCATGGCAGCCCAGCGTCTGCTGAGTGGGGAGAGCGGGGCAATGGTGGCCTTGCGGGGCAATCAGCTAGAGCCTTTCCCTCTGGCTGATGCGGTAGCGCAGTTGAGACCGCTGGACCTGGGTCTGCTAGAACTCTCGGACGTCATGGACTAGGCCCGGTTTATTTCCATCGTTTTGCGAGTCGCAGCGTAAGCTCGTGGAGCGTTTCTTGAGGCCAGCCCTGGCCCCCGGAGGCGCTCAATGCATCCAGGGCCTCGTTCAGGTATTTGTCAGCCAGGGCCTCTGTGTAGGCGCGGCTTCCTACCCGCTCCATCTCCGACAGCAGGGCCGGCACTGTCGCCACGTCGATCGTCTCGCGTTCGAAAGCCTGTCTCAAGACCGGACTGTGGCGCAGTGCATGGAGGATGGGCAGCGTTTTCTTGCGTTTGATCAGGTCAGAGCCAACGGGCTTGCCCGTTTTGGCCGGGTCCCCCCACAGACCCAGGAGGTCGTCCTGCATCTGGAATGCCCGTCCCAGGGCAATGCCATAGCTGTGTAAGGACTCACAGTTCTCCTGTGGGGCACCAGCGATCATGCCTCCCATCTCAGCCGCCAGGGCGATGAGCGCAGCGGTCTTGCTGGTGATCATCGCCAAGTAGCTCGCCTCGGTGATGTCTGGCTGCGTCTCAAATGCCAGATCTCGGCATTGACCCTCGGTAATTTGGACCACTGTCTCTGTGTACTTCTTGATTGCCTGGAGCATGAGATCGGCTGCCAAGCCGACCTGCGCGAGCGCCAGCATTCCTCTGTATGAAAGGGCAAACAGCGTATCCCCGGCGTTGACGGCCTGTGGCACACCCCAGACAGCCCATAGCGTGGGCCGTCCACGTCGTGTCTGGTCGTTATCCTCAATGTCGTCGTGGATCAAGGTGAAGTTGTGCAGCAGTTCAATGGCCGCAGCGGCAGGAAGTGCCATGTGCCAGTCACCGCCTTGTGCCTCGGCTGCCAGCAGGCAAATAATCGGCCGCAGACGTTTTCCGCGCTCGACCTTGACTGGTTGGAACCTCTCATCGACCCATCCCAGGTGGTAGCGAACCATTCCGTAGAGCAACTGGGGGGCATCCTCAGTGGCTGTCACCAGTCGCTTCATCTCGTGTTCCAGGGTCGGCAGATAGCGCTCGAAGGGATCCATGGATAGTCTCCGCTTAGTCCTCAATCACCTGGGCCTGTTGAAGCGCCGGGATGTCCCGGCTTCCGGTCACGAACATCACAATCCTGAGCTGACGGCGTATGATCTGGAGCCGCCTGGAGAGCGCCACCTTCGATTCCGCGGCCGCGCGCAGGAGAACGCCTGCCATCCCCGTCATGTCAGCGCCCAGCGCCAGGCACTTGGCTATATCCAAGCCTGTACGCAAGCCGCCACTGGCAACGAGTGGAATACTCCGATCTACCTGGCGCACCATCTGGATCGAGAGTGCGGTGGGGATGCCCCAGTTGCGGAAACTGGCTGCGATCTCTCGGTCGTCGGCTGACAGCAATCGGTGGAACTCTACCTGGCTCCATGATGTGCCGCCTGCGCCCGCGACATCGAGCGCGGCTACACCTGCATCGATCAGTTGGCGCGCGACGCGAGCCGACAGACCCCATCCGACCTCTTTGACGATCACCGGTACCTCCAGGCTCCTACACAACATCTCAATCTTACGCAGCAGGCCGGCAAAGTGTGTGTTTCCCTCAGGCTGCAAAGCCTCCTGGAGTGGATTGAGATGCAGGTAGAGACCGTCCGCTTCGGTCTCTGCCACCAGGCGCCGGCACGTCTCGAGACCGTATCCATACTGCAACTGAACGGCCCCTAGATTGGCCAGTAGGAGGATATCTGGGGCGAAAGATCTGACCTTAAACGTCTTAGCTGTCTCGGGGTGCTCAATCATGGCGCGCGTTGAGCCCAGTCCCATGCCAATGCCAGCCTCTTGGGCTACCTCTGCCAGAGTCCGGTTGAGGCGTCCCGCTTCCTCTGTACCGCCTGTCATGGATGAGATGAGGAGCGGCATAGAGAGGTGATGTCCCAAGAAGACCGTCGTCGTGTCGACGTCTTCAAGATTGACTTCGGGTAGTGCCTGGTGTACCAGGTGATATCGTTCCAGCCCGGTCGAGCGGTCGACAAATGAGACATCCTCCTCAAGGTTGATGCGGAGGTGCTCGTCCTTACGAACACTGGTGGACTTTGGTGTCATCATGATCTCCCTAGTATTTGACTATAACCGCCGTTGACTGATGGGCAAGTGTCCTCCCTCGGCGAGGATGTATTGGGAGCCCTGTCTGCTGGTGACGTACTTGTTCGCAGTCCTTTCAACGCATTGATAACACCGTGCCGGGCAGTGTAGGGCTTTCATTTCTCTGGCCCGCGGCCACCTTAAAGCGCGAGCGCAACCAGCACCGTGTCTATGCCACATGTGCGGAGGCTCAACTGGCGGTCTTCCACCCCATTGAGGTGTTCAATCATCGCCTCTCTTATCTGGGAGGTGAACTGCTAGTGAGGCCGCGCACGCTGGCGTCTACGGCGTCTACGCTTGACAATTCATCAGGCGGCGTATAGAATGGCAATAAGTTGTTACCATGGAAACACCGCGGCGCGGCCCGCGGTCTTCGTGCATGAGGAGGACGTGATGAACCAGGAAGTCTACGAAAAGGTGAAAGCCATTATCATTGATACTTTGACTGTCGAGGAAGATCAGATTACACCTGAGGCGCGTTTCCGTGAGGATCTTGGGGCAGATTCCCTGGATCTCGTCGAGTTGATCATGGCGTTTGAGGATGAGTTTGGTGGTCAAATATCCGACGACGATGCTCGTAGCATCACGACAGTAGAAGAAGCGGTGAAATTCATCTCTGAGAAGATGCAGAGGGCGTAAGCTCATCGGCTGGACACGGTTGACCTCGGCACGGACATGGTGTTCACATGGTTCGTGCCGTTTTCTTTATGCCTCTGTGAGGCAGTGTTGAGCAGGGCAAGTTGGGGACACAATGGGGAAGGCTCTGATCTGGTAGCGTTGCCATTACGATATCGATCCACAAAAAAACGAGAGCGACGTCTCGCAAAAGCTTGACGCGTGCCGTTTTGTATGTTATAATTGCAATGTTAGCAGGACGAGGAGGTCGTCCGTGCAATGATCAAAGTGAACCTTTCCGCGTTGACCCATGCAAAGGTAGGGACACGGTCGTCTACTGTACTCGACCTCGGCCATGTGGTTGTCGATGATATCGAGTTAGCCTTCCTTCGAGGTACACTTGAGTTTACGCGTGTCGACAACGGTATTTTGGTGCAGGGTATTCTTGATTCGGCAGTCAAAACTGAGTGTATTCGATGCCTTACCCCTTTCTTTTCACCGATTCGAATTGAGCTTGAAGATGTGATCAGCCTGCCAGGTTCGGAGTTGACTTCAGAGCAACCTGTGCGAGTGCATGAGGATGGTTGGGTTGACTTTTCTCCCTTGATCCGTCAATACGCCTGGGTCAATCTACCCCTGAATCCCGTCTGTTCCCCTGATTGCCAGGGGCTGTGTCCAGTGTGCGGTGAGAATAGGAATTTGGGAGAGTGTCATTGTGACACAGAACCTTCTACAGATCCACGCTGGAGTGTCCTGAAAGAGCTAAAAGACAGTGTCTCGCCGTAGACTTCAGCTTCGGTGAAGTGCAGATTCGTAGTCGTTTGACCCGAGGAGGCCTATGGACGTTATTGCAGATCTGCTCGAGAAGGCGGAGTCGCAAGGGTTTCTATCTGCCGATGATGTGATTGAGGCATTGGCGTCCCTGGATGAAGAAGTTTCTCTTGAGAGCGTGATGGCGAAGCTACGAAAGGCGGGCATCGAGATCGAGGTCAGCGGGGAGGAAGGTGGCGATGGGCTCCAAGGTCCGGAAGACGGAGAGGCCTTTGGGGAGCCGTGGAATGAGGATGAAGCGGCGGAGGATGGGATAGACGATGATGCCTACAGCCTGGATGGCATCAGCGTCGATGACACAGTGGCTCTGTATCTCCGAGAGATGGCTCGGGTCCCCCTGCTTACCAGTGAGGAAGAGGTAGCTCTGGCCAAGAAGATCGAGCAGGGGCGGGAAGCGCAACGTCTGCTGCAGGAAGGCGTCAGGTCGGCTGATGAACGAGCCTGTCTGGAGCAGATCGTGTCGGAAGGTCTGGCGGCGCGTGACCATCTCATCCGCGCCAATACCAGGTTAGTTGTGAGTATTGCCAAGAAATACATCGGCCGCAACGTGCCCTTCCTGGACCTGATCCAGGAGGGCAACCTGGGCCTGATGAAGGCTGTGGAGAAGTTCGAATATCAGCGTGGCTACCGCTTCAGCACTTATGCGACTTGGTGGATTCGCCAGACGATCACACGCGCGATTGCAGATCAAGGTCGCACCATCCGGGTTCCAGTCCACATGAGTGACCGTATCCGTCGGCTCTACCGGAGGGCTCAGGAGATAGAGCAGGAACGTGGCACACGGCCGACCCCTGAGGAGTTGGCTGAAGAGATGGGAATGGAACCCAAGAAGGTTCAGTGGATGATGCGCGTGTCGTGGCGGCCCTTGAGCCTTGAGAAGCCAGTGGGTGAGGATGAGGACAGCGAGTTGAGCAACTTCATCGAGGATGATCAGACACCAACCCCACCTGATACTACCTATCAGGCGATGCTGCGAGACCGTATCGAGGAGGCCCTCTCAACGCTCAATCCACGGGAGGTGCGGATCCTGCGGATGCGATTTGGCCTGCACAATGGGCGGACCTATACTCTCGAAGAGGTGGGGCAGAAGTTCGGACTTACCCGGGAGCGCATTCGCCAGATTGAGGGGCAGGCGTTGCGTCGTCTGCGTCATCCCAGTCGAAGTCGGGATCTAAAGGACTATCTCAGATGATGGTTTGCGGGTACTGGATGGGAGTGATGGGCATGATGTGCTTGCCAGCCTTCTGGAGGTGTGGCGGATCTCAGACCCTGTAGGGTCACGGACACGGGAATGCCGCCAGCCTCGCTGGCGGCATTTTTGTTGGGTGAAGCCTTCTTAGCGTTTCACTGACCTCTGGTATACTAAGCATGTATGGATGAAGGAGGAGAGTGGATGAACGGACAAAAGAAGATCCTGGTCGCTGTCGCTTGGCCCTATGCAAATGGGGATCTCCACATTGGACATCTGGCCGGGGCATATTTACCGGCCGACATTTTTGCCCGCTATCATCGACTGGCGGGCAATGATGTGCTGATGGTGTCGGGCTCAGACTCACACGGCACACCTGTGGCGTTGCGTGCCGAGCAGGAAGGGGTGACTTCGCGAGAGGTCTTCGAGCGTTTTCATCGTCGTTTCCTGGAGACTCAGCAGGAGATCGGCATTTCCTATGATCTGTTCACCCACACAGATACTCCGAATCACCACCGTGTCGCACAGGACATGTTCCTGGCACTGAAGCGTAATGGCTATCTCTACATCGAGAAACAGCGTCAATTCTATTCGGAGACTCTGGGGCGCTTCTTGCCAGATCGATATGTGGAGGGTGTGTGTCCTTACTGTGGCTATGAGGAGGCCCGCGGCGACCAATGTGACAACTGTGGGAAGATCCTCGATGCGCTCGAACTGGGTAACCCACGATGCAAGATCGATGGATCGATCCCGGTGATCCGTGAGACGGAACACTTCTTCTTGGATCTGCCCAAACTCGGGCCGGCTGTGTTGGCCTATTTGGAGGAGGACAAAGAGGACTGGCGCCCCAGTGTGCTCAACTTCTCTCGCAACTACGTGAAGAGTGGTCTCAGGGGACGTCCCATTACTCGAGACATCGATTGGGGAATCCCTGTCCCAATTGCGGGATATGAGACGAAGCGCCTCTATGTGTGGTTCGAAGCGGTGATTGGATATCTGTCCGCGAGTATCGAGGCCATGAGGCTGAGAGGGACCCCGGACGCCTGGAAGGAGTGGTGGTACGATCCTGAGGCAGAGACGTATTACTTCATTGGCAAGGACAACACGGTCTTCCACACTGTGATCTGGCCCGCCGAGCTGATCGGGGCGGAACGACTGTATGAGGAAGATCCGAATAAGCGGTTTAACCTCCCCACTGACGTTCCGGCGAATGAGTTCATGAATCTGGCGGGCACGCAATTTTCGAAGAGCCGGGGGCATATGATCACGCTGCCGGATGTGTTGAGTCGGTACGATGCCGATGCAATCCGGTATTACATTACGGTTGTGATGCCTGAGACGAGCGACAGCGATTTCTACTGGGACGACTTCGTTCAACGCAACAACGGTGAACTGGTGGGTATCTGGGGTAATCTGGCCCATCGTGTCCTATCCTTCACGTCTCGTCACTTCCATGAGGTCCCGACCCCCGGGCCGCTCAGTGAGGTGGACGAGGCGATGCTGGCAAAGGCGCAGGCTGCTTTTGACGTGGTGGGCGGGCATCTGGCGGGGCGTCGATTCCGGGCCGCATTGTCGGAAGCGATGGGGGTGGCGCGTGAGGCCAACCGCTATCTCGAGGTAAAGTCCCCCTGGTCTGAGATTAAGACTGACCGTGCGTCAGCAGGAACCACTCTCTATGTGGCCCTGCAGGTCATCAATGCCCTCAAGACGTTGTTGGCGCCGTTCCTGCCTTTCTCATCTGAGAAGTTGCATCGCCTCCTGGGATATGAGACTCCACTGTTCGGAGAGCAAACGATCACCTCAGTCGATGACGCCCATGGTGGCCATGAGGTGCTGCGTTATGATGCCTCGGCCGCCTCTGGCCGCTGGGCTTTTGAGACGTTACCCGCAGGTCGGCCTCTCACAAAGCCCCGTCCGCTCTTCAAGAAGCTGGATGAAGGTGTCATCGAAGAGGAAATGGCTCGCCTGGAGAGTCAGTCGGCGTAGTAATACAGATCTGCGATGTCCTCCGGGCGGCTGACATGGCCGCTGGCGAGGCGTCCGGTTCTCTGATCAGATGCCACGAGGTGACCGAGGAAAGATTTAGTGGCGCGAAGGCTCCTGCCTACTTTGCTGCTGTTCTTGCTCCTCACGCTCACGTTGAGGATGCAATCTATCTGGTGGGATGAGGGGATCAGCCTTCACCTTGCTGGACTACCCTGGCGAGATCTGCTGCTGGATCGCGCTTCCAATATTCATCCTCCTCTCTATTTCGTGGGCTTGAAAGCGTGGACCATGGCCGCTGGCCGCACGCCATTCACCGGGCGTTATCTCTCTGTGCTCGCGGCCACCCTTTTACCCGCAGCGGTGCAAGCGTTCCTGCGGGGACGGGTCAGCGTTCGGACACAACATGCCGCGGGGCTCCTGATCGCCCTTGCGCCCCCGGTTGTGGTGTATGGTCAAGAGGTACGGGCCTACATTTTCCTACCCCTATTCTCTCTGGTGCTGTGGGCTCACGCCTGGCCCTCGCCGCGAACTGACATACGCCACTGGCGGGGTCGGGGTGTGCGTCTGGGTATCGTCATCGCTGCTCTGCTCCTGACGCACTACGGGGGTGTGATCGCCCTTGGTGGTGCTCTGCTGGCGGTCACCGCGCGGCTGGCGGGACTATGGCGGCCTCTCGGAGATACGGAGGATACTTCCCGGGAGGTCAGGCGCAATCTGGTGCGCCTGTGGTTGACGGCTTGTGGGGTGGCGTGGGTTCTGTTGATTCCATGGGCGGTCTTCGTGCTGCGCGTCGGGACAACGGGGCTGCAGTCTCAGGCCGGACTGGGCAATGTGTTGGCTGAACCGGCGCCGTGGATCTATGTGTCGCGCTTGATCATGGCTTTCCAAATCGTGGGGATGGCGCAGGCGTTGGCAGATCCTCTGCTGATGCGGGCAGTGGCGCTGGTGGGAGCGTGGCTGGGGGTTGTCGTGTTGGAGGGTGTGCGGCATAGGCTCACGAGATCCCGCCTGGAGCCCTGGGTGTACCTCTGGCTGATTCCCCTATTGGGCTCTATAGGTATCTGGTGGTTGAGCCCTCAGTCCCACCCTCGCTATCTGTATGCCTTGATCCCTGGTGGATGGATGCTGATCGCCCTGCTTACAACGCTGTCTCGGCTGAACCCCGGCCTGCGCATAGGATTGCTGGCTGCAGTGCTGGTGAGCTGCGTGCTGGGCATACGCGCTTACCTGGTCGATCCACGCTATGCCCGCTCCGATGTGCGGGCTGTTGCGGCCTTCCTCCGCCAGGAGGGTGAAGCAGGTGACGTAGTCTTGATCCCCCACACGGATTGGTCTCTGGTGCAGTATGACCTCGGGCTTGTGCACCCCATGATGGTTCCTGAAGCGTTTGGGGCGGATGGTTCCGGGACTGTGCTCCTGGAGGACCAAGGGGCGCGACGGGTGTTTGCGCTGGATTACGAGCGTGGCGCGCTGGATGCCTATGGTAGCGTGCGGGCTGCACTGACGTGGCACGGGAGGCTGGTTGGCCGACAACAATTCCCGGGTGTGTCCCTGGAGGAGTACCTGATGGAAGGGACGGCAGCCATACCGCCCTGCCAGCCGCTGCCTGCGTGGTGCGCTGAGGGCGACGGGCCATGCCTTGTGGGTGTTGCCTTCCAGGAGCACCCCATCAGTGGGGCTGCGCTACCGATGCGTCTATGTTGGGATGGGGAACCAGCCCCCGCCCGCCTCAGTGTGGCTCTTCGTCTATACGATTCTGAAGGCGTGTTGGTGGCTGCGCAGGACGACATGTTGCTGGACGTCACATTGCGGGGGACCGATCACTGGGATGGCAAGCCCATTTCCACTTATCACCTGATCCCGCTGCCGGTCGGACTCTCGCCGCTGGTGCACAGGTTGGAGGTGGGGTTATACGAAGACACCCAGACTATCACCCCCATCGATCTGGTCTCTCGGTCAGGATCCCAACCGGCTGTCGTCGTGGGATCCGTCAGACCACGGGTGAGCCCATGGCAGGAGCCATCGCTGTATCTTCCGGAAGAATCCTGGCAGGGCGAAGTGCGTCAACTGCTTCCGGGATTCCAATTGGAGGGCCACCGATTGAGTGAGTCTGAGATCGCGCCCGGTGGTGATCTGGTCGTTACGTTGTTGTGGCGACGTGAGGAAGAGACGGGTCCATATACTGGGGCCACATTGGCTCTGTCGCAAAGCGGACAGCGCCTGACCGCCACGCCATTGCCCGCCCTTGCCTGCGGCACACCGCCTGGGAGGCCCTTGTTGGAGCACGCACGATTGACAGTCCCTTCGAGTGCAAAAGAGGGCCCGGCCCAACTGCTGGTGGAGGTGGAAGATGGCAGTTGGGAGCTGGATCAGGTTTGGATCCTGGGGGAGGAGCACCAGTTTGAGTTGCCCCCCGTGGCGCACGCCCTGAACGTGCGAATGGACGATGTGGCGGCGTTGCGGGGCTACGAAGTCGCGCCTGAGCCGGTTCTCACGGCAGGGGCGCCGTGTACGGTGACACTAATCTGGGAGGCCGGACCACAAGCTGCGACACAGCGTTTGAAGGTGTTCGTACATCTGGTGACAGAAGCGGGCACGTTGGTCGCGCAGCACGACGCCGAGCCCGCTTTGTGGCACCGTCCCACAACGGGTTGGGTCCCTGGTGAGATCATCGAGGACGTACATCCCCTCACATGGCTGGAGCCTTTGTCTGAAGGGTCGGTGCATCTGAGGGTGGGACTCTACCATGGTGACAGCGGTGCCCGGATCCCCTGGGAGACGGGACGCGATGCGTTGGATCTGCCGCTTGAGTTAAGAGTACAAAGGCCATAACACAAGCCGAGGTTGGGGTTTTCGGTGGCTCTGCTATCATTGGGGTGGCCACATCATTTCGGGAGATATGCATGACGGAGCATCCACTACGCCGTTGGGAGCGTGTTCTGTACCTGGTCCTGCTGGTACTTGCCCTCTTCACGCGTTTCTATGCGCTGGGCGAGCGGGCAATCAGTCACGATGAGAGTATTCACACTAAGTTCTCCTGGAATCTCTACTCGGGTCTGGGCTTTCAACACAATCCCATGATGCACGGCCCTCTGCTCTTCGAGCTTACGGCGTTGACATACCATCTGTTAGGCCCAAATGACTTCACTTCGCGGATTGTTCCGGCGCTGGCGGGGGTCTTGCTGGTTATGGCACCGATCCTGTTCCGTCGCTGGCTCTCGCCGGCTGGTGCGCTGGCGACTTCGACACTGCTGTTGATTTCGCCGTCAATGACGTACTACGCCCGCTATGCCCGCCACGATGTGCTTCTGATGCTGGCGGCTGTTGGCCTGCTCTGGACGATCTTCAGTTTCCTGTCATCGGGCAAGAAGCACTGGCTGGCGTGGATGGCAGCGTTCTTTTCCATCATGCATGCCACCAAGGAGGCCTCGTACATCTACATTGCCATCTTCGGTGGTCTGCTGGCAATCCCCCTCTTGATCTGGATATGGCATGTGCCCTGGAAGCGCCTTGAGTTGCGCACTGTGATGCTCTTGCTACTGGGGGCGTCGATGATCCTGCTCATGGCCTTTGGACTGGGGTTACAGCAGGCTTCCGTGCAAGAGATCCCTCTGAATGAGAGCGGTGACGGTCGGCTGGCGGATGTCCTTGTGCCGCAATGGGCACGACTCAGCGCGGGCCTCGCTGTCGCCCTAGCGATGGGGGCGGTCATCGCCCTGGTGAGAGGGGTAGGGGAGTCTCGGCTCCGTCAGAACCGCCTCTTCAGTCTCCTGGTCGTCCTGGGTACGCTGACGCTGCCGTTAGGATCGGCCATCCTGATCAAATTCGGCACTGGTGTGGATATGACCCTGGTCTACGATGCTGTGCGCACCGGAAACTTTGGGCTCATCCCGGGTGGGGCAGTATGGGCCAGTGCGGCGGTCGTTGTGGGGACGTTGGCGCTATCCATCGCGGTGGGTCTGTGGTGGGACCGCGTGCAATGGCTCAAAATCGCCGCCATCCACTATGCCATTTTCCTCACCCTGTACACTACGGTCTTCACATGGGGCTTTGGTGCCCTTTCGGGCCTAGTAGGCGGCCTGGCCTACTGGCTCGCTCAGCAAGGCGTCAAGCGTGGCAACCAGCCCTCTTACTATTACCTGCTGATCGGGGGGCTGTACGAATACCTCTCATTGGCCCTGGCGTCGGTGGGGGCCTTCGTCGCTTTGAGGCAGGCTATCGCTGAACGCTGGCGGGATAAGAATCCGCAGGAGTTGGCCAGCGGGTTGTTCCCTCTCTTCCTGGCGGGTTGGACCTGTCTGTCGTGGGTGGCGTACACCTGGGCCGGTGAAAAGATGCCCTGGTTGCTGGTTCATATCGCGCTACCCAGTATCTTCCTGGCAGGTTGGCTCCTGGGTAGGTTCTTCAAAGGCGCTGCCGGTGTACCCTGGATGGATGGAACGCCCTGGACCCTGGCTGGAGGCCTGGTTTTAGGTTTGGCGGCCTCTTTCGTCGTCGGAGACAGTGTGCAGGATCTGCGTGTTGCTTTGGAGGGAGGGATGAGCCCCGCGGGACCGGCACTGGTGGGGCTTCGTTCCCTGGGTCGGATGCTGGGCGGGATGCTCGGGTTGGTGGGAGCGGTAGTAGCCTTGTACTGGAGTGGGCGACGTCTAGGCCGAAGCCGGAGTCTGCGGGTCACTGGCACCCTGATCCTTCTCTCGATGAGCGTCCTCACGGTGCGCACGATGGTGATGTTGTCTTTCATCAATGATGATCTGGCTACAGAGTTTCTCGTCTACGCCCATGGAACGCCTGATATCAAAGCTGCCCTCCAGCAGGTCCGTGATGTCTCGTGGCAGACCACGGGGACGGCCAATGAGGTACGGGTTGCCTATGGTGAGGATGGATCATGGCCATTCACCTGGTACATGGTCGAGTTTCCCAACAACTACTTCTACGGCACCACCCCTGATCCTGAACAGCTCCAGAAATGCCCGGTGGTGATTGCCGGGAGCGCACAGTATACGGCGGTGGAGAACATCCTGGGACAGGATTACATCCA
>CAYLRT010000001.1:106881-109567 GCA_964385885.1 uncultured Anaerolineales bacterium | reverse complement strand
CCCGAACGCACTCAGGAGACCCCCCCGCCTGATCCCTACGGGCTGAGTGATCGTGCTTTGCCGCGCCTCTGGTCGGTCACACTGCCTGGGGCAGCCCTGCGGGGGCTGGATGTGGCGCCCGATGGAACGTTCTATGTGGCCGACACAGCTAATCATCGCATCTGGCATCTGGACCCATCGGGCGTTCTTGGCGGGTTTGGTGCTTTCGGGACTGAGCCCGGCCAGTTCAACGAGCCCTGGGATGTGGCGGTCGCTGCTGACGGCACCCTCTTTGTTGCGGACACGTGGAACCATCGGATCCAACATCTTGATTCAGAGGGCAACGTCCTGGCTGCCTGGGGAGGGGCCGCGCAGGTTGTGCAGCCTGGGGTGCCCGGCGCGGAGGGGCTGTTCTATGGCCCACGGGGTGTTGCTCTGTCTCCAGGGGGGGAACTCCTGGTGGCGGACACTGGGAACAAGCGGATCCAGATCTTTGACCCAAGTGGCCGTTTCCTGCGAGAGTTCGGAGGATGGGGGCAGGCTGGGGGGAAGCTGGATGAACCAGTGGGCATCGCTGTGCGTGAAGATGGGATGATAGCCGTGGCCGACACCTGGAACCAGAGAGTCCAGATCTTCACCTCTGAGGGAACCGCTGTGCGACAGTGGCGCATTCCAGGCTGGGATGTCACCAACCCGGATCTCAAACCGTTCTTGAGTTGGGCGGGCGACCAACTGCTGGTGACCGATCCGTTGATGAGCCGGGTCCTGGCCTTCGACGATCAGGGCGCTTTTCTTTGGGCGCTGAGTGCGAAAGCTGGCGCGGGATTCAGTTTCCCACAGGCGATTGCCGTTGCTGGAGATGCGTTGGTCGTCACAGATCCTCACCAGGGCATCGTGATTGCCTATGCGTTGCCTTGACCTGCCGGGGGCTAGCGCTCGCCCTGATAGCTTGGATATCCTGTGATCTTGCGGATCTCCTCGTAGAGCGGCTGAAGACGTCGGTACATGCGGCGGTAGACGCGCTGGTACAGTTCCTCGTAAAGATCGCGGTTCTGGGGCGTGGGTTCGAAAACGCGCCCAATACGCGTCATCTCCTGGGTGGCTGTTGCGAAATCTGGGTGGATGCCCAGCCCGACTGCGGCGTCGATGGCTGCGCCTAGCCCTGAGGTCTCGTGGGTGTGCGGACGGGCCGTAGGCATGCCGAA
The DNA here is from genome assembly GCA_964385885.1 of uncultured Anaerolineales bacterium. Lineage (GTDB taxonomy): Bacteria > Chloroflexota > Anaerolineae > B4-G1 > SLSP01 > PWVB01. The sequence continues at coordinate 108,383 of CAYLRT010000001.1, read as the reverse complement.
AATGTCGGCTGTGAGTTGCATGGCCGCGTCGCTCTGCGAGCCTCCGCCCGATACTCGCAGCTCTGTGATCGACACATGGCTTCGTCGCTCCACGCGTTCTTTTGCCTCACGCAGGGCATAGGCCAGCCCCTCCAGGATCGCGCGGTAAAAGTGCGCACGTGTATGAACGTCTCCAAAGCCGATCACCGCGCCTTTGGCCTCCGGCCCGGGTATCTTCAGACCGGGTGACCAGTATGGCTGCAAGATGAGGCCCATCGAGCCAGGAGGTGCCTGGTTGACCAGTTCGTCGAACAGGGTCTCGGGCTCGACGCCACGCTCGTTGGCCAACCAACGTTCCAGGTGTCCAAATTCCTCTTTGAACCAGCTCACCATCCAGAAGCCGCGATAGATCTGAATCTCAAGGCTGTAGTGACCCGGCACCGCTGAGGGGTAGGGGGGAATCAAGGGGATGACCTCGATGTAGCGCCGGTGGGTGGTATTGATGGTGGCGGTTGTGCCATAGCTCAAACAGCCGATGTGAGGATAGAGCCCGCCCGCGCCAATGACCTCACATGCCTTGTCTGCAGCGGCTGCGATAAGGGGGAGACCCTTGGGAATCCCTGTGGCCTCGGAGGCAGGGCCTGTGATGGACCCCAGGGGGGCTGCCGGCGGCACGAGCTCAGGCAGAAGGCTGGGATCCATAGGGACAGCGCGCCATTTCCAGTCCCAGGCGCGCGCCCAACTGCGTCTCTTGTAATCAAAGGGCAGATACCCCACCTGACAGCCTACTGAGTCCACAAAGCGACCGGTGAGGCGGTACGTCAGGTAGCCAGACAAAAGCAGGTACTTGTGTGTCTTGCGCCAGATATCCGGCTGGTGAGTGCGGATCCAGTTGGCCTCCGCCTCCGCTTGGAGGTAGGCCACTGTCTCGCTCATCCCTGCCAGTCGGAAGAGCAGTCCCCATATCCCGCCCACTGGTTTCAGGCCCTCTGTGCGCCGCTGGTCGAGCCACACGATAGCAGGACGCAGCGGGCGTCCCGTAGCATCTACATTGACCATGGTGGCACGCTGCGTGGTCAATGCCACACCAGCGATGGCTTCGCGCGGCACGTCGGTCTGTTGCCACAGAGCGTGACAGGCCTGGCACAGACTGTGCCAGTAATACTCAGGATCCTGTTCAGCCCATCCGGGTTTGGGGGAGACATAGGGCGTGATGGGGATACGGCTGCGTGCGACCAGGTTGCCCTGCGGGTCGAACAGCAGGGCTCGCACACTTTGTGTCCCATTGTCGAGCGCCAGGATATAGTCGTTCATATTCGAGCGCTTACCAGCACTCAGACCACGCGCAGCGGGTCTCTAGGTGCCTCCGTAGGCTGGGATCGCCCCCCCGTTGATGACATTGGCTGCGTCTGAGGCGAGGAACAGCACCACCGCAGCGACCGCGGTGGGGGTGACCCAGCGGTCATGCTCGGCCTGGGGCATTGCCGCGCGATTGGCTGGGGTATCCAGAACGCCGGGCAGGA
>CAYLRT010000001.1:92524-106781 GCA_964385885.1 uncultured Anaerolineales bacterium | reverse complement strand
TATCCAGAACGCCGGGCAGGACCGCGTTCACGGTGATGCCCTGAGTTGCTACCTCGGCTGCTAATGCTTCGGTGAGCCGGAGCAATGCAGCTTTCGATGCTGCGTAAGCTGCGGTGTTTGCAGACCCCTTGAGCGAAGCACGTGAGCCGATGTGAATGATACGTCCGCGTCTCTGTGCGATCATCGCAGGCACAACGGCACGGCTGATCAGAAAAGCAGAGCGAGCGTTCATGGCCATCATGGCATCCCACGTCTCTGGTGGTGTGTTGGCTACGGGGGTCCCTGCACGATACCCTCCAACTGTGTCAACAAGGACATCGAGCCTCCCGAATCGCTCAAGGGCCAGGCTAACAGCGCGGGATACCGCTGAAGGGTCAAGCAGGTCCGTAGAGGGAGCGACCCACGTTCCAGGTAAATCTGCCAGGTCGGCCAGCACGGAGTGAACTTCCTCGGCTCGGTGCCCCAGGAGCGCAAGTTGGGCACCAGCCCGGGCAAAAGCGTGGGTGACCTCTTGCCCCAGGTAGCCGCTTGCACCTGTGATCATGACGACGCACTCGTGGAAGTCGAAGAGACACGTTCCCATGCGACGAAGTATACTGCAGGCTCCAGAAACAGCTAACCTGCCCTTCGGAGACGCGGTTCCTAAGTTTCCTGCTGGACTGCTTCGTGAGCTATAGACGGGGTGCTCGCAGCAAAGAGTCCTCAATGGCATTGCGAATCCAATGGGTCAAGGTGTCAAAGGTGCTCCGCGCGGCAACCGCTCGCCTTCAGGATAGGTGAGAGATCATCCATCCGACTTCTCAGAGGACCGACGATGAACCGCTGCGTGCCTATGGGACCCATCCGGATGCGAGGTCAGGCCAGACCGTGGGCGAGCAGCAAGTCGCTGTGGGCCAGGACTACCTCTGAAGGGCCGTCAGCGACGATCTCTCCCTCATCCATGACCACCGTCCGTTCGCATAGGGTGGAGGCCAGAGCCAGGTCATGGGTGGCGATGAGCTGGGTTATGGGCAGGCTGTCCAAAAGCGCGATAAGCTCGCGACGCGCGCGAGGATCGAGGCCTGCGGTTGGTTCATCGAGGACCAAGATATCGGGATCAAGGGGGAGCACTGTTGCGATGGCAATGCGTTTCTTTTCTCCAAGACTGAGGTGGTAAGTTACCCGCTCAGCATAAGAGCCCATTCCCACCGCTTCGAGAGCCCAGTGCACACGCTGTCTGATCTCAGGCTCCGGCAGACCGCGGTAAATGAGACCGTAGGCGATGTCTTCAAACACAGTAGGGGAGAAAAGCTGGTCGTTAGGATCTTGGAAGACCAACCCCACCGCAGAACGGACGTGGGCCACGTTCTCTTTAGTCACTTCGATGTCGCAAACGCGCACTGAGCCAGCCTGAGGCAGTAGAAGGCCATTGAGATGCAGAAGGAGCGTGGATTTTCCAGCGCCATTGGGCCCAATAAGCGCCACTTTCTCGCCCGCTTCAATGCGAAGGGAGACCTTGTTCAGTGCCAATCGTCCGTCAGGGTAGCGGTAGGAGAGGTGCTCAATTTTGACTGTGTTATGATGCATGGCGGTCTTGTATCATTTCCATAAGATCGTGGCAAGCCAAGGGACAAGCAGAAGCCCCAGGGCGGTGCCCACGGCGAGAAGCCTCTGCCTCGATGACAGTGGCGGAAGGGGGAGGGTGCGCACTGTGCCATCGTATCCACGGGCACACATGGCATCGTATGTGCGCTCTGCACGCTCCAAGCTTCGGATGAGGAGGCTGCCGGCCAGATGGCCAGTGACCCTGGCGCGCCAAGCCAGTGTCCCGCCGCTGACTCGCCCTTTATTGGTCTTGGTCGACCTTAGTACACCACTGCGGGCTGCCCGTGCCCGAAGAAGCCTCTGGGCTTCAGACACCAGCACGAATAAGTAGCGCCACATCAGGTTAAAGATGGCGACCATGCTACGAGGGAGACCGAGCGCCTGAAGGGATGAAAAGAGCTGAAGAGTTGGTGTGGTAGCAGTGAGTACAATTGCCATCCCAACGGAGAGAATGGAGCGCAACAGGATGCTGGTCGTCCGTGTCACCCCTTCGTCAGTGATAACCCATCCCCATGGGAGCGTCCAACGTGCATTACCTGGTGTGGTTACAAGAAGAGGAACTGCGCTTAGGAGGAATGGTGTTGTCAGCGCCAGCCGCGCAACGATGAGCCGCGCTGGGAGCTCTGCCATCAGCACAATGGCCAGCCATAGCGCACCGAGGAGGAGGTACGCAGGCCATGCACCCGCAGGCAGAAACGCCACGGAGAGGATAAAGGCTAACGCGACTCCCACTTTCGCGCGGGGATCGAGCCTATGAATCAGGCTCGATCCCCTGACGTGGCGTTCTAAAACAAACGGCGTCACGCCGTTGCGTCTCCGGTGGTATTGCGTCTTCGACGGGAGGATCCTACGCTGAACGCAGTGACCGACACGATTACCACCCCAATGATTCCCGCGAGAACGGTGGCGACGCGTTCATCGGCAATCCCTGGCACCAGATAGTCAGGTATGATCTGATAGAGGGGACCTCGCGCGTTACCTAGAAAGCCATGTTGCTCGGCCACCCATTCCAGTCCGTCCGGATGGCTGGATGCCCACGGCGCGATCAGCGTCAGGATCACGGCGATGGCCAATCCGCCAACCCAAACGGCCCGTGTCTCATTGCCAGTAGTAGACGATGTGCTTGCGCGGTTCTGGACCAAGTCAGGGCGCACAGCCTGCACGAAGAGAAGAGCGCCGGCGGTGATCAGGCCTTCGCCAATGCCGATCAGTGCGTGGACGCCGGCCATGGCTGGCACGGCGATGTTGGCCGGTGACGTGCCAGAGAGGGCCAGTTCCAGAGCGCAAGCCAGGGAAGCCACGAAGACGGAGAGCCACCCTGCAACAAACGCGGAGGCCGTCAACATCCAGGGTTTGCGCTGAAACAGGCGTTGGCTTGTTGTGTAAGCAAAGTGGGCAACGGCCACCCCAATGACTGCCATGTTGACCAGGTTGGCCCCCAGGGCCAGGAGTCCACCGTCTTGAAAGACCAGAGCCTGCACTGCCACGACACAGCTCATGACAATGATGCTTGCCCATGGCCCAAGCAGGGCAGTCGCCAGGGCAGCTCCTATCAAATGGCCTGACGTGCCACCGGTCACGCTGAAGTTAAGCATCTGGCCAGCGAAGATGGCTGCCGAGAGAACTCCCATGAGCGGTACATGGCGCTCACCAAGAGCACGATTGGTACGTCTCAGTGCGTAACCCAGTATGACGACGGCACTCACCCATAGAGCCAAAGAGAGCCACACCGACAGGAACCCATCCGGGATGTGCATTGCGACTCGTGAAGCAAGCAAGGGACACCTCCTTTTCCTGGCGAAGTTATTGCGACCGGTCGCAATAATACCATGTCCCGGTACTGTGTCAAATTGCGGTACAACCAATCCTGCGGCGATGCTACGGGACACATACGGTCATTTCCGTCGCCATGCTGCCGAGCCGACCTGCGGCTTGTTCTGCCGCGGTGTGGGCTATAATTCGAGCCGTGCTGCTATATCGGGGTGGAGGTGCGTGGAGATGAACGTGATTGACCTGCGGAGCGACACAGTAACCCGGCCTACGCCGGAAATGCGTGAGGCGATGGCCCGCGCCCCCGTGGGGGATGACGTGTATGGCGAGGACCCAACGGTCAACCGACTGCAGGAAATGGCGGCGGAGCGTCTGGGAATGGAGGCCGCGTTGTTCGTCCCCAGCGGGACGATGGGCAATCTGGCCTCGCTGTTGGCGCACTGTGGTCGGGGAGATGAGGCCATCGTCGGGGACCGAAGCCACACGTTCCTATTTGAGCAGGGGGGCATGGCCGCGTTAGGTGGCATCGTCCCCCACACAGTGCCCAATCAGCCAGATGGCACGATGCGGCTGCAGGACATCGAAGCTGCCATTCGTGAAGACAATCCTCACTACCCGCGTTCACGGCTGATCTGCCTGGAGAACACGCACAACGCCTGCAATGGCTCGCCTCTGACGCCAGAGTACGTGGCAAGTGTGGCAGAACTGGCGCACGCGCGGGGGCTACAAGTGCATGTAGATGGGGCCCGCATCTTCAATGCGGCTGTTGCTCTGGGGGTCGACGTAAAGACCCTGGTGTGCGATGTGGATTCTGTAACTTTCTGCTTGTCCAAGGGACTGTGTGCTCCCGTTGGGGCGGTCATCTGTGGCAGCGCTGGGTTTATCGCCCGCGCCTTGCGGGCACGGAAGGTTTTGGGTGGCGGTATGCGACAAGCAGGGATTGTCGCCGCTGCCGGGATTGTGGCGCTGGAGACGATGATCGAACGCCTCGCGGAGGACCATGCCCATGCGCGGGCGCTGGCAGAAGGTCTGGCCAGCTTCCCCTACTTCCAGGTGGGCCCAGTGCACACTAATATCTTCTATATGTCGCTCAGCGAGGCCTGCCCGTTCGATGGGGCTCAACTGGCTGAGGCCCTCAGAGTTCGCGGCGTGCTGTTGCCCAATCGCGGACCCCGAAGCTTCCGCGTGGTGACCCACTATTGGATTCATGACGAGGACGTGGCTTACGTGCTGGATGCTGTCCAAGAGGCTATTGCGGCTCTTGGCGGATAGACTGAGTGCTGGGACTGGGGATGGCTTGTGATGCTCCCGTGCCTCCTTGGGTGTGGAATGCGACCCATGCTGCGATTGCTGTAGTGAGCGGCACGGCCAGCATCAAGCCCACACTGCCCACAACTGCGCGAAGGATCTCCTCGGCGATCAACTCACGGTTGATCGTCAAATACCATGGCTCTGGGTAAAGGTAGAAGAGAATCAGGAGAGGAAGGGCTGTGCTGGCATAAGCCAGGACCAGGGTGTTGATCATGGACGCCAGATGGGCGACACCGACTCGCATACCGCGGGTATAGAGCACACGTGGCCGCTGCGTGGGATCCGCGTTGGCGAGCTCAAAGACCGTGATTGTCTGGGCCAGGACGACATCGTCCAGGACCCCCGCGGTTCCCAAGATCATTCCGGCTAATAGAAGACCCCGCATGGGAATGGTGACGCCCGTAGCCTGCAGGAACATGGTTTCCTCTGACCCAAAGCCTGTCAGGCGGGCTAAGTCCGTCCAGACGATGGCGAGAAGTCCGGTCAGGGCCAGACTACCTATCATGCCTAGTAGCGCTGCGTGACTGGGAGGATTCCATCCCTGAATCAAGTAGAGGGTGACTGCCAGCAACAGAGCTGTGCCAACCAGGGTTACCATGACTGGATCGCGGTGGGCGAGGATCTGTGGCAGGATAAAGGCCCCTATCAGGAGGCCACTGAAGGCCAGCCCAATGAGCGCGCGGACTCCCTGCCATCGTCCAATGACGATCGTGAGAAGGGCAAAACTGGCTGCGATGAGCGCCAGCGGCAGAAGTCGGACATGATCGGCGACCTGATAGACAGTTCGGCTGCCAGAATCTGAGGGCGCCTGTGGGTTATTGGGGAGCTCGGAGATCATGATCAGCGCGCGGGCTCCGGGTCGAAAGCGCACAGCGCTGAGGACCGATCCCGTGCCATTGTACGTTACCGTTACGACTTCGTCGTAGTGTGGTCCCTTTGTCAGGATCCGCACTCGCATCCGCTGTGCAACGGTGACTTGGCCTTCTGAGTTGACCTCTTGATGTTCGTCAAGGATCTCCTCCACCCGGGCCTGGACAGTGATTCCCAGTGCCGTGTGCTGTTGTGCGTACGGGATCGGTGGTTGTGTCAGGTGCAAGGCCAGGGTGGCAACTACGAGTATGGCCAGCGTCAGAACTCCCACGCCTTCCAAAACATAGCCTACGGTCCGGGATCGGCCTAATGCGTTCATGAATTGGTCTCCGTAGCGGATTATACCGCACATCGCTAGGGCAACAGCGCTGGCGCTGAGCATAGCGTTCACAGCTCACGGGGTATGACAAGTGCATCTGGCAAGACGTGGGGAATGTCCCTATTGAACATCGAGTCGTCATTCGACGCTGGAGAGGGCCATGATCCCTGGTTCCGCGGCGACGACCTACTTGCAGGTGGCAACGCGTGGTACAATGTGTGCACTCTCTAGTGTGAGGAGAAGGCGAACAAGATGGACGAACTGGTGGCGCTTGTGCAGAAGAAAGCAGGACTAAGCAAAGAGCAGGCCACTCAGGCTGTGGACACCGTTGTCGGCTTCCTGAAGAAGAAACTCCCTGATCCCATTGCCAAACAGCTAGACGAGCTGCTTGCTAGTGAGCAAGCGATGGACGCTGCGGAGGATCTCCTCGACAAGGGCATGGGTGCGCTGTCAGGCATGCTTGGCAAGAAAGGAAAGTGAGCGCCGTCTCCGATGTCGTGCTGATTTGGTCAGATTGAGCGTGGTCAAAGGGTTGGCCCATCAGCCTGACGCGGATGGGCCAAGACAGCCTAGTGCCACGCCCAGATGGCCCACAGGGCGATAATCAGGGCGCCGATCACCAGACGTACGGCTACGGCTGAGCCCCAGCCGATCAACATGGCCCGGGTGGCATGCCATGCCAGGCGCCAATCCTTCTTGAGGTACCACTCAACAAAGAAGAGACTAAGTCCTGTGAGTAAGATTCCCACGATGGGTGTTAGCAGGATGCTTGTCACCAGCCCAACGACCGGTGCAATCAGCAATGACCACCCTTGAGCTCCTCCTTTGCGTGCCCCGGCCAGACCAAGGATGTTGTCCACAAACCACGAGAAGATGGTCAGCACCGTGATTACCCCAAAGCAGATCGCCCCGAGAGTGCCAAAGCCGGCACTCAAGCCGTACAGAAGCGTCAGCGCCCACATCACGGTGGGGGCTGGGAATGCTGGAATCAGCATGCCGATCCAGGAGGCGAGCAAGCTGAGCAGGATGACAAAACGGAAAGCGGTACCGATCCACGCCACGACCTTTACCTCCTCGAGGCTGAGCTGTCCTTACTCGTGGGATGTCAAGCTACTCTCCCTTTACCCCAATGTCCAGGATAAGGATGGAGGTTTACCATTGGGGTGGAGACGTTTTGGATTATAGAGGGAGTGAGCCAATTGACCAAGCGACGCGTTCAAGGCAGGTATGGCCAGAATCGTTCCCAAATGACGCTGATGCTTGTCGCTCTAGTCCTGCTGACGTATCTGGTCCGCCTCATGGGTATCCAGAGCCAGGGGCTCTGGCGGGATGAGGTGGACCAATGGCGCTTTGCATTCTTCGGCTGGCGTGAACTGCTGGCAAATCTAACACGACCTGGTTGGAATGGCCCCCTATATTCGATCCTATTGCGGGTGTGGATAGAGTTCGCGGGGGATACCCCATTTGCCATGCGGTTTCTCTCGACGCTGTGGGGAGTGCTGAGCGTCCCTTTGCTCTTCAGATTGTCAACGCGACTCTGTGGAAAGAGGTGCGCGATGATTGCCGCGCTGCTGACCGCTCTGTCACCATACATGGTCTGGTATGCCCAGGAAGTCAAGATGTACACGTGGGTGCCCTTTCTGGTACTGCTGGCGTGCTATGCCTTGGATAGAGCTTGTCAAACATCTCGCCTGGCATGGTGGGGAGTGGTGTTGGTGGCAACGAGTTTGGCGTTCTACAGCCACATTCTGACAGCTCTTCTGGTTCCGGTGTTGGTACTCTGGTTCCTGCTCTGCAGGGACCGCCACCCCCGAGCGGTAGTTGGGGGTGTGCTGGTGCTTGCCGGGCTCGTGTTGCCCTATCTTCCACTTCTGCAGTGGCAACTTCCCCTCCTCCTGCAACAGCGGGCGACAGGTTTTCCCCGCTATTCGCTGGGGCAGATGGCACAGATGCTGCTGACGGGGTGGAGCGCTGGCATCTATCAGGGAAGCTGGGGTGGGGAAGCGAGACTATGGGTCATCGTCACAGCTTTTGCACTGTTGATATGGGCTGGGCTCGTACGGCTGGCGTTGAGCCGGAGGGTGCGGCTGGTTCAGTTGGGGGTCTGGCTCATTCTCCCCTTACTGGCCGTGTGGCTTGTCTCCTTGCGCAGTCCGATCTTCACCGATCGGTATTTGATCTGGAGCGCACCAGCTTTCTATATCTTAGGTGGGGTCGGACTAGATGCCTTGAGGCGCCGATGCCCCTCGCTGGCCGCTGTCCTGCTGGCACTGTTGATGATCGTCAACCTCCATGGCTTGTTGATGCAGATGGCTCATCCTATCAAACCACAGTTCGAGCGCGTGGTGGAAGTCATTGCCGCCCGACGCGGACAGGATGATCTTCTGTTGTTTCAGATTCCTTACAATCATCATGTGTATGCGTTCTATGCAGATGGCGATCTGGGAAGATGGGCGGAGGCGCCATATACGAATTGGCAGTTGCCGGATGGCCGCTATCAGGTAGGCGAGAGTTACGTCACCCAGGAGATGGTGCGCATCGTAGGAGATACCCAACGTGTATGGCTTGTTTACTCTGAAGTCGCTCTGTGGGACGCGCGTGAGTTGGTGAAAGCATGGTTGGATACCACGTGTCGCACAGACGAGGCTTACTACTTCACCGGAGTTTCGCTGTTCCTGTACCGTTGTGCGGTGCACTGAGCTTGTAACCCGGTAAATGGAGTCGCGTCGCGGCATCTTGCCGCGACGCGACCCTGTGTGACCGGCTGAGTCTGGTGCAGTCTTTACGGGATGCACAACACCTGTCCGGTGTAGATGAGGTTCAGGTTGGAGATGGAGTTGGCGAGACCAATGCTCCAGATGTCAGAGCCATAACGAACTGCGATGGCCGTCAGGGTGTCTCCCCATTGGACTGTATGGTAATAACGGCAGCCGGTCGATGGCGAGGGGGCAGGCGTGCTGCCATCTGGGGTAAACTGGCGTACGGCGACAGGACCGGGTGGGATCGGTGACCAGGGAGCCACTGGGATTCCCAATTGGGTGCCCACATAAATAAGGCTGGGATTGACAATGCCGTTGCATGCGGCGATGGCGTTGGGATCTGTGGCATAGGCGCGTCCGATGGAGTAGAGCGTCTCCCCTGCTCGTACCGTGTGGTACCCCTGGATGGTGCATGATGAAGCGGGTGGGGCTGTCGGCGACGCGGTCGGAGCCGGTGTCGTAGGCGCCGGTGTGGTGGGTGCAGGAGTTGCCGTTGCACCGCTGGTTACAGTGACAGTAGCGTTCTGTGAGGAGGAGGGAATCTGTCCTCCGCCCGCATCCGCCAGCAGAACGTTGGTGAAACTCACGCTGGCTGTCCCGGCCGCCTTGCCCTTGAAGGTGATCGTGGCCAGTGTGCCGCTGCCGCTCACTGCACCGTGAGGGGCCATTTGAGAGATAGCGAAGTCGATCGTCCCAGTGGCGTTGTCAGCCAGGTTCTGGGCCACGAAGTCTGGAGCAAGAAAGTCCCCCATGCTGATCTGAACGCCTTCTGTGCCTGCGTCGGCATCAACGACCTCGAGGGTACTGGCGTCGAAGGAGAGATGGAATTCGGCTCCAAAGAGGTTGCTGACGTTTTCGACCGTCACGCTCACCACGACGGTCTCTCCCACCTGGATGGTGCTGGTGGCGGGCACGATCTTGACGACAGGATCGGCTGCCAGAGCCTGGGGTGTTGGCGTGCTTATCAGAGCCGCTGCGAGCAGGAGCCATGCGCTCAACAAACGTAACACTCGATTGGACTTCATGATCTTATCCTCCTATTTGGTCGATTGGCCGTCTACCATGCCAGTGGGCCATAGCGTCCGAAGTTGCCTGCCGCGATTGTCAGATCGAAGATGTTCACTTCGCCGTCGTCATTGATATCGGTAGGCTCAGCTGAGGTCCACCCCGTAGTCCCATAGCGGCTGATGATCGTCACGATATCGAGGATGTTGACGTTGTTGTCGTTATTGACATCGCCGCCCAGGATGGTGGTGGTCCCTAGATCGACGGCAGCTCCCACCACATAGACGCTGCTCTTCTGTGCCTTGAGGTAGCCGTTGTAAGCTGCCTGGACCAGGTAGGATCCCCCGATTGGCACAATCAAGTCGAAACTACCATCGGCCTGGGTTGTGGCAGTGCCAACAACGCCACCACCTGCGTTGTAGGCCACGACCTCGGTACCGGCGTGATCGGTCCGTGTCCCCTGACGTAGAACCTGACCCGAGATAGTCCCCGGCTCCATTACGGCGATGGCAGGTACAGTGGTGCTGTTGATGGGGACGTCTGCCCCGTTCTCGTCAGCAAGCACTGTCTCCGGAAGTGCTACCTCAAGTGCCCCGTCTCCCGCTGCCAGTCCAGCCCATGTGATCGTAGCGATCTTGCCGGTGCGGTTGGTGATAGGGGCACCCGAGTGACTCAATGCCAGATGGACGCAGGTTCCACCGCTCGGACAGGCGGCGACTTCGTTGGCGGCGACAAATACGGAGCCGCCGAAGAACTCGGTCGAAATGCTGACCTGAATGCCGTTGGCGGGATTGTCATCTGCATCATCCACGGCCAAGATCGCCGGATCAAAGCGGATCCAGACATCTGCGCCCATCACCCCAAGTTGTGGGGTGGCATTATTCACGATTGACAGGCTCAGATCAGTCGTGAAGGTACCGCCGACCACTGGTGCGCCGGACGTAATATCGCTCAGGATAACGGACGTGTAGTAATTCGGACTTTGGGCCGCTACCATCTGAGGCAATAGACCGACAAGGATGGTAAGAACCACCACGAGTGGTAACCAGCGCTTCTTGATCATCTCGATCCTCCTCGCATAAGCTAAGAAACGTAAAACTCTTCTAGAATCCTACACCAAACCCGCTAGACTGCACTTGCATGCTACACTCATTGTACTGCAGGGTGGCAGATTTGTTGTTACAAAGGGATTACGGAAGGGTGAAGAGCGCTCCCTTTCCTCCCAAGTTCCGTCGTCACAGATCATCGTAGCGAAGGGACTGTGGATGACCATGTCTTGTCTTCCATGTGAACTCGAGTAGAATTTGAGACATCGAACGGTTGAGGGAGATGGTATGCCAGCATCTTATGCAGAACTGCATCAATTACTTGAGGAGAAACTCGCGGCGCTGCGATCGCAGTTGGAGGACATCAACCGCGAGGTCCGTGAGGATGGGGTGGGATACAGCAACCACATGGCGGATGCCGCGACTGAAGTCTTCGAGCAGGAGCGCGATTTCGGCCTGGCTCGGCGCCTACAGCAGACCTATCGTGATGTTCAACATGCACTCGCGAAATTCGAGGATGGTACGTACGGGATCTGTGAGTCGTGCGGCACGCGGATTGACCTCCCACGGTTGGAAGTGATGCCCGAAGCCCGGTACTGCATGAGTTGTCAGGTGCGCCTCGAGCAGCAGCGGTGAGGTCTCTGTGGGCGTTATGGAATCAGTGTCCCTATCGCATGAGCGCGCTACGGTGAAGTCAAGCCGGACGACGGGCCTATTCTATGGCGCGGTCTTGGCTGTTGTGGTATTGGATCAAATCACCAAGGCGCTGGTGGCGGCCAATCTTCCCCTAATGGAACCAGTCGATTTGATCTCATGGATGGCACCCGTCTTCTCTTTCACCTTTGTGCACAATACCGGGATTGCCTTTGGATTGTTCCCGGGACGGGGATACCTTTTCCTGGCCTTTTCGATTGTCGTTGCGTTGGGCGCGGTGATCTTCCGAACAAAGGTGGTGGGGCCTGAATGGTGGAATCACCTCGCATTGGGCCTTGTGGTGGGGGGCGCGTTGGGCAACATCATCGATCGGCTGCTGCGAGGCTACGTGGTCGATTTTCTGGATGTCAACTTCTGGCCGTTCCGCACCTGGCCCGTGTTCAACTTGGCTGACGCCTCAGTAGTGGTTGGGGTGGGGCTGCTGCTTCTGGATTCCATGCTGTTGGAGCCCCGGCGTCTGTCCGCGGCGGAGGTTGAAGGAACTGGTGTTGACTGAGGAGGGCGAGCGACAGCGGTCTGATCTCGTTTCGCTGGTGGCTGAAGAGCCTCTGCGGCTCGACCAGTTGTTAGTGCTATGGCGATCGGATCTTCGGAAGGACGATATTCGGGCGCTGCTGGCCGGGGGTAGGATCCTGGTGAATGGCCAAGCTCCCCACAGTCCCGGAGTGCATCTGCAGGCCGGGGACACTGTGGAAGTGGACCTCGTGAACTGGGCCCTGAGGGCGCCATCGTTGAGCATCCCCGAGGAAGAAGGAGCACCACTCCCGGTCCTCTACGAGGATGCAGTCCTTCTTGTTGTAGATAAGCCCGCTGGTGTGGCTGTCAGTCGACGGCAAGGTGTAGAGCCTCTGTCAGTGGCGGAGAGGGTGGCTCGCCACTATCCGACCATCGCGCATGTGGGAGGCGTTGAACGCGCAGGTGTGATCACCAGGATGGATCGTGACGCCTCAGGGTTGGTCGTGATTGCCAAGGATGAAGCAGTTTACCACGAACTGCGGCGGGCGTTGAAGCACGGCCGTATTGTGTATACCTATTCGGTGCTAGTCGAAGGTAAGTTGCAGGGTGAGCACCTGATCGATGAGCCCATTGGCAACCTGAACCATGCACGTCGGCGCCTGGCTGTCACCCGGACGGGCCGTCCAGTGCGAACGAGGGTCCGAAGCCACGAGCATTACCGGGACCGGGGCAAGCACTACACCCTGCTGGAGGTCCAGCCAGAGAGCGCGCGTTTGCATCAGATCCGTGTGCATCTCTCCTGGTACGGCTTCCCCGTTGTTGGAGATCGCATCTATGGCCGCAGGTATCAGTCGATGCTTCGGGATCGGCTCTTTCTACATCTGAGCAGCGCGATGCTGCAGCATCCGGCGACGGGTGAGAAGGTGCGGTTTGTGTCACCCCTGCCGCCGGAACTTGCCTCTGTCTTGACTTACATGCGACGCCCCAAGATGGGGCTGTGACTCGGTGGATGCCCACCGGGAACCCGTGCGGGCGGACTTGTAAGGGCCTGATCTTCATCATGAAAAGGAGTGGGTATGCGTGAGCTCAATGTTGCTGTTGTCCAGATGGCGCCTCAGCTTGCCAAGATGGAAGACAACGTCGGCAAGATGGCCGACATGATTACTCGTATTGCCACTGACCAGCCGGTGGACATCATCGTGTTCCCTGAGCTTGCAGTGACTGGCTATGAGGGTGGCGCGCGTTTCGCACAGATGGCCCAACGGGTGCCAGGTGCCGTGACAAATATCCTGGGACAGCACGCCAGTGAATTTGGGGTCCATGTCCTCGTGGGCATGGCAGTCAAGGAAAGTGTGGAGACGGTGCTGTACAATGGAGCTGTCCTGATCGGCTCGGACGGGGAGGTTGCAGGTGAATATCGTAAGGTGCACCTGCCGGCTGAGGAACGTCTGGTCTTCCGTCCAGGCTACCAGATCAAGCCCTTCGAGACTGAAGTCGGGCTCATCGGCGTGATGATCGGGTGGGACCTGGCGTTTCCTGAGGTCGCCCGCAGCCTGATGCTAAGCGGCGCGGAGATCATCCTGTTGCCAGCAGCCTGGCAAATGGAGAACGCCGACATTTGGCGGACTCTGTTGGTGGCTCGGGCCTACGAGAACGACATCTTTATCGCTGCTGCCAATCGCATTGGAGAGGAGCCGTCCTATTTATTCGCTGGTCAGAGTGCGGTTCTCTCACCTGGTGGTGAAGTGTTGGCGGCACTGGAGGAGCCGGAGGAAGGCTATGTGATTGTACGCCTTGACCTGGACGATGTCCGTCATCGGCGTGAAGAGTCTCAGATCGTATTGGCCCGGCAGCCTGCGGCCTATCGCCCCATTGTGAGGAAATACTAAAGGACATCTGCGTCAATAATCGTGATGGTGCGCACTAACTAACTCAGTGGGCATGTTAGAAGCGCCCATGGGGCTCAAGACAAGCCCCATGGGCGCTTTGTGTGTCACAAGCGCGAAGAGGACTCTATAGAGGTTTCTGGTAGATACGGTAGGTGCGATAGAGCTTGGCGCCCATGTGGGCGGCTGTCTGCCGCATAGGGATGTTGCTCTCGAGCACCCAGGAGACCTCCAGTTGCTGGTAGCGTTTGACGCAGCGTTTCAAACCTTCGACAATCATCAGTGCATGGAGACCCTGGCCGCGGTAATCCTCGATGACGCCGCCCGCGAACGCCCGCACAGTGGTGATGACTTTGCGGACCTTCCAGTAGTAGAACAATTTGGCCATGGTCCACCACTCAGGGACATCGGGCCTTGGATAGGCTCGATGCAGGGCTTGATTGAGATCGGGGAGCGGGAGACCAGCCGCCACCGGTTGATCACCTTTGTAGACGAAGAAGGTAATCTCGGGATCGACGATGGGCTTCAGTTCCATGA
>CAYLRT010000001.1:85892-92424 GCA_964385885.1 uncultured Anaerolineales bacterium | reverse complement strand
CCTTTGTAGACGAAGAAGGTAATCTCGGGATCGACGATGGGCTTCAGTTCCATGATCTCATTTTCCAGCTCACCCTCGGTGAGGGGAACGAACCCCCAGTTCTTGGACCAGGCTTTGTTGTAGATCTCTTTGAAAAGCGCGGCATCCCGTTGGAAATGTCCCATATCCAGAGTGCGAATAGTGATATCACCCCGGCGCCGAACATGGTCAGCCACACGCAGGAGCTTGGGATTGATCCCTGTTCCGTCCGGCTGGATCTGCCGTAGATCGGTCAGGTAGGCAAGCAGATCCTGAGCTTTGCTATAGCCGGCGCTTTCGATCATGTCTACGTAGTAGCGAGGGTTGTACGACATCAGGATGACAGGCGGCCCATTCCAGCCGTCGACCAGGAGACCGCATTCCTCGTTCTGGGAGAAGTTCATGGGACCCCGGATAGCGTCCATGCCCTCATCGCGGCAGAAGGCCTCAGCTGTGCGTAACAGCGCATGGGCGGCCTCCTCTTCACCAGGCAGGACCTCGAACAGCCCGAAGAACCCTGTGTGGTCATTCCAGTACTCGTTGTGCCGGTGGTTGATGATACCTGCGATGGTGCCCACAATGCGGCCATCACGCTGTGCAGTGAAGTACCGAACCTTTGCGTGTTCGTGAAAAGGGTGACGCTCGGGATCGAGCAATGTGCGTCGCTCAGACATGAGCGGTGGGACCCAATAAGGGTCTCCTTTGTAGACCTGCCACTGAAACTTGATCAGCTTGTCTCTCTCCGCGGCCGATTCTGCCGGAATAATTGCCAGCTTCCCTGTCATTTGAACTCTCCCCTCTCTCCTGTTACCGTCTGGTGAGTGGCGGTCAGGGATAGAATAATGCGGCTGATTATAAGC
Source organism: uncultured Anaerolineales bacterium (assembly GCA_964385885.1). Lineage (GTDB taxonomy): Bacteria > Chloroflexota > Anaerolineae > B4-G1 > SLSP01 > PWVB01. Next base: position 91,546 of record CAYLRT010000001.1, on the reverse strand, counting down.
TTGCCTTTGAGTGTGTCAACGATCTCGTGGGACCGGTAAGCTGAGTGTAGGCTTCCAATGTGATTCTGATGCTTTGTTTATCCTATTCTAACGTTGAACCCGTACCATGGTTACGGCGAGGGAAGGGAAAAGTACGGAATCTTGCTCTATCAGGATGGATAAGGGGAGGTTTCTTTGTCTCATCCCCGCTGCTGACTGTAGGAGAAGAATAGGCTAACGTTGATGTGGTGCCATGTTGCGTCATCTTATGGCACACCACGTTGGCGGTAATTGGAGGTGTAAGTATGGATCCTAATCGGTATACAGAGAAGACACAACAGGCACTGCTACGAGCTCAGGGGTTGGCGACGGAGCGGGGTAACCCGCAGATCGACCCAGAGCATCTGCTGTTGGCATTGCTTGAGCAGACTGATGGCGTTGTGCCCCGCATTGTACTCGCGCTGGGAGCTGACCCACAACGCTTGCGGAGTGATCTCGAGCAGATGATTGACCGCAAACCACGGGCGCGAGGCGGGCAGGTTGGGGTGTCGCCAGTGGTTTCGCGTATTCTGCAGATGGCAGAACGGGAAGCTCAGTCATTGCGCGATGAGTATGTCAGTACAGAGCATGTTCTGATGGCCATGGCCGACTCAAGCGCGGGAGAGATCGCACGGTTCCTCGCTGCACAGGGGATTGACCGTGAGGGTGTGTTACGTGCCTTGAGCAGCATTCGCGGGTCTCAGCGCGTGACGACACCCACGCCGGAAGCGACCTATGATGCCCTGCAGAAGTATGGACGGAATCTGACGCAATTGGCTCATCAAGGGAAGCTCGATCCAGTCATCGGGCGAGACGAGGAGATCCGACGGGTCATGCAGATTCTCTCCCGGCGAACCAAGAACAATCCTGTGTTGGTGGGAGATGCCGGGGTAGGTAAGACGGCCATTGTTGAAGGCCTGGCCCAACGCATCGTGCGCGGGGACGTCCCTCAGAGTCTGCGTGACAAGGAGATCTTCCAGCTTGATATGGGAGCGCTCATCGCTGGAGCGAAATATCGTGGTGAATTCGAGGAGCGCTTGAAGGCTGTGCTCAATGCGATTGCTCAGTCGGAGGGAAAGATCATTCTCTTTATCGACGAGCTTCACACGGTGGTTGGTGCAGGGCGTGCCGAGGGTGCGATGGATGCCGGCAACATCCTCAAGCCTATGCTGGCACGAGGCGAGCTGCATACCATCGGTGCTACGACACTTGATGAGTATCGGCAGTACATTGAGAAAGACGCGGCTCTGGAGCGGCGCTTCCAGCCCGTCTTCGTGGATGAGCCGGATGTGATGGAGACGATCAGCATCCTGCGCGGTTTGAAGGAGCGCTACGAAACACATCACGGTGTGCGCATCCAGGATGCGGCATTGGTCACGGCTGCCACACTGGCTGAGCGGTACATCACAGACCGTAACATGCCTGACAAGGCCATTGATCTTATTGATGAAGCTGCGGCTCGACTGCGGTTGGAGATTGACTCCAAGCCGACGGAACTGGATGAGGTCGACCGGCGGCTGATGCAGCTGGAGATCGAGCGGACGGCATTGCGTAAAGAGAAGGATGAAGCCAGCCGGAAGCGGCTGCAGGAGCTTGAGCACGAGATCGCTGAGCTTCAAGAGAAGAGCCAGGCTCTGACAGGCCAGTGGATGCAGGAGAAAGAACATATCGAGAGGATTCAAGCGCTGCAGAAAGACATCGAGCAACTGCAGCAGGATATCGAGCGCGCTGAGCGTGCTCAGGACTTCGAAGAAGCTGCGCGGCTACGCTACGGGCGTGCCCATGAGCTTCAGGAGCAGCTTGCCCAAGCCGAGCAGGCATTGCGCAAGGTTCAGGGTGAGCATCCCCTGCTCAACTATGAGGTCGGGCCGGAGGAGATCGCGCGGGTCGTATCGAGTTGGACAGGCATACCTGTGTCACGCCTGATGGAGAGCGAACGGGAGAAGCTCCTGAGAATGGAAGAGGAGCTGCATAAGCGGGTGGTCGGCCAGGATGAGGCGGTGGCCGCTGTGTCGAATGCGGTGCGACGGGCGCGAGCCGGACTGCAGGACCCGAACCGCCCGATTGGTACCTTCCTGTTCCTAGGGCCGACCGGTGTAGGCAAGACAGAGCTTGCGCGGGCACTGGCGGAGTTCCTTTTCGACACTGAAGAGGCGATGATTCGCATCGACATGAGCGAGTATCAGGAGCGCCATACGGTGTCACGGCTCATCGGCGCGCCGCCTGGATATGTGGGCTATGAGGAAGGTGGGCAGCTTACAGAGGCTGTGCGCCGTCGTCCATACAGCGTCATTCTGTTGGATGAGATCGAAAAGGCGCATAGCGAGGTCTTCAATGTGCTACTTCAGTTGCTAGACGAAGGCCGGCTGACGGATGGACATGGCCGAACGGTGAATTTCACCAATACGATCATCATCATGACCAGCAACATCGGGAGCCGTTGGATCAAGGAGATGGGGCCGGAGGCTGCCCGCAGTCAGGTTATGCAGGAACTTGATCGTGCGTTTAGGCCCGAGTTCCTGAACCGGATTGATGAGATTATCCTGTTCAGCAGCCTGACGAAGGAGGATCTGCTGGCTATTGTCGATATCCAGGTGGAGCGTCTGAGGAGGCTGCTGAAGCAGCAACAGATGGATGTCGTGCTCTCGGAGAGCGCTAAGGTGTACCTGGCCGACAAAGGCTATGATCCGGTGTTTGGTGCGCGGCCGCTGAAGCGAGCGCTCCAGCGTGAACTGCAGGATCCGCTAGCGTTGGCCGTGTTGGAAGGTCGGTTTGGGCCAGGAGACACGATCTACGTGGACTATGCGGAAGGTCAGGAGGGTCTGAGCTTCTCCAAGGCTCTGGAGCCGGAGGTAGAGGCCGTTGCCTGATCTCCGAAACTGACAAAGGGACCCGTTACAAACGGGTCCCTTTTTGTTGTATGGCGTGATCGTCGCACCGGCGGGAACTGTGGATGCCCTGCCCGTGTCATCACACCAGGCCGAGTCCCAAGGTGCGGATCCTCTCACGCTCGGACAGGGGATGCCCCGATTCATCAACCGCGACGATAGCACCTTCAATCGCCCGGGTACGGATTGCGCCTCGAGCGAAAGGATTTGCCTTGAGCTGGGGACAATCCAGCAGCCCAACGTACACTGCGTGTGCCAAGTTGGCTGGGTCACTCAAGGGATCCTCATACTTTCCTTCACCCAGGCGTCGGATAGCCTCGACGAGGGTCATGGCCTCGCTCACCAGTTCCTCGGCCCGTCCCTGGACTTTGGGGTCACAGGTGAGATCAGGCTGTCCCCTGAGGGCTGTCTCGATGACTTGCTGGGCCATGGCCGAGGACTCGATCACTTCGTCGGCGGTGGCTGCGTGATCGGCCTCGCAGTAGCTGACGACGTGCACAATCGAAGGGTCAAGGGCCATCTGGAGGTAAATCGACTCAGCCAGATGCGCGCGCGCTTTTGCCTGGTCCACCGGATAGCTGAGCAGCCCGGTGCGGGTTTGGCGCCAAACCCGGAATCCCTGATCAGCAAATGACTCAGCGACCCGGATCTGAGCCAATGCTTTAGCCAGGTCCATAGCGTTCGAAAGCTGTGGGGGGCTTTCGAACATGTAGGTCGTGATATAGTCCCGCACGCCAGCCAGCTTGGCATTGTGCGCATAGAGGTAGGAAACGGCCACTGAGATGACGTCGGGCGCGTCACGCATTGCCCAGTGATAGGGTTCATTGCCCTCTACGGGGATGCCCCTCTCCCCGTGCCAGGCCATCAGAGCCTGGTGCTCACGGATGGAGGTCTCCAGATCCATTGGTCCCCGTCCATCCATGGCATTGAACCAAAAGAGTGAAGTCGCACACCAGGCATTGTGAATGGTTCGAACCAGCATGTCAGCGTAACGGAGGAGATCAGCAGTCCCCGAGTAGGATCGCATCAGGGGGAAATTGCCACGGCGGCTGGCTTGGTACAGGCGGCGCAGATCTTCCTCGGTACGAAAGGGCACACCGCCAGCCCCCCTGCTACGTGGATTCTGAAGATCTGGGTGGAAGAAATGCTCCTGTGCTTCTTGATCGGCTCCCAACGAGATCACATCAAGCGCCTGGGCCTCGGCTATGCGCATGATGCCCTCTACTGTGGGTTCGATCGTCTCAGCCGGAATGCCGTAGTGGTGGCGTAGTAGCGGGTAGGGAGCCTTCCATTGGATACGACTTATCACGTCTTGGGGCGGCGTGGCCTGGGTTTCTATTTCCCCTGGCTTTTGCTGTAGATACTGGATGATGGTGGCGGTTGGCTCGCTGCCGTCGAATACGGCGTCGAAGAACCCGAGCTCACGCGCAACCGCAGCCACCGGAGGAGTGCCCCCAAACACGAAGGTGCGGTCGCTGAGGCCTGCCGCCCGCATCACTTCCCAAAATTCCTGCAGTGTCCGCCGAGCAGTCTCGGGCGTCAGACGGTAACTGACACCAATGAGGTCGGGCTGAAATTCGCGTGCAAGCTCTGCCCAGGTCTCTGGGTCTGTGGCTGGGCCAGTAAAGCGCACCTCGTGTCCCATACCTTCGGCAAGAGTGAGGAAGTGTAAGACTCCAGCGACGTGAACACAGTCTCCCAAAGCTCCTGCAAGGATCCGCATGGACCCATCTCCTTTCCCCACAGTGGTCAAGAACGTTCGCCCGTGGCGACATACTGATGTAGTTCTTGCACCGACATGCCGCGCACTCCCAGCCTGTCCAGGGTGCGGCCTTCACGCCAGTAGTCCTTACCGTGGATGATATTGGCCAGATGGATCATGGTCTGCATGGTAGGGGTATCGACGCCGTATTGATGGCCCAGTTCAGTGATGGGGATCAGACTGCAGGGTATCTCCTCAAAGATGTAACGATGATCCAGGATAGGCGGCGCTTTGATCCCTGCGTATCCTGAGTTGGCGTGCATGGCGTCGTAGAGAGTCCTCCCCTGAGCGTTGTACGCACGGCGCAGCCATTCTTGAGCTGTCTGTGCACGGATGCCGAGGGCGGCCGCCACCGTGACCCGTTCGCGATCGAGCACCTCCAGCACGCGAGCGGTCGAAGGTGTGACACCATCCATGTAAAACTCAAAGCTGCCTCGCGTGCTCTCGATCCATCCGGCGTTTAGGAGCGTCAGTGCCGGGTGGAAGATCGCTCCCATATTGTTCAGGCTGGTGTGGAGCACACTGGGCGCTGGGATGAACTGAGGGTAGGCCTGGCGGATTAGAGAGAGAGCCTCTTCTGTGCGTCGCGTGGGCATCGCGGCCACTGGTACAGAGAACTTGGTGCGAAAGATGTGGGCCTCCGCCGGGCCAGTGCTGCGGGCGGCAAAAAGGAAAGTCTCTGCCTCGCAGACAATGGGACGGGCAGGACACGCCATCTGCATGAGGGTGCCATAGAACTCCAGTGCTCCACCGGTGCGACCAGGGTTCAGGACGACAATCTGGTCATCACGGAGGTGAGGCGCAGCTAACTGGGCCACATCGCGGTGTCCGCTGGCCGGGATGACCACCATTACCAGGGAAGCCTCGGCCAATGCTTCCTCCATGCTGCTCGTGACGCATGCCAAGGGCCCAAAGCGTCGTCGTCCCTCTTCATCGATCAGCTCGATGCCACCCCGGAGCTTGATCGCCTCGATGTTGGCTGCCGT
>CAYLRT010000001.1:84625-85792 GCA_964385885.1 uncultured Anaerolineales bacterium | reverse complement strand
TGCCTCACCCCAACAGGAATGGTTGTAACCAGTTGGGGTTGCTGCGGGTCAGAGGCGGGCAATGATCTCTGTGCGCCGGAACGTGCGCACGCCAAGCCAGAGCAGGCCTGCATCAATTAGCCACAGGAGCATGCCAATGAGCAAAACGAATGGCAGGCTCAGATAGATGACGCCCCCAACCTGGCCTAGCATCAGTAAAACCACTGGCAAGACGACCATCCCGCTGAGCTGGTAAGCATCCTGGAACGTGCTCACCTTTGATGAGATGAGGACGACGGCGCTCAGCCCTAGGCCGGCGGCTGCCGGCGCGACCCATATCACCAAAGCGACCCACAGAGCGTTCGGGAAAAACACGCGGCCCATGGTGGGCCAACCGGCTGCATTGACGACAATGCTATACAGTAGGAAGCCGACCATAGTCACCCCGAGGGCTGGCAACCATGCACTCATGACCTTCCCCAGGATCAGTTCCAGATCGGAAAGGGGGGTATAGAGGAGGGCCTCCAGGGTCTTGCGTTCCTTCTCGCCGGCAAAACTGCCAGCGGCAATGGTACTGGCGACCATCATGGGAAGGATCAGAAAAAGCGGTGCGAACATGTGAACCAGGATCAAGGCCAGGAGAGTCTGCTGGGGAGTGTCGTAGGCAAAATCTGCTTGCATCTCTGGGGGTATCATGGCCATAAGCTGCTTCAGGTCCTGGTATGTATCTGCGGTGTCCATCATGGGCATGGCGATGCAGATACCGGCAGGCAAGAGGACCAGGAGAAGCAGAGGGACAAGGATGATGGGAAGTATCACGCTCTTGCTTCGTCGGACGACCAGCAGGTCTCGGGCCATGAGGGCATGCACAGAACGCCAGTCTGGTTTTTGAAGGGGCTTCATTGTTCGTCTCCGGTGCTCGGGTGGGGTCTTGCCCCTGTATGGAGCGCGAAATAGACATCCTTCAACGTGGGTTCTTGAGGCACCACGCTGAAGATCTGAGCTCCTGCCTCTACCAGGGCGGTAAGCAGTGGGGGAATCATCTCGCGGACGGGCACTCGCAAGCTCAACACGCGGTGTGTTCTGTCCCAGTCGACCTCTTGGATGTCACTGAAGTCCTCGACTGCTCTCTGGATGGACGGTGTGATCTCACTCAGCTCAATGTGCAGGTGGACACCCTGTTGGAGT
>CAYLRT010000001.1:75786-84525 GCA_964385885.1 uncultured Anaerolineales bacterium | reverse complement strand
CGTTGTCGCATCCCTTTACTGTAGGTGCCTGCGAGATCATCGGCATATTCCGCCAGGCCAAACTCGTCAAGAAGGTCAGCGATACGGTGCTCAATCATGTTCTTAGGCAGTCTATAGAGGTGGGCAAAGCATGTGAGGATCTCGCGGCCTGTCAGGCGTTCCTCAACGGCTGCCGTCTCAGTCAATACGCCCGTCTGCCTGCGCAGGATGGTGCCTTGGGTGATGGGATCAAGGCCCAAGACGCGCACATGGCCCGCAGTGGGTGTCAAGACCCCATTGAGTAACCGTACGGTTGTCGTCTTGCCAGCGCCATTGTGGCCCAGCAGGCCAAAGATTTCGCCGGCCAGGATATTAAGGTCCAGGTGGTCAACCGCGAGGGTTTCCCCAAAGCGCCGCGTCAGTCCCTGTATCTCGATGGCTCTGTGCTGCACGTCCATGGCGATTGGAGATGATGGGAACCGACTAGAAGATACTGCGCAACATGAGGAGGAATCCAAAGACGATCAAGGGAACACCCACGACTGCGCCAATGACTGTCAAAGTAAGACTGATGCCCAGGGCCATGGCGATGATACCCGAGAGAGCGATGACGAGACGGCCAGTTATCCTCAGGGCCCAGGTTGCCAGGTTCCAAACCATCAGGAATGGGAGCAGAACCCACGGCGTTTTTCGATGTTTCTCATTTGCTGACATAGGTCCTCCTGATTGCCTAGTAATGGTTTGATTTCGATGTGTCTTAGATACGAAACCTACCTGGTAAACGTTGCAATGGGCTGTCTCATCTGGGCTTAACCCCTCGAAGCGGCAGGATAGACTGGGAGATCGTACGCTGAAGACATTGTATTGGCTTTGGTGGCAGGCTCTCCACACGCCTCAGGATCAGCACCGACCGGGGCACTCTGGTGCCCCGGAGGTATTCACGCCATATGTGCTCTGGTCGTGTATCCGTCACTCAATGCGCATATAACCAGTCCGCTTCGCGCCGCAGATAGGGCATCGCTCAGGTGGTTCGTCGCCGACAAACGTGTGGCCACAGGTGCCGCAGACCCAGTACGTCGCTTCCTCGAGTTCTTCTCCCTTAGAGATCTTCTCCAAGGCTGCGGTATAGAGCTTCTCGTGGATTTTCTCGACCTCCCATGCCCACTCGAAGGATCGTGCTGCTCTGGTATGTCCTTCCTCCTGTGCATCGGCAAGGAAGTCAGGATACATCGTCACGACTTCGTAGTTCTCGCCCGCGATGGCGGCCTTGAGATTCTCACTGGTGGCCTTGATCTCACCCAGGGTCCGGAAGTGGTTGTGGGCATGTACGGTCTCTGCAGCGGCGACCGCCCGGAAGAGGCGCGCCACGCCAGGGTGTCCCTCACGCTCTGCCTGCTTGGCCCACGCCAGATACTTGCGGTTAGCCTGTGACTCACCAGCAAATGCAGCTTTGAGATCGTCGATCGTCTTCATCTATGCCCTCCTTGCCATTGGATATTCACACTTGTACATCAGGGGTCAGTATCCTAGACTCCGGACGCAGAAATGTCAACACAATTTCGAGGCTGGCATGTCCTCTGTGGGCGTGCTCCTGCCTGAGAGTTAGTGGGCTAAGTGGGTGACATGACGTCTGTGGCCTGAGAGACGGCTTGGTGAAGTCTGCGCTGTGGGCATTGCCCGGTGTGCAGTGTCGGTTATGATTAAGCATATTGCGTCGACACGGTTCGGGCTCAAGCCCGTTGCGGGTCTCTGGAGGGAACTTGATGAATCCGTTGACATGGTGCTCTAGAGCTCTTGTGTGCGTTCTTGTAGGTCTACTGGTGCTTAGCGTGCCGGTTACCGCAAATGCTGACCAAGCCATCGTACGCATTGTGTTCTTCTATCATCCCAGTTGTCCCCATTGCCACATGGTCATGGACGAGATCCTTCCTGCGTTGGCGTCCCACTACGGGGACCAGTTGCGCATTGTCTCGATCGATATCAGCACCTCTGAAGGCGAGGCGCTGTTCCATGCTTACGTCAACCAGTATCGGCCTTCGATGGTAGGTGTGCCGGTCGTGCTCATTGGTGACCATGTACTGATAGGCTCGCGGGATATTCCAACTGAGTTACCGGGCCTTATCGATGATGCTCTGCAACAGGGGGGGACAGATTGGCCGGACTTGCCTGGGATGGCCGAAGCTGTACGCAGTCTGGAAGGGGGCAATGGGGCTGTGGATCGAGATTGGCGGGCCCGGTTCCTGCAGGACCCCGTCGGGAACACTCTGTCCACGTTAGTGCTTGTGGGATTAACTGTTGTCCTGATTCTGGTGATCAAGCCACGGGGTTGGCAGGAAGCGCTGGCGAAGCGCGTCGGCGCTGGCGGGCTTTTCTTGGTGCTTCTAGTCGGGCTCGGTGCCGCCTCGTACTTGGCTCACGTCGAGACAACGGGGAGCGCGGCGGTGTGTGGTCCGGTCGGCGATTGCAATGCAGTACAGCAGAGCCAGTATGCAATGCTCTTTGGTATGGTGCCGGTCGCTGTCCTGGGAGTGTTGGGTTATCTCGCTCTCTTGGGGACAACAGTGTTGGCGGTATGGGGGCGGGCTACTGTCAGGACGTACGCTTCTGCGCTAAGATTACTCATGGCGCTTTTCGGATTGGCTTTTTCTATCTACCTTACGTTCTTGGAGCCTTTTGTCATCGGCGCAACCTGCGCCTGGTGTCTCACTTCTGCGGTCTGCATGGCTCTGGTTGCGCTTTTCAGCGCTGGTCCTGGTTGGTCGAGTTTGCGGGCAATGGCACGCAGACCTGTTTCAAGGCAGGCCGCGGGTTCGTGAGGTAGGGACTATCCGCCTCTCTCTGCACCCCGGATTCAGGGCGGTGGCTGCACTTCGATTGTGCCGAGGGGGACTAGGTCGTCCGTGTAACGCCCGTCCGGGCCGTAGGCTGCAAGCCGCGTCCCATCCATGGGATCGTACAGCCCGGCCCATAAGGGGTAGGTGCCAGGCGTCATCGCCGAGGGAATCTCCAGGATGTGTGTGTCCGATATGACGTCGTTAGGGCCCCACGCGGATACTGGGTACCAACCTGCGCGGGGCTGACTGTCGTGTTGTGCGAGAGGTGCGTTGTCCCCAGGTCGCCACAGGTGGACGAAAGCGACATAGTCGTGGGCGAGAGTATGTTTGGCCTTCCAATAGAGGGTGATGGGGACGCGGTCGCCGGTTTGAGCGCCTTCAGGAACATCTGCACCGAGCAACTCAATCCCTTCACCTAGGTGGGCAGCGACTAAGCGGCTGGGTCTTGGCTCGAAGGGTTCAAGTGGCGTGATCACCAGGTGCCCTGCCACCGGGGGAGCCATAGAGTGACCCAGGCCATCAGTGGCAGGCAGTCGTGCGCCGGTCTCGGGCTCAAAAAGGCCAATTTCCACCTGATAGCGCAGGGGCGCCTCAGCCCAGGTGGCGATTTGCACGCGATAGGTCTCGCAGAACCCCAATCCCGGTGACCATAGGCTTGTGGGATACCTGCCCAGTCCTGGGTATGTATGGCGCTCTCCAACACGCATCATGTCTGGACCCAGGATGTGCACGAAGACGGTGTAGTCCCGGTCGATAGGAGCCAGGGCGATCCAGCAGGCGCTTACGGCGACCTTTTCTCCTACCCTGACTCGCTGTGGCTCAATCTTCAAGCATGAGAGCTGGGCGAGGTCGTCGTAATGCAGGTTGACCGGCGTCTCACACCGGGCCGTGATCTCTGAGGGCGAGAGGAGCCGCGGCATGCTGAAGGTGCTGGCAATACGGGCTCCTGGGGCCAGGATGCTTAGAGTCGCCATGAGGCCCAGGAGACCCCGCGTGATGAAGATCCCGAGCCGGGGTGAGCGATGCCGCAACTCCAACGCACCCCATGTGAGGGCAATCCCCCAGCTTCCTAACGCCGGGAAGAGGAGGCGACCATGAGGGGCCTCCACCTGTTGCATCCAGTGGACGAGCGCGGCGACTATCGCGGCTGCCCAGAAGAGAGAGAGCGTAGCTATCAGGACCGATGGCTCTGGAAGGGAGAACCCTGTCCCTCGTCTCTTTTGAGGGCGTTTAAGCCATGTGTACCAGATGAGCCCCAGTGTCCAGAGGGCTGCGGCGATGAGGCAAAGCGCCAATGTCCAGAGCAGTATGTAGTAGATTGGCGGCCATGTCACATGTCCCCACCCGTAAGCTGCCCAGAATGAGCGCAAGACCAGGGGGATCTCTGGGATGAGACCTGGCAGGGAAAGCGTTGCTGGACGTCCCCAGGGGGTTCTGAGGTGTGTGCTAAGGCCAAGTGGGTCCTGGTAGAGCATCCAGTTGCGGCCGTACCACCATCCACCTATGATGGCAACGCCCAGCAGATAACTGGCCAGAGAAGAGAGAGAGAACCGGTTGGTGAACGACGTGTGCTTGCCTCGATGCAGCACGTGTGCGAGGGCAATGGCCCCGAATCCGACTGGGATCAGGGCCAGCAGACTAGTCTTAGCCAGGGTGGCCAACCCCACTGCTACACCCAATAGCAGACTGTCGTGTCGCTGGATACCGCGGCGCAAGATCCGGGCACAACGCCAAAGCACCACTGTGGCCAGGGCAGTGGCCGCGGCGTCGTTGCTGACCACGCTGGAGATGAAGACGAACTGTGGATGGAAGGCGAGCCATGCGGCGGTGAGGCGGGCCGCGCGACGGCTCCCAAAGGTCTCGAGGCCCAAGCCCCAGGCTGCGGCAACAGCTATCAGGCCATAGAGCCAGGATGTGAGACGGGCAACGTGGACAGCCAGGACCGCCCCTCGCCAGGGCCATTTTTCGCGCGCGGTGTGGATAAGCATGTTCTTGTTGTCGACGGTTGTCCCTGGTGCCTGATATCCAAAGCCGGGATTGTGCCACATCAAAGAGGGAAGGTCGTCATCGGGAACGGTGTGGCTGAGAAGCGCGGCTGAGGCATAGTAGAGCGGGGGTTGGGCGGCTTCCTGATAGGCGCCGCTGCGGTCGTCGATCAGAGAGGGCAATCCATGTCCCTCAGCCAACCACCGGAGGTGGGCGTAGTGCCAGACTTCATCTGGGGCCTCGAAGATAGGAGTGAACACGTTGTGGAGTGAGGTGAGGATGGTGAACGCCACCAGGATCAGCAACAGGTCGTGTGCAATCCCGGGCCAGCGAACGTCTTTGTCCATCGTGTTCATGGCTTGGCGCGCCAGAGGATGACGGCGTTGTCTGGCAATGTCTGTCCCCGTTTCATGGCCTCTGCCCGTGCACCTGTCACAGCATCATAGAGGCCTACTGCAATGGCTTCCACGTCCATGTCCTCAGTGATGGCCAGCGTATGGGTGTCAATAATCCTGTCACCTGGCAACCAGAGGTGCGTCGGAAATGTTCCCGTGCGCGGTGGGCCGTCGCCGCCCGTCAATAGAGTCCCAGATGAGTCATAGGCGTGTACGAAGACTGTCAGGTCACTATCGATTGGCGCCAAGCTCTCCCACACGAGAGTGACCTGCCATGGATCGCCTTGAAAGCCGGGTGTCACACGAGCGTCACTTAACCGGAGGCCCCACGGGCTAGCTCCAGAGAGTCGGAAGTCGACGGGGGTGGCAGGGTGATGCCAGTCTGGTTCGGGAGGGTTGGTATCTGGAACACGATAGAGCCCCAGGTCTATCACGTTACCCGTTGGCTCCCCAGCGGCGTTGTATGTCGGGAGTCTGGAGTTGTCGACAGGATCCACCCATGCCACGGTCAAACGCCAGGCTTGGGTCTCGTAGGGCGATTGGGGCAAGGGTATTCGGTAATGGTCGCGGAGCGGCTGGCCTACAGGCCAGAGGCGGGTGGGGAGGTTGCCTCGGCCGGGCCAGTGGTTGTAGTTGAGACGCAGAGAGGTGTCGCCGGGAGCCAGGGAGACCAATTGAAGCACCATGGTGAGGTCTTGCTCTATGGAGCGTTCCGCCTGCCATGTCAACGTCAGATCGAGTGTCGGCTGGCAATACGCCTGAGAGACGAAGGCGCATCCCAGGTCATGGGGGATGATACGCGCCGTGTAGCGTAGGAGTTTGATGGCGTCACCCGCTTGCGCAATCGACATTCCCTCTCGGAATCTGGCAGCAGGCAGGATGCGTGGGTAGGCAAAAGCCTCCACTGGCCCTATACGTAGCGTGAGCACCGCCCATATTGGGAGAAGAATGCTCCAGATCATGCTGGCACGTTTGCCCGCGCCCCGCCAACCGGTGGCAAGGATGAAGGCACCTGCGGCTATCGCCGGGAAAAGGAGCCGTCCGCCAGGAGCGGGTGTGATGGCGTTCCAGCGCCACCATGCTCCGGTGATCACCAGATACCAGATGGTGGATAGGATAGATAGGGCCCGCGCTGAGGGTGAGAGTCGTCGCCACTGAAGGGCCAGGCCGATTAATCCGCCCAACGTGAGGATGCCATAGGGAAGATAGAAAACACGGGGATAGAAGGTACACGGAAGTTGTCCCCAAAATGAAGCCCACGTCATCCAGAAGTCCCCCCATCCTGGGGAGCTGGTCCGGTACCCGACTTTCTCCAACATAGGCGCGAGCGCCGTAGGGTCACTGTAGAGCTGGAGGTTGCGCCAGATCCAGGGGACCAATAACAGGGCCGCGGGCAGCATGATCGCCGCGCTGTGCAATACGGTTCGAGTGAATGATTCCCGTCGCTGGGCCCAGCGGACTATGAGCGCAAGAAGCCCTAGTCCAACAACGCCCAGACCACTCAATTTGCTCAGTGCGGCCAGTCCGCTGACGAGGCCCAAAACCCAGGCTCGCCATCCTTGATGGCCGTGGCGCCAGAGATCGTAGGCGAGGACTAGCCCCCATGTCGCCAGCGGTACCACGGCGTTGTCGTTGTTGACATCGGCGGTCATGAGGAGGAATTGGGGGTTGAAGGCGACCAGGCTGGTGGCCAGCCACGCAGTTGGTCCCGCGGGAAATACCCGTCTGACCAGCGCCCATGTCCCCAGGAGCGTGAAGGTCTGAAGTAGCATTGAGAAGATCCGGAGGACATGGAGTGTCAGGATCGTGCCGTGCCAGGGGAATGCCTCCTCCGCTGGATTGTGTATCCACGTAGCTTTGTTGTACAGAGTGCCGGTGAGCCCACATGCTACGACAGTGGGCGGTGTGGGCTCTGGGGCATGGGGGTCAGTAGGAAGTCCCAGGGCCCGCGACCACAAAGCTGCAAGTATATGATAAAGCGGGGGCTGAGATGCTTCCTGGCGTACACGATATCCTGCCGCCTCCGCAGCGCCGTGGATGGGCAGCTTTCCCGTGATGACGATATGGCGCACGACCTCAGCGTGCTCCAGTTCATCCAGGTTCTCGTAAGGTGGGACGATGAAGTTCCAGGCCGTCGCGAGGGCCCAAAAAGCAATGATGATGAGCCACAGACTGCGATCTGTGAGAGCGCGTCGTGCTGATGCCGTACGTCTGGTGGACTGTTGACCGTGCCATCCGGACATAGTGCAATAGTATAGCACAGCCGGACGCGGCGCCCATGCTTTCGATGTGCGTGTCATTGATGTCCTCTGCGACTGTGGTGGCGCTGTGTGATGTCTTTGCCTTGCGGCATCCCTTCTGTGGGAGTGGGGAAGGGGAGTACGTGGTGGTCCTCAGGCGAAGTACTCTTGCTGGACGACGTTGCTTGCGGATTCGATTTGCGCCATTCACCACACGGTGTAGACTGCAACTGTCTCCGAGATGTCACACAGAATAGAGGGGCACATGGAAGAACCAGAGCCAGTCAGGGAAGAGCAGCATGAGAAGGCCACCAGTGGGCACGAGCCAGCCACTCAGGCTACTGACAGTTGGGGCCGCCAGATGCTCGGGGCTGTTGTAGGCGGGCTGCTAGCACTGGTGGCGGCCTCGCTCGCGCGTGGGGCAGGGCTGATCAGTGGCAGTTTGGTGCAGTATGTCCTCTGGGGTGGGGTCGTGGGAGGCCTGATCGGGGGGGCTGACGCTTTAGCCTTGGCTGGAAAGCGATTGACCCGGAAGGATGCGCGTGGCCTCAACATCTTAGCAGCGTTGCTGGGCATGGCTTTCTTGTTCGGCGCTTTCCTCCTCTTGGTGCGGGGTGTTAGTTGGCTCGTTCGGCTCCTGTTTGGTCGGTGGTTCTGATTCAGGCGGTCCAGTGACAAAGACCCACCACGTGGGCTCCCGGAGCCAGGCGTGGCGGGTCTTAAAGCTGCAGGCCAGTCGGTGAATCACTCGGTTTCCAGTGTGGTCACCTCGAAAGGCTTTGTCTGTCCGCGTAGCTCAAGGATCTCACTCATGTTGCTGTGGACTGCTGTGAACGCCTCAGCGGCTTTCTCAACGCGACTTGCTATCAGAGCTTCCCATATCACACCAAGGATCAGCAGAGACAAATTGTAGCTAGCCACGGCAAGCGGGCTGCGTGTCGGTATGACAAGGGAAATATCGGCCTCGCGGGCAGGGAGTACGGTCCCTGAGTTTGTCACACAGATGGTCTGGAGCCCCTTCTCCTTTGCCAGGTGGACTGCATAGCCCGTGTCCAGGCCAGGGATACCGATTGCCAGAGCAAGCAGAGCATCACCTTTCTCCATCTGAGCCATGGCCGCTGCGGTTTCGGAGATACTGGGGTGGAAATACTTGGTTGGCACGCCTACGGCGGGACTCAGTGTCTTGGATAAATAGGCAGCCAGATCGAATGACGTGAATTCACCAGTGATCCATATCCGGCTGGCCTGCTTCAGAACTTCAATGGCCTTGGCAAGCGAGGGGATCTCGGTGGCGCGGAAATGCTG
>CAYLRT010000001.1:73468-75686 GCA_964385885.1 uncultured Anaerolineales bacterium | reverse complement strand
CTGAACCCTGGGGTCAAGTCGTCGTAGTACTCACGAATGCGTTCCTTGAACACTTTTCACCTCCATGATAATTATCTGGCCATGCCTCAGGCCTTCATATTTGTTCTTTGGGACCGATCGCTGGTCTAAAACCACGTCAGTGCTTATGGTCGCCTATCCCCTTGGCCGGCCGCAGTCGCTGCCTAACTAATGTTCTCCCGCCAGATGCTCTGAGGTGCCCCCACTTCATGTTCTGGGGTTGTTGCCCGCAGTTCCACGAGGCGGCGCATCAACTCTGGTAGGACACGATGGTGCTCCGCAACCCTCTCCGGCTGCTGCATCATCATGGTCTCCCAGATCAGGCTCAATACTTGCATCAGCGGGCCAAACGCTGACACTTCTGCGGGGCTATCGTCCGGGACCAGCAGCGTCACATCAGCATGGCGTGCGCCTAACGCAAGGCCAGACGTGGTGACCGCGATGGTTTTCACACCTGCGGCCTTGGCCAACTGGATGGCATGACCCACTTCGACACCAGGGTCCAGCCCGATAATGGCGACCAATACGTCTCCGGTTTCCATCTGGGTCAGGATTGTGCTGGCCTCAGCCATAGAGGGCATAAACGAGGTAGCTTCAATCCCCATCGATTGTAGCCGCTTGGCCAGGAACTCAGCGAGGTAATATTCACTGTACTCGCCAGCCAGCCAGATGTGGCGGGCCTGAGTCAGGAGATCCACCGTTCTGGCAACTCTCTCCAGCTCCGTAGCGGAGAACTCTCGTAAGGTCTCGGCTGCGTAGTCGGCGACAATCCTCAACTTGCCCTCTGTGGTCTCTGCCTTGGCAGCCTCGCCTCGTGCGGAGACCAACCGATTACGCACATAGCGTTTGATCTCGCGAGACAGTTCCCTGTAGCCCGAATAGCCGATCTCCTGAGAGAACCGGACCACTGTGGCTGCATCCACTCCCACATAGCGGGCCAGCTCGGTGGCGGTGAAAAAGGCGACGTCCAGCGTGTTGTTCATGATGAAATCGGCCAGCCGGCGGAAACCTGGGGTCAAGCGGTCGTAGTTCTCGCGGATACGCTCCTTAAACAGCCCTACTTCCTCGGGTCTCATTGCAAAGGGGTCGAATCGTCGTCTAGCGCTCATGGTGTATACCAGTCTCTTGATGATTTTTTTGTTTCAGTTCCATTCTAACACGCAAAAGCCCATATGTCAACACTTTCCGCAAAAGAGAGTGTCCGACAAGGGGCTACCGCTCGACTTTCGAGAATGTTAGAGTCAATTCACGTCTCGCAGCTCATAAGGTGTAGATCCACAGGTTTGGCAATCGGCCCTTCCGTCTTAGAATAGATACGGATGACAGGTGTGAAACTGCAAATTCTGCCCGTGAGTGTTCTCCTATTGACAGCGCTGTTGAGTGGCTGCGTGCTCCTGCAAGCTTCGGAGCGAGGATCAGACGCGACGCCAACGCCGGCGATGGTTACCCAGTGGGCGATTGCAGCAACAGCAAGTTCACAGTATGGGATACCAGACTGGAGCGCACGTCGCGCCACAGGGGCGCCTGAGATTGCAGCTTGCCGGGATGACGCGCGGGCCTGGGCCTCGGCGCGAGGTAACGGAGTGGAGTGGCTGGAGCTTCGCTATGCCGTCCCTGTGCAAGCTTTTGAGGTGCGAGTCGTCCAGAGCTATGGGCGTGGTGCGGTCTCTCGCATCACTCTCATTGATGCGCTGGGGACTGCAACGGTTGTCTGGGAGGGTGAGGATACTCACGAGCCTTGCCCGGGCGTGCTGGTTGCGCGCTTCCTGCCGCCCGACCATCCTGTTGTCGTTGTGAGGGTTGACCTGGATGAATCGCGAACGGGATGGTGGAATCAGATCGACGCCGTTGCCCTTGTGGGTGCGCCTTGGGAGTGATTGCTATTCTCCCTGATTGTGTGAGGTCAGCCGTTTTCGCAAGGCTGATGGGATCTTGCCGCCGCTCTCCAAGATGGCCAAAATCTCACCGGGCGATAACTCAGGCTTCGGCTGCTCCACCGGCGGCTGGGTGTCAGTCTCGCGCAGGTCCCCGTTTGCCCGTATCCTCTCTCCGGTCAGCCATATGAGGATATCCGTTGGTTGGTCGGTGATCGCGAAAGCGCCTGCCTTTTTTGTGTCTACAGGGATATGGTCCGTGAGGCCGAGAAGGGGCTTGTCGAAGCATCGCTGAGCGAACTGAGTGATGGCTTCTGGGGATCCCG
>CAYLRT010000001.1:36682-73368 GCA_964385885.1 uncultured Anaerolineales bacterium | reverse complement strand
GAGACCTCTCCCCGGTAGAAGAGAAGAGCCGGACGTAGTTTCAAGGGTAAATGCCGTAGCCCTGCGGGGTAGAGCTCATGGTTCCAGGTCAGTGCTCTCATCGGAATCAGATGATCCGGTGGGCGCAGGCTATGTGCTTCGTCTGGTGTTAACCCAAGTTCTGCCGCGGCCTGAGGTAGTTGCCCCAGGGCCTCACCCAGAGTCAATCCACGCCTCTCGCAGGCGACCAGAAGCTCCTTCGCGCGGATCGGCAACAGACCGCTCTTGAAGACGAACCAGGCCCACAAATCTGGGTTGTCGGCCATCTAATCTCCTTCTGGGGGCGGGGTCTTATCAAGCACTATGGTGACAGGTCCGTCGTTGATAAGGGCCACTTCCATGTGGGCACCAAACACTCCGCTCTGCACGGGGACTCCTTCGGCTGCTATGTAGCCGATAACGGACTCAACGAGTCCATTGGCGATATCCGGTGGTGCCGCTGAGACAAACGAGGGACGGAACCCCTTGCGGGTATTGGCACAGAGCGTGAACTGAGACACGATCAGCACCTGTCCGCTCATCTCCTTTACTGAACGATTCATGCGTCCATCCTCATCGGGGAAGATGCGCAGGTTGGCGATCTTGTGGGCGAGCCATTGGGCTTCGGCCTCTGTGTCGCCTTTGGCGATCCCCAGTAGCACCAGAAGACCGGGGCCGATGGCGCTGACCTGGTGACCATCCACAGTGACGCTAGCGCGTGTGACGCGTTGGATGACTGCTCGCATGGTTCCGTTACTCCTTGCGTTGTGGTAGGATCGCTGTTAGTGTGGGTTCCGTGCCAGCTTCTGGCGTCCCGGACAGGCCAAGCGCCACGACGAAGGCGATGGCCATGCCGCCATCATGGCTCAGGCTAATGGACCAGGTTGTCAACCCCTGGGCTGCAGCAAGGGCCCTGGCTCTGCGATGAAGAACCAGATAGGGCTTGCCCCGAGGGTCATTAAGCGTCTCAACGTCAAGCCACCCGATGCCAGAGGGGGAAAGCAGCCTGACGCCAACTCCAAGTGCCTTGGAGACGGCTTCTTTGGCGGCAAAGCGGGCTGCCAACTCGGTGGCTTGCCCTTTGCTAGAGAGCAATTCCGCAGGCGTGTAGATGCGCTTCAGGAATCTGTCTCCATAGCGGGCCAGGATGCGCCCGACCCGTGATATCTTCACCAAGTCAACGCCTGTTGTACAGATCAACATGTCCATCTTACTCCGTGAAACAGGGCGATTGAGGCCCTGCGGTTACCAGGATGTAGCGATCGCTGTCGAGCCATGACCGAGATACACGCTGCACGTCTTGGGGGCTGACTGCGTAGATCAAGTCACTGTACCGCTGGAAATAATCCAGGCCCAACCCGTAACGCTCGATGGCTATCAGGCCGCTGGCAACCCCCTCATTGGTCTCTAGTGCCAGAGGAAGCCCGCCCACTAGATAGGCCTGGACGTCCTCTAACTCCTGTAGGCTGACAGGTCGATCCTGGAGTTCCTGTACCTCTCGAAGGATGATCGCCTTCGCCCGTTGGAGTGCGTCGGGATCCAGTCCCGCAGAGACCGACCAGAGGCCAGGGTAAGGGCTGCTGTTGACATGGCTGGAGACATAGTAGGCAAGGCCATGTTGCTCTCTCAGGCGCCTTCCCAGACGACCGTACATGCCGAAGACGCCCAGAATGGTGTTGGCGACGTGACAGGATAAGTAGTCGGGATGATAGCGGCTGGGGCCAATCCATCCCAGGCGAAAGCTGATCTGGGATTTATCCGCTAGCGTGACGTGGTCTCGGTGCTGCTGGCTGATGTTGGGAATGGGGGGAAGCGTCTGGCGAGGCGGTCGGGTCTTCTGCCACGCTCCGAATGTTCTGCGGACTGCCTCCAGTGCGGCCCGCGGTTGTATGTCGCCAACGATGACCAGCGTGCCTCCTTGTGGGGCGATGTAGGTAGAGTGAAATGCGTGTAGATCCTCCCGTGAAAGCGCGCGTACGGTATTGAGATCTCCTAATGAACTCCAATGGTACGGATGCTCTGGTGGGTATGCTAATTGCCTGAGGCGAAGCCGCGTAGCGTGACGGGTGTCGTTGGCGTGCTCTTGCAGGGTAATCAGGATCTCCTCGCGTACCTTCTCAACGTCCTGTGCCTCAAACGCCGGGTGCTGAAGCACATCCGCCAGGATGTCGAGCAGGAGAGAGAGATGTTCGCTAAGCCCTTTGGCTCCGAAGAGCGTCAGGTGGGTGCTTCCTGTAACACCGAAGGACGCTCCAATGGATTCGATCTCCTCGTAGAGCACGGAGAAGGGACGCCGATGGGTACCGCGCTCCATGACATCGGCAGTGAAGCTTGCCAGGCCAGATTTGTCCCTGGGCTCATCCTCAGATCCTGCCGGAAGGTAACCGCTGATGACCACGCTGGGACTCGTGGGGTTCTCGCGGATCAGCACAGTGAGACCGTTAGGCAGCGTCTCGCGCACGGTGTTACTGGGGCCAGGGAGGGCATGAGGGGACAAGGTGACCGGGGGGCGACGCTCTGCCATCTCAACACTCTCCTTCGTCTGCCAGGTAGAGTCCCACAGTGCGATTGCACGGTGTCAGATACTGCTGGGCTACCCGCTGAATGTCGTCGGTTGTGACGGATGCGATGTCCTGCAGGTAGTTCCTGAACCACGTCTGGTCGGCCACGATCTCTGCAAACCCCAACCAAAAGGCCTGGCTCGAAATGCTCTCACTGGCGTAGGCAAAGAGCGCCTGAGCCTGACGTTGGGCTTTTTCAAGCTCGCTCTGGTGCACCGGACCGCTCCGGAGGCGCGTGATTTCCTCCTCGAAACGGGCGATGACTGGCTCGGCCTGCTGGTCTCGAGCGAGCGTGGCGCTGAACCGCAGGAGGCCAGGATCGACGGTGGGTGCGAGGTACCCGTCTATGTCAACCACCATCCGCGTGTCAACCAGCGCCCGGTATAGCCGGCTGGTGACGTTTGTGGTGTGCCCGCCTCCAATCACAAAGCCGGAGCCACCACTCAGGATCGCATTCAAAACGGTCAGGGCGTGGAAATCTGGATCACTGGCTGGTGGGGCATGATAGGCGATTTCCAGGTAGTTGGTCCTCCCTGCTCCGCGAACGATTACCTGGCGCTCACCTCGCTGGGGCGGTTCAACAGCTTGCACTTCCTGTGGATCCGGACCGCGTGGAATAGGGGCAAATGCCTGTGCCACCAGCGCCAGGGTTTGCTCTGCGTCCACGTCGCCAGCAATGGTCACAATGGCGTTGTTGGGACCGTAATAGGTCGCGTGATGCTGTTGCACCTCCGCAGTAGTCATGGATTCCAGGTCACTGAGATGGCCGATGGTCATGTGGCCGTAGGGGTGAACGGTGTAGGCGGTAGCGGAGGTCTCCTCTGTCAGGCGGAACAAAGGGGAGTTCTCATTGCCCTGACGTTCGGCGATGATGATGGCCCGTTCCTTTTCAATGACGCTGGGATCGAGAGTAGCATAGGCCATACGATCAGCCTCGATGTCAATCGCCAGCGCCAAGCTCGAGGCGGGGAGTGTCTCGTAGAAGACAGTGAAGTCGTGAGACGTCACGCCATTGTAAACACCCCCCTGGCGCGAGATAGCTCGGTCTGCTTCTCCAGAGGGCCAACGCGGGGTGCCTCGGAAGAGCACATGTTCCACCCAATGCGAGATGCCTGTGCTCCCTGGATTCTCGTATCGTGCGCCCACGCGGTACCAGACGCGCACACTGACCACTGGAGCCGCGTGGACCTCTCTGATCAGCACCTTGAGTCCACTGCCAAGGATCTCTTGTTGCAGAGTCACACTCGCGACCTTCTCCGTGGTAGCACTCGTTGGCCCAGCATGGGGCGTCAGGTGGCCTCGTCGGCCCGCCAGGGATCCCGGACCCCGCGTCCTTCAAAACCGCGTCCAATGCCCGAGTAACGGAACCCTGCTTCGCGGGCTTGGGTCGGGTCGTAAATGTTGCGCCCGTCGATGAGCACAGGTTGGCGCATCAGGTCACGAACGTGTTCCAGGTCCAGGTTCTTGAACTCGTTCCATTCCGTGACCAGTACCAGCGCGTCCGCGCCCTCCGCTACCGCATAGGCGCTTTCCATCATCTCGACACCGTCCAGGATCTGGGCCGCATTCTCCATGGCGACGGGGTCATAGGCGCGGACCAGTGCACCACGGCGCTGGAAGTTGCGAATAATGTCGATAGAAGGAGCATCCCGCATGTCATCGGTGTTGGGCTTGAATGCCAGTCCCAGAATACCAATAACCTTGCCCCGAAGGTCATGGCCTAGGAGACGTTCTGCCTTGCGGAGCGGCGCATAGCGTTGGTCCCGATTGATATCCATGACCGCATGGAGAAGATGGGGGTGGCGTCCCTCAATCTCAGCCATGGAAGCCAGGGCTTTGACGTCTTTGGGGAAGCAGGACCCGCCCCATCCCAACCCGGCGTCAAGGAAGGCATGGCCGATGCGGTCATCCAGCCCCATGCCGTAAGCGACTTCTTTGACA
The DNA here is from genome assembly GCA_964385885.1 of uncultured Anaerolineales bacterium. Taxonomy (GTDB): domain Bacteria; phylum Chloroflexota; class Anaerolineae; order B4-G1; family SLSP01; genus PWVB01. The sequence continues at coordinate 68,848 of CAYLRT010000001.1, read as the reverse complement.
TCAGCCCCCAGTGCCTCGCAGATGTTGGCGATCTCGTTGATGAATGAGATCTTGGCGGCGAGAAAGGCGTTGGACGCGTATTTGATCATCTCGGCGGTACGCAGGTCAGTGATCATGATGGTTGTACGCAGGGGCAGATGGAGCTGAGCGACTTTTTCGGCTGCGTCACGGTTTGTGGAGCCCAGGATCACCCGGTCCGGGTTCATGAAATCGCTGATGGCCGAACCCTCGCGGAGAAATTCGGGACAGGATACAACATCGAAGTCTGGCACATCGGGTCGTCGCATTCGGATGATCTCTGCGACCCAGTCGCCAGTTCCCACTGGCACAGTCGATTTGTTGACGATGATCAGATAGTGGTCCATGACATCGGCTATGGACTCTGCAGCCAGTCGGACATAGCGCAGATCGGCCTGACCGTCGACATCCGATGGTGTGCCTACGGCGATGAAGGCGAAGTCGGCGTCTTTGAGCGTCTCCTCGTAGGATGTGGTGAAGAAGAGGCGTCCGGCCTTCGTGTTGCGACGGACAAGCTCCTCGAGACCAGGCTCGAAGATAGGCATCACGCCTTTGTTCAAGTTGGCAATGCGGCGCTCGTTGATATCCACACATGTGACCTTGTTGCCAAGGTCTGCGAAGCAGGCTCCACTGACGAGCCCAACGTAGCCAACACCAATTAAAGCGATGTTCTTCATTGCTGTGTCGCTCCTCCTAGATGCTTGGGATCGGACATGACGCTCTACGGGTATCCGATGCGACCTCTCGGCCGGGGCCGTTTTGCACTCACGCTTTGTTGCTTTCCAAAGGGTGTGATCCATCATACCATAGGTTGTGATAGCTTCCAGTGCTGGAGAGACAGGTCAATTCATCGCCCATCCCCTTCCTGAGATCACGGCTCTCCTTGTTCCCTGAAAAGCGGACGTAGTCTGGGGCGTGATTGGTGTTATGATTGTGGGGGGAGGTAGACTTATGTCCAAAGATATGGAGCAAGAGGGAATCCCTCTGCGTCTCCGAACAGCGTTACGCCAGGGAGATGCCACCGGAGTGGTGGCGGCTCTCGAGGCCTGCTGTGATGTGAGTCTCGACACCGAAGTGCTGGAAGCGATGCTGGTAGAGGGTGAGCGATCCTTAGTGCAGTTTGATCCCCAGGAGGCGCGACTGGTGGCCGATGCCCTGCGAGGCGTGGCCGTGACCCTGATTCATGCCTGTGAAAACGCTCCACAGGAGGAGGCTGCGTCCCTGGAAGGTTCGATCGCGCTGGTGACGATGGCAGGGGATCGGCATGATGTGGGGCGCTACCTGTGGCACGCTGTGCTGAAGCGACACGGTCTGACCGTGCACGATCTCGGACGACGTCCCCCGGCGATCGCCGTAGCTCGGGGCTCGGCGCTGAATGTAGATGCCTTTGGGCTTTATCTGGACAACCGACTCGCTCGCTCCCACGTCCAGACTCTTGTCTCATTGCTGCAGCGGCGCCGTCTGCGCACTCCTGTGCTTCTGGGTGGCCCTGCAGTCGATGAAGCGTTCGCCCGTTGGGTCGCTACACCTGGGGGGGGCGAGCCTTACTGGGGCGGGGTCTATTATTGCGAAGATGCTCTGGAAGCGGTAGAGGTCCTCCGGCAGATCATCCTGTTCACGCCGCCTCCGGCTGCGCATACTCACGAGATAGACTTGGCTTCGACAATGCCTACTGGCTGTGCGACATGCGGCGGGTGTTCGCTTGCCGAGAGCTGTGATGAGCTTCGCTTGCCTGACCTCCATTGACTAGAGCTTATCCATGCTGTCACAATCTGAGCTTGAGACCCTCGAACACTGTGTGGCCCGCTTGGCCCCCAGGCTGGTAGCTGACCGTCGCGACTTCCATCGCTTCGCGGAGACTGGGTGGACAGAGTTTCGTACCGCCTCCCTTATTGCACGCCGGCTCTGTGAGCTTGGATTTGAGGTCAGAGTGGGGCCAGAGGTGCTCGAGCCAGGTGCGCGAATGGGACTGCCCTCTCCCAGGGAGCTGGAGGCTCAGTGGCATCGAGCATCAGCGCAAGGTGGGGACCCTGAGTTTCTGGGCAGGATGCGTGGTGGTTTTACGGGTGTGGTTGGTATCCTCCACCGTGGGCCGGGCCCTGTGGTAGGCCTCCGCTTCGACATCGATGCACTGGATCTGGTGGAAAGCAAAGCCCCTTCCCATCGTCCGGCGGCCGAGGGTTTTGCCTCAGTCAATGAAGGTGCAACTCATGCGTGTGGTCACGATGGACACGCTGCCATCGGGTTGGGTGTGGCAGAGCTGCTTACGCAGCTCACTGAGGTACCGTCCGGGACTGTCAAGCTGGTCTTTCAGCCTGCTGAGGAAGGGGTACGTGGTGCCAGAGCAATGGTCGAGGCTGGTGTTGTCGACGATGTCGATGTGATGCTAGCCCTGCACCTATACAGCGGTTGGCCGCTGGGGCACCTTGCACCTGGGCGAGGTGGGTTCTTCGCTACAACCAAGTTCGATGTTCGGCTTCAGGGCGCTCCCGCCCACGCCGGTGGACACCCTGAAGGGGGAAGGAACGCTCTGTTGGCCGCAGCTACGGCCGTACTCAATCTTCACGCTATCCCGAGGCACCCGGCAGGGGCAACCCGGATCAACGTGGGAGCTTTGATTGCCGGTCAGGGGCGCAACGTGATCCCTCCGGAGGCGCAGTTGGTGGTCGAGACGCGCGGCGCTACTTCGGCATTGAATGAGTATATGTACGCTTCAGCGCTCCGGGTGCTGGAAGCAGCCGCTGCCATGTATCAGTGCGAGCTGACTGTTATACCTAGAGGTAGTGCGGAGTCGGCTGAGAGTGACACGTGGCTGGCAGAGCGGGTCTGGTCCGTCGCGGAGCGACTTGGGGGCTATGAGTACCGTCAGTCCTACGCGAGCGGCGGCAGTGAGGACTTCACCTATATGATGCGTCGTGTGCAGGAGCGGGGTGGATCGGCTGTCAATATCGGATTGGGGGCTGACCTCGGTGGATGGGGGCATCACACGGAGGTCTTTGACTTCGACGAGCGCGCTTTGTCGTTGGGCGTGAGGTTGCTGGGAGCGCTGGTTATCGAACTACTGCGTGAGCCTGTGCGTCATGTGGCGTAATGCAATTTCTCTTCGCCGGGCTTTGTTGATATCTCCAGGGCCAGCGTTTGGTGGTGTCACTGACCTCGCTGCTCATAACTTTCGCCAGCCGCCGGATCTGGCGTTGGCACAGTATCAACATGGCGCTCTGTGCGAGACATTGGTGAATTTGGACGTTGAGGTTGTGTTACGCCCCGAGATGCCTGGGCACCCAAACAGCGTCTTTGTGCAAGACCCGGCAGTGGTCGTTGGCCGATACTTCGTCCGCATGTGCATGGGACTGCCAACTCGAAGAGGTGAGCCGGCCTGGCTGGCAGGGCTCTTACAGGACCAGGGACTAGATGAGCTGGGGCGGATCCTTAAGCCAGGCACGGCTGAGGGTGGGGACGTTGTGTTACTTGATGGCATTGCATTAGTGGGGCGATCACGACGTACCAACGATGAGGGCGTTCGACAGTTAGCATCTATCCTGTCCTCACAGGGGTACGAAGTACGTCAGGTCTCGGTGCCCTCTCCCTCGTTACATCTGGGGGGTGTGGTCACTGCGATCGGCCCTCGATCAGTTCTCGCCTGCTCAAGTGTGTTGCCGTCAGATGCTCTGGCAGGGCTTGAGACGATCAACGTGCCGCAACTCAGTTTCATCAGTGGCAATGTGATCGTCGTGGACAGTGTGCATGTGATTGCCGAGGCCCGCAACCGGACAGCTATTGCTGCCCTGGAGGCGCACGGGCGACAGGTAACTGCTCTGGACCTCTCGGCCTTTGTGGGAAGCACCGGTGGCCCAAGCTGTCTGGTGCTTCCCCTGGTGCGCGGCGGATGAGACTGGGCTATTGAGTGGCGAACGTGTCGATCATCAGTCGAGGGTCGCCCAGGGGGTAGAGGATGGGACAGGTCGCGCCATGGTCCAGGTATTGCTTGACCTTGGCTCGTACCTCCTCCGGAGTGCCGGTCGCAGTGATGCGCAAGACCAGCTCATCAGGCACGTAGACCATCGCCCTTTCAATCTGCTCTTTCGTAGCTGGCCAGCCAAGGATCGTTTGGATCTTCTGGACAACCTCTGGTTTGACTCCGCTTGCTTTGGCAATGTGTGGCTGCTGAGCGAGGTACTGGGTGAGAAGCATCTTGGCACCGCGGATCGCCTCGGCGCGGTCCTCATGGACAGAGCACACAACCAGTTGCGGCCTGTCAAGGTCATCCAGAGTTCGTCCGGCTTTCCGGGCCCCTTTCGCCAGATGTTCGAGCGCGACATCGTTGTATTCCGGGGGTACGCAGTAGTTGAGCACGACCCCGTCTGCAATCTCGCCCGTCAGTTCAAGCATTCGAGGGCCCGTGGCTCCGATCATGATAGCCACATTGCGGGGCTCGCGGCGTCCGTGGACGACGTCGAGTTCGATGTCGGTGACATGGTGAAACTCACCATGGAACGTAACGCGCTCCATCGCCAGCAATTTGCGCAACACGTAGACGGTTTCGCGCATGGCCTTGAGGGGTTTGCGTCGCTGAATGCCCACGTTGCGCGCCAGAGGATCCCACCACGCACCGATACCGCAGATGATGCGATCGGGTGCCAGGTCGTCCAAAGTCAGGAACGTGGCCGCCAATAAACCGATGTTGCGGGTCCAGTTGTTGATCACGCCGCTTCCCACCTTGATGCGCTCAGTCACTGCCGCGTAGGCAGCCATAGGGACGATCGCGTCGCGTACCAGACGGCTCTCCGCCTGCCATACTGCCTCGAAGCCTCTGGCCTCCGCGTATTTCGCGTATTCCATACCATCGCGGATGGGGTGGGCATCCTGCAGGTAAAGCGCCACTCGTGGGATTTCATTCTGAGCCATCGCTACCTCCTTAAACCATCGCTCGACAAATATGTTACAGTCATCAGCGGAAGAGATCCTTCTCAATGGATCGCTGCATGTCGACGGCTCTTCCGTTGCCAGGCTGGTACGCTACGCCGCGGATCAGGACGACCGGCAGTCCTTCGGCGGCTTGCCCACTCAGCAGACCGGCGGCGGCAGCCAGTTCGTCGGCGCGGGCGACTCTTGTCGTACGCAGCCGGTAGCCGTGACGATCCTGCAATCCACGCAGGTCGAGAAGTGGCTGCATCCCTGCGACGCCCAGGGCCAGGTTGACTGTACCGAGCCGCCAGGGACGTCCGTGGGTGTCGCTGATGATAATCGCGATGTCAGCGCCGGTCGCGGCCTGCAGGCCATCGCGCAGCTTTCGCGCCGAGGTATCGGGATCCTGTGGCAGTGTGAGCACCCACTCACCCTCTGCGCCACCAACGTTGGAGCGGTCTACACCGGCATTGGCGCATATCCACCCATGGAGGGTTTCGGTAATCAGTGTCCCGCGTCGTCGACGGATCACCGAGCGAGACTGTCGCAGGATTACCTCTACCAAGCGGGCGTCTTTGCCTGTTTCTTCGGCCAAGCTCTTAGCGCGAGGTGAGGGCGTGATCTCCTTGAGATTTACGAAACAGCCCTCAGCCTTGGATACAATCTTTTGCGTGACGACCAACACATCCCCGTCCTGGAGTTGGATCTGACTTCGGTTCAATGCCCTCAGGATAAGGGAGACCAGATCGTCTCCCGGATGCACCTCGGGTATCCCACAAAGCGCCATCATTTGAGCCGTGAGGGGGGCGTCACTCAAAGCTAATCCTCCAGCCCTGTGATTCGGATGCCGGCTCCGTGGACCTTGTATCGGATGTTGATCCCGATCAATACGGAGGTCAGCGCTTCGACAGCGCGCGCATTGATCAGGGGGCCGGCGTCGATACCCCGGGTCCCCAGATCCCGAGCCAGACCAATGGCAAGGCGCTTGGCCGGCTTGTCATCGCCGCAAACCAGGACGTCACACTCGACAGGAGTGTCCAACTCCAACAGCCGATCCGCCGCCACGTTCTGGAAGGCTGCTACGACTTTGACGTTCTCGCCGAGCACTGCCTGCGCTTGTTCAGATGCAGAGCCTTCCGGGGGTATGTAGACGCGAGCAACTTTCGGCGGCTTCAGGGCAACTGTGGTACTGATCAATACCTTGCCTTGCAGAGAGGAACGCAGAGATTCAAGCAGAGCGTTCTGGGCGCTATACGGAACTGTCAGGACGGCCAGGTCACATCTCTCCGCGGCTGCGTGGTTCTCCATTCCCTCGATAGCACCTGTGGTCAGACGGGCATTGAGCTCGTGTGCGACCCGAAGGGCTTTCTCCTGCCGTCGTGAACCAATAATGACCCGGTGGCCGGCCCGAGCCCAACGGAGAGCCAATCCTGGACCTTCGTTACCCGTGCCCCCAAGGACGGCAATGCAATAACGTTTGGCTTCTTCTGACATCGTGATTCACATTCCTCTCGAGTTTCGTGACTGGGCCAAAGCACCTGATTACCCCTGATGGAAGACCAGTGTAGCGCAGAGTACGCGTTCTGGGAAGCGGGCAAGGGCGGCAGCAGCGCTTGCTATCTCTCCAGTGAGGCAACGAGGTCCAACCACTCTTGGGCTGTGCGCTTCCAACTGAAGAGCTTCGCGCGGGCCTGTCCGCGGCGGCAGAGGTCCTGACGCAGGGCCTCGTCGGTCAACACAGATGCCAGTGCGTACGCCCAGCGATCGGTGTCTGACGGGTCCACGAGCAGGCCTGCGTCCCCAACGGCTTCAGGTATGCTGGAGGCTGTTGAGGCCACCACAGGAGTGCCTGTGGCCATCGCTTCAAGCGGGGGCAGTCCGAATCCCTCGTAGATGCTGGGGAAGGCGAAGGCCGCTGCCTGTCGGTAAAGCGCAGGAAGGTCTTCATCCGCCACGAAGCCCAGCAGGTGAACGTAAGGACGCGCCATGGCAGCGGCTTGCACCGATTCGGACATCCAGGCCAGTTGGCCGGCGATGACCAGGTCTGCCTCCACGTCCCTTCGAACGAGGTCTACGGCCCTGATCAGCATGTCGTAGTTCTTGCGCGGCTGGACCGTTCCTACCGCCAAGATGTAGGGGGTTTGGGGTAGTCGATAGCGGTCTGCCAGGTACTTCCTCTCATCTGGCTGAGGATGAGGTGAGAATGTAGCTGTGACTCCCAGATGTAAGGTGGTTACACGTTCTGATGGGATGTCGAGGAGTTCGATGATGTCCCGGCGAGTGCAGTGAGAATCGGCCAGGATATGGTCGGCGTGCCTGGCGCTGCGGGGAACAGCAGACTCGAGATAAGCACGCAGCCGGTCTGGAAAGGTCTCAGGGTGGCGCAGGAACGAGAGATCGTGGATCGTCACGAGCTTGAGCGGATTGCTCAAAAGCGGAGGAAGGAGAAAATCCGGTGCGTAGAAAAGGTCGATGCGCCCGGTGAAAAGCTCTGCCACCATCGGCACGTGCAATCGATGCCAAAGCCGGGCCAGCCAGTCGTCGCTCAGAGGGATTGCTCGCAGATGCAGGGATCCGGGTCTGGCGATCTGCCTCAGGTGGGTTGCCTCCCGTTGCCATCTGTCACCGAGGCCCGCGACGCCGGCCAGCAATATGAACTCGTGGGGCGGAGTCAGCGAGAGGGCGGCGTGGAGTAGCTCGCGCGTGTACCGACCAATGCCGCCTCCCTGGCGCGCTGCGGCTGTGTAGTCCACGGCAATGCGCACGGTAGAGCCCCCTGTTCCCTTGCTCTGAGCTCTAGACGTCGTTGTATGTCCAAAAACGATTAACGAAGAAGTTCCAGAACATGACGACGCCAGTTGCAAACACTTTGGCGGCGTTGTATCCAAGTTTATGGGCCAGCTCTGGCGAAGCGATCTGGGGTATGGTACCGGCAACCGCCGTTAGCGGAGGGTTCAATGTGAGTAAGATACCAGTGTTGATGGCCCACCCTGCTACATTTACGACGAAGAACTGGAGTAGCTGAGCGGCGATAGGTTTGGAGCGGGAGTCCGGATAGGTCCAGAGGCGGTTCCAGGTGAAGTTCGACAGTACCGCGCAGGTGAAGGAAATGGTATTGGAGAGTGCTAGAGGCCAACCAACGATCACATGGAGCAGGTACAGAATACCGAAGTCAACCACAGCACCTATGGTCCCCACCACGGCAAACTTGAGGAACCTGGTAATTTCCACGTGGTTGGTGACGATGAAGCCCCGCAGCGTGCTCACGATGGAAGGCCGGTGTGTCTCCATTGCGGGCGGGATTATAGCGGGGCGCGGCCGGGCGTCAAGTTAATGTCCCGGCTCCCGGCGTAGCTGTTCGCCCCGGGGGTGAGAAACTGAAGCGGGCGCTGCGTCATGCCCGCGAGTGCATCGCGCCTGTCAGATCAGGTCCACGACGGTATCGTGTTATGAGAATCCCGGGTCTCCACTGCGCCGTGCTGGCTGCCTTGAGACGGGAGTGAATGCTGGCACTGGAGCGCCAGCGAACCGTGGTATAATAGCGGTGCTTCGGAGAGGTGCCGGAGTGGACGATCGGGGCGGTCTCGAAAACCGTTGTAGCCTTAGGGCTACCGTGGGTTCGAATCCCACCCTCTCCGCCTCAGTGATAAGCGAGGAGGCCCTCAATCTTGAGGGCCTCCTCGCTTGCATGTGTTTTCAAGGAGTTTGACTCTCCGGCGGTGTCACTGGTAGATTACCCAGCAGCAGAGTGGGGCTGATGCCGTGTTCAGTCAATACGATCTTAGCGTTGTTGCGCAGAGAAGTTTCAATCATCTCAATCTGCCGGAGCATCTGGGCATTGCCGCGGAAGTAGCGCTCGGCAGCTTCGTTGACCAACCGGATCGCCTCAGCACGGCCCTCTGCGACTTTGATCGCCGCCTCTCGTTCTCCCTCAGCACGCTGGATGGTAGCCAGCTTTTTCTGTTCGGCGGCCTCGAACTCGCCAGTTGCCAGTAAGCGCATGGCCCGTCGTTCCTGTTCGGCTGTTTTCTGTTTGTGCATGGCGGCTTTGATGTCCTCGGGAGGATCTATCAGCATGATCTCAATCTTGCTGACAACGAGTCCCCATTCCTCAGCATAGACGTTGAGCACCTTCTGGAGGTTGACGGCAATCTTCTCGCGTGCGACCAGGCTCTCATCCAAAGTGAGGTCCCCGAATTCCTGACGCAGGTTGGTCTGCGCGAGCTGGATAATGGCACGTTTCCAGTCATCGATGTTGTAGAATGTCCGTTTGATCGAATCCTCGTCCGCTTTCGGGCGTACCCACATGACCCCGTCGACGCGGATCTCCACGTTGTCTTTGGTGATGACCGGTTGGGGAGGAATGTCCATGGTGTGCTCCCGGATGTCCCGGACACGTATCACGCTCACCATAGGAATCTGAAAGCCTAATCCCGGTGAGACGAAGCCCTGGTACTTCCCAAAGATCTCTTGGATCCCGCGCTCAAATGGTTTCAGCGTGTAGACAAATGATCGTATGATTCTCATCGTGCACTCCTTCTGGACTTATCCCTTTCTGCTTAACCAATGGCTGCAATCCGCGGCGCTTACCTGTTGAGGGAACTCCCAGACCAGGACTTGCGTTTGAAGTATAGGTACCTTCTATCCGGGTACAAGTGTTGCGTTGCTTTGACGTTCGCATGCTTGCGGGTAGAATGAATCGGATGCTAAGTCTCATGGAGCCTCGAATGAAACCGACGATTCTGAATGACCGCTACCGCTTGACTGAGTTGATTGGTGCAGGCGGTATGGCCACAGTGTACCATGGGGAAGATCTGCTGTTGGAGCGTCCCGTCGCGGTCAAATTCCTGCGCGAGCCGTATGCCAGTGATCCGGAGGCTCGTCAGCGGTTCCTCCACGAGGCGCGTGCTGCTGCCAAGCTTGATCATCCGAACGTAGTTCATATTTACGATGTTGGGGTAGCGGCTGGAGGTCAGCCGTATATCGTGATGGAGCTGGTGCGTGGAGAAGACCTGAAGTCGCTGATACGGCGCGAGGCCCCTTTGACGGTTCCACACGCTCTGGCTCTGATCCGCCAGGTCTGCGCCGGTGTGGGAGAGGCGCATCGTGCCGGTATTGTTCATTGTGACTTGAAACCACAGAATATCCTGGTCAATGAAAACGGTCAGGTCAAGGTGACAGATTTTGGGATTGCCCGCGCGGCTCGGGCTGAGGAGGAGGGGGACGCCCACGTCGAAGTAGTCTGGGGAAGCCCCCACTATCTATCGCCTGAGCAGGCGCGGGGCGAGCATCCTACACCAGCTTCTGATGTGTACAGCATTGGGATTGTGCTCTATGAGATGTTGGCGGGTGTGCCCCCATTTCATGATCCGGATCCGGCAGTCCTGGCTCTGAAGCACTGTCGGGAGGATCCTATCCCGTTGCCGTCGCTCAATCCTCGCGTACCAGAGGGCCTGGATCGGCTCGTGCGTACGGCGCTGGCCAAACAGCTGGCTCAACGGTTCCGTAACGCCGATCAGTTGGGCCATGCTATCGACGCATATGTGCGTCGTGGCGAGGGGGGAACAGGGCCAGTGCCATCCGGGGATGAGACGCCTGTGGTGACCTTGCGCCCCAAGCCAGCGGCGACTCAAGGGAATCAAGCCTCGGCCGGGGGGCCGGCTGATGCGGCGGAAGGAACCGTACCGGTTGTCTCCCGCGAGAGCTTTGATCCGAATCTCTGGCTGTTGGTTGGTATTGCAGCGATTGCTGTGTTGGGCCTGATCCCGCTGTGGTTGTTTGTGTATCAAGCCTATCTCTCGCCCGGGACGCCCTCGACGCCGGTTGTGGCCTTCACGCCGGGGCCGGGTTCGCCTGAGCCAAGCGCCGAGACCACTGTCCCCAATCTCACAGGTCTGAGCGCGGCCGATGCTCAGCGGATGCTGGAGAGTCTGGGCCTCCAACTTGAGGTGCTGGGGGAGGAGGAGTCCACAGATGCGCGACCGGGGGCAGTGCTCAGGCAGACACCTGGTGCCGGTGTGCGGGTGCCGATAAGCAGTACAGTCAGTGTGGTATTGGCGTCTGGCCGCCTGCTAGTCATGCCCGACGTGGTGGGCTACGACCTGATGACGGTGAAAGAGGGGTTGGAGAGTGAAGGGCTCCTGGTCAGCGTTGTTGAGGAGCGTAGCCGTGAGCCCCGCAACGTGATCCTCGCCCAAGAGCCGGTGCCGGACGCTACTGTGCAGGCTGGAGAATGGATTACTTTGACCGTGAGTGGGGGGAGCGATCTCCCAATTCCACTTAAAGTGAACCTGAACGATGAGATTGTATTGGAGCAGGCTTGGGTGTCGCAGATGGCTTATCGGCCGGGCGACAGCATCCCGGTCACATTGCGTTGGCGTTGCCTGAAGACGCCTGGGCGCTCCTATAAGGTCTTTGTTCACCTCCTGACGGCAGACATGGGACGTCTTGTCGCACAACAGGACATTGAGCCGGTCAATGGGCTTCGCCCCACCACATCCTGGGCACCGGGTGAAATCATCAATGATCCGCATCAAGTTGTAATCCCGGCAGATACACCTGCTGGCACCTATCAGATTCGGGTAGGCCTGTACGATGCCGGGGGACGGATGCCGGTGTTGGACGCTGGACAGACACAGGTGGCGGATGACTCTATCTTCGTGACTACCGTGACGATCGAGTGATCTTCGGGGTCCGTCGTCCCCTTGCAGAGCTCACCTCGTCGTGCTCCTCGTTGATGTCTTAACCTGAGAGGGTTTTCTGGTATAATGGTTTACGAAACGCGCGGACTGCTTGCAGTCTTGCGTTGCGCCCGTTATGTGGGCAGGGAGGTGTAATGAAGTCTAGGAATAACAGTAGCTTTGTTTATCTGATCCTCATCGCTGCTGTGCTCTTCCTGATCTATAGCTATGTGTCAGGTGGAACTCAAGCTCCAACTGTCCCGCTGAGCCAGATAGCTGAAGATATCAACAGCGGTCGGGTGGCCAGTATCAGTGTGCGTGGGGATGAGCTTAGTGTCACGTACAAAGAGCGGACAGCCAGTGGTGACTTGGTCGTTCTCTCGCGCAAGGGACCAGAGTCAGCGCTGGTGGAACAGCTTCAGGCTCTGGGAGTCGATGCCGAGAAGCTGCGGCAAGTCGACATTGATTTTGAAGAGCCGGTGGATTGGGGAACACTGATCAATGTCGGGGTGACTTTGATCAGTATCCTCGCGGGTGTGGCCTTTTTCTACCTGTTCATCCGTCAGTTTCAGGGAGCAAACAACCAGGCTTTGTCATTTGGCAAGAGCCGGGCAAGGATGTTCTCGGGAGATCGTCCTACGGTGACTTTCGATGATGTGGCAGGGGTTGAAGAGGCCAAGGAAGAACTAAAGGAAGTTGTAGAATTCCTGAAGGAACCTCAGAAGTTTGTCAGTCTGGGCGCGCGTATCCCTAAAGGGGTCTTGCTGGTAGGTGCACCGGGTACCGGGAAGACCCTGCTGGCCAAGGCTGTGGCGGGCGAGGCGGGGGTGCCGTTCTTCAGCATCTCGGGATCAGAGTTTGTGGAGATGTTCGTTGGGGTCGGGGCCAGCCGTGTGCGTGACCTATTTGATCAGGCAAAACGTCACAGCCCCTGTATCGTGTTTGTGGACGAGATTGATGCGGTGGGTCGCTACCGTGGCGCGGGCCTGGGCGGAAGCCATGACGAGCGGGAACAGACGTTGAACCAGATTCTGGTGGAGATGGATGGCTTCGATACGGATACGAATGTGATCGTCATCGCTGCTACCAACCGTCCTGACATTTTGGATCCCGCGCTGTTGAGGCCAGGTCGTTTCGATCGCCGGGTCGTACTTGATCAGCCGGACATCCGAGGGCGCGAGGCAATCTTCCGAGTGCATGTCCGTGGAAAGCCTGTGGCGCCTGATGTTGATCTCAACACATTGGCACAGACGACCCCGGGACTTGTTGGGGCCGACATCGAGAATGTCGTGAACGAAGCAGCGATTCTCGCGGCGCGGCGGGGCAAACGACGTATTGGGATGGCGGAGTTCCAGGAGGCCATCGAACGTGTGATTGCCGGCCCAGAGCGGCGGAGCCGGGTTATCTCAGAGGAGGAGCGCGAGGTCTTTGCCTACCATGAAGCGGGCCATGCTGTGGTCGCTCATGTGTTGCCAAGATGCGACCGGGTGCGCAAGATCTCGATTGTTGCACGTGGCATGGCAGGTGGTTACACGATTACGATGCCAGAGGAAGACCGTTACATCATGCTGCGCAGCAAGATGGAAGACGAAATGGCGAAGATGCTGGGGGGACGCGCGGCAGAGGAAGTCGTGTTCAATGAACTCAGCACAGGTGCCTCTGACGACCTTGAGAAAGCCACCAAGCTTGCCCGTTCAATGGTGATGCGCTATGGGATGAGCGAGAAGCTGGGCCCGCTGGTGTACGGTCGTAAGGAAGAGCTGGTCTTCCTGGGCAAGGAGATCGGCGAGCAAAGGGATTACAGTGAGGCAATGGCTGAGGCGATCGACCAGGAGGTGCGGGCATTTGTTGTGAAGGCCCACGAGCGTGCCAAGCAAGTGCTGCTTGAGCATCGCGAGCAACTTGAGTTGGTCGCCCGGGCGTTACTGGAGCGTGAAACGCTCTCGGCGGAAGAGTTCGAGGCGTTGATGGAGGGACGTCCATTGCCCGAACGCCGGGGGACTTCATCGGAAAGCAAGGATGTCGCTTCATCGTCGGAGCCTGTCCTAAAGCCATCTGCTGCCACTGCTTGATCTCGCAGGTGGGTTGCAGGTAGAAAAAAGAAGAACACGCCTCAGTCAGCGACTGAGGCGTGTTTTGGTGATATGGATGTCCTATGATGGACTCCTGTCGAAAAGTCGGGGCATGCGGATTTGAACCGCAGACCTCACGGACCCGAACCGTGCGCGCTACCAAACTGCGCTATGCCCCGTCAAGTACCACGATTATACCCGGAGTTGGCTCTTTTGACAAGCAGTGGGAGAGAAGTATGATGCTGCAGAACGGGTCCAACCTTTTTTGCGGTTGAGTGGTCTATGTCCCTGTCATCGGCTGGATCTCGTGCAGTGAAGCCAGGCCTTTGAGGGGACTGCCACATCAGGGCTGGACGAGAGTTCTAAGCGAAGTTGGGATCCGCTGAAGTCTTAGCGGCGTTTAGCGAGGGAGGCGACTGTGACACTGTGGCAATCCATGCTCTTGGGTCTCTTGCAAGGTCTGACGGAATTCCTACCAGTTAGCAGTTCTGGCCACCTCGTGATTGTGCCTGCCCTCCTGCATTGGCCTGAACCGGGTCTGGCTATGGACGCGATGCTCCATCTTGGGACCCTGTTGGCGGTGGTGGTCTTTTTCTGGGGAGATCTGTGGCGTCTGCTGAGGGCCGCCATCAAGAGTTTGCGGCGCGGATCCCTTGCGGATCCGGACGCCCGTGTGGCATGGGGGTTGGTAATTGCCACTGTGCCGGCAGTGATCACAGGCCTTCTGCTCGAGGCGACGTTCGAACGACTTTTCGGCATGCCGAAGGCTGCTGCTGGTTTTCTGCTGGGGACAGCGTTTCTGCTGACTGTGGCTGAGTACGTTGGGACGCGGGTGCGCCCTATCACTTCGCTATCGTGGTTGGATGCATTGGTTATTGGGCTGGCTCAGGCACTGGCGATCGCGCCAGGGCTGAGCCGCTCGGGTGCCACGATCGCTGCTGCCATGCTGCTGGGATTCCGCCGTGAGGATGCAACACGTTTCAGCTTTCTACTCTCTGTGCCGATCACCCTGGGATCGGGGTTGTATCAAGCTATCGGATTGTTGAATACTGCCGCTGGACCGATCCCCTGGGGATCTATTCTGGCTGGCATGGGTGCCGCTTTCGCGGCGGGTTACCTGGCGATTGCCAGTCTTCTGGCACTTGTTCGGCGGCAGAGCCTTAGGGGGTTTGCCTTCTACTGTGCCCTCTTGGGGGTTCTGGTTTTGACGGGTGTCCTTGGGTGAAGTGATGGCGGTCCGTGGAGTGATACCCTCGCTGGTCTTGACCGTCAATCTGATGGCGGTATAGCCCAGAGCGCTTGGTGCAAAGGCTGAGATCCGACATGTGCGCCTGGGTGTGCTATTATCTCTTGCCAGATGTTGGACGGGACCCCCGTAAACGTTGGGGCTGGGCGGCTTTGAGTGGGAAGCGGTCCGAGAAACTTCGCCTCGGTGTCATACTCGATCATTAGCTACCTCTTGTCTCCTTCTGGAATATGTAAGGACTCACAATGCAACGTAAGGCTGTTGGGATTTGGAGTGTGCTTTGGCCAACCCTGGTGCTATCGACAGTTCTTTCGTTGATGGCGTGCGGAGCGGCGGATTCCACCGTGGTCCTGCCGGGGACCGATGAAGCCAGAGAACCGGTTGCGCTTCATGTTGTGTGTTCGGAAGGCATTGCACCGGCAATCCAGGCCGCCGCGGCAGCTTACGGACAAAACCATCCTGAGGTCGACATCACGCTCTTAGTGCGTGCTGACACTCTGGCATGGCAGGCCTTGCAGACCGGGGATGCTGAGGTGGCCGTTCTGACGTGGCTGCCGGAGGCGCTGGGGAATGATACATGGGTGCGGATCCTCTCGCGGGATGGCCTCGCCATTGTGGTTCATCCACGTAATCAGATATCTTCCCTCACGGTCACTCAGTTACAGGATCTATTCCAGGGGAGGGTAGAGGATTGGGCCGCTTGGGGCGGTCCTCCTGGCCCCCCGATGGTGGTAAGCCGTGAGGCAGCCTCTGGTGAGGCTGCTTTTTTCCAAGCATGGGTGATGCGTGACGCGCGGACCACGCTCACGGCGGTTCTGGCCCCAAGCACGGACGCCGTGTTGCAATACGTGGCCAGTGACCTACACGCGGTGGGTTACGTGTCTACAGCCCGGCTTGATGGTAGGGTGCGAGCCGTGCCCATCAATGGCGTGAGTGTCGATGAGACGGCTTTGCAGACTGGTCAATATCCGTTGGTCCGTACTCACTTTGTGCTCACATTGCGGGAGCCCGTAGAACCAGCCCGTAGTTTTGTCCAGTGGCTGCTGGAAGCACCCGGACAGACTGTTCTTTCCGCTTGGAGCTTGATTCCAGCGTCGGATTCCGGAGACTAGGGAGTGGGTGGGGACCCAGTGAAGCCGGTGAAGAACCGGTACGTCAGGCTCCCGATTGCAGCGAATGTAGGGACGCTCTCCTCCCATACCAGCCACTCGGGCTGGTAGAGAAAAACAACGAGGACGAAATCCGTCTCTGGATCAGGGCCATAGACGATCGCTGCGTCCGCATGAGTATCGCCGCGCCACCCGTGTTTGTGTGCCACACGCGTCCCCGGTGGCATCCCCTGGCCGAGCAGTGCGTTGATCTTGTTGTGGGCCATCCAGGTTATCAGTTCCTCACACTCCGCGGGGGTGATCTCTCGTGGATACAACGCCCGCAGAAGACCCCCGCCGCCGTGGGCGCACTGATAGAGCCCCTCCAGGAGAAGCCCCAAGTCGGTTGGTGTGGTCTGGATGTAGGGATCTGGATCTGTGTTAAGAGCCGTCTGGCTGTTAGCTGGCGTGACGATTTGGGGATCCGGTACGCCCTCCTTCAAGTCGTAGGGAGCGGCAATGAATGAGTTGCGCAACCCCAGGCTGTGGAGGAAGGTCGTGACTGCGAGCGCGCCCGTGTAAGGGTCTCCAGCGCCGATCTCTGCCAAGAGTTTGTTGGCAGCGGCGTTGTCACTCTCAGTCAACATCCCCTTCATTGCAGTGGACAACTGAGGAGCAAGGGGAAGCTCATACCGACGGTAGATCTCGGCCGCAATGCCGATCTTCATCGTGCTGAGACCGGCAAATGCAACATCACAATTGAGACACACTTCCTGCCCGTTTGCAAGGCTCTTGCCAAAAATGCCGGGAACCCCCCCGAAATCCTCCAACGCTGATATCCATGCCCTACGCAAGATCTCTGGTGAAGCTACAGGCGGCGGTTCTGTCTCCACTACCAGGTCCACCTGCCGATCTGCGGGATCGGCGGCACGCAGTGCACTGATCAACAGAGGCAATGACGCTTCGACGTTCAGGCGAGTGCCCTTCATAGGGGGACGGAATGTGCGAGCCTCAGGTAGCGCAACTGCTTTGAGCGGTGGGTGGTCATACTTCTGGGCCACGCGCTGTAAGTAGGCGTCGACTCGCTCGCGGGAGTAGAGCACTACGGCCGGTACCTGGATGGCCTCTGGCCTCTGACCGGAGAGCTGGCGCATCAGGTAGTTCACGAAAGCAAGGATGCTCCCGCTCTGTCCCTGCTCCTCCAATGCGGTATCCAGGTTTTGAGCGGTAGCCTCCATATCCACCCGGAGCTCGATTACCTCGGGCAGGAGCGGCGGAATAGGCTCTCCTCCATAGGTAACGCTAATGGGCCGCGTATAGGCCTGTTCCACTGTGGCCAAGGCCTGGGCACGGGTCATACCGCTGACGTCCAGCCCATTGATGGACAGCCCTGAGGGGAGAACAGACTGGCTGGAGCGCCAGGTAGTGTAGAGCCAGGCGGCACCCAGGATCAGGATGCTGGCAAAGATCAGAAACAGAAAACCACAGCCTGTGCTGCGTCGTTGTCTCATAGTGTTTCTTGGTGGGTTAGACTCTACGTGCTCAATGTTGCCGTGAGTATAACGTGCTGCCATCGACGGTCAATGCGCAGCTATCTTCTTGCTGAACTAGGAGGGACCGGTGTGGGCCACTCTGGCCCACGATGAGCTGCTCATGGACAAGACGAGGGGGATTGTCTATAATGCACATGGTGCGTGGTCAGGAGGTTAACAATCATATGACCAAAACTGAAATAGAGGGACTTTCGTTTGAGGAGGCGCTGGCAGAGCTTGAGACCATTGTGGAGCGCCTGGAGGGAGAAAGCCTGTCACTTGACGAGACTATGGCCCTATATGAGCGAGGGCGTCAATTGGCTCAACATTGTCAGACCCTGTTAGACGCGGCTTCACTCAAGTTCCAGCGATTGCGTCCTGATGGGACGGTCGTGGATGGGGAAGAACTTCTGTCGCCGGAGGGAGGTGAGAACCCATGAGGGATCCCGGGCGGTCTGTGGGCCTATCAGTCGCCATCGTGGTGTGCGCTTTGTTTCTCACCAGTTGCATGATTCCCATCCCCACGGTTGAGCCTCTCACCGTGATCGAGCCAGTCGATGAGGTGCAGGTTGTCCCCCAGGGCGAAGCAGAGAGGGCTCAGGTGAGACTGCGCCTGGTCTCTCAAAGACTTACGGCGCGTTCGACGGTGGACGGCTCGCTGCTCACTGGTCGTTTCCACTACAATGTGAAGGAATGGGCCCCGAAGATCTCTCGGGAGGTGAGCGATGGTGTTGCCCTGGTGACGGTGTCTCAGGGCGTGGGCTCCTGGATTCCATTGGGTAAACATGAGGAGTACACGAACACGTGGGACGTGGCCCTTGCTGAAGGCGTGCCATTGGACCTTGGGATCGACATGGGCACCGGCGCTGCTGCCCTCGATCTCACAGGGCTTTCGCTGACCCGGCTGTCGCTGACGACAGGGGCGGCCGATGTTCATGTGATGTTCCGGGCTCCCAATCCCGAGCCGCTGAGCACTGTTCAGGTGCGGGTTGGGACGGGCCAGTTCGTGGGAGTGGGTCTCGGTAACGCCAACTTCGATCAGTTCAACGTCTTAGGAGGGGCCGGGAGTTTGGATCTGGATTTAACCGGTGCGTATTCCAGATCAGCCTTGGTCGATATTAAGGCGGGTGCAGGCCGAGTCACTGTGCGGGTTCCTGCCGATATAGGCGTGCGGGTGACGTTCTCCGGTGTCCCTGTGGTGCCGGTGGAGGTGAGCGGGCTCGCCGAGCGTGGTGAGGATGAATATGTCAATGCGGCCTACGGAAACGCACCACTTACCCTCACGGTGAGAATCGCCACAGGGGTGGGAGCGGTTTCGCTGGTCTCGGAGTGACGTCACGGGGAGGCTTAAGGATGGTGTTTTGGAGACGACCTGGAAGACCGCGCATGCGGCGGCCGAGCCGCCGTCCACAGGCATCCGCGCCACGACGTGTGCCACCTGTGGTGCGTCAGGCTCTCATGCGCGCTGCGCGGGCACAGGAGCGCGGCGATTTTGCGCAGGCTGCGCACATCTATCAACAGTTGGCCGACGAGGCGCTCTCTCGTGGGCTTTTGCGGCCTGGCGCTTATATGGAATTAGAAGCGGCACGGGCCTGGCTCCTGGGGAGAAAACCTTTGGAGGCACGCACTCCAGCACTCCATGTGCTGGAGTTGGCGCTGGAAGCGAAACGTCCACCTCATGCGGCATTGCGCGTGCTGAAACAAATAGGTGTGGCATTATCAACCCAGGGTGCGGAGCAAGAAGCAGAAGCCCTTGATGAGCAGGTCGAGCGACTGCTCAGTGAGTATCATCTTCGCAGGGAATCGTTGGAGCCCGAGGCTGAGTCGTCCCAGAGGACCGGGCAATTGCCGGCGCGTTGCCCTTCATGTTACGCGCCACTCCACTCAGACGAGGTGGTCTGGTTGGAGCCTGGGCGGGCTGAATGCCCGTACTGTGGTTCAATCATCCTGGGATCCTGATGAGGTCGAAGTAAAGGGTAAAGGTGTCGTGAGAGGTAAGAGACGTCGTCACAGCCAGCGCGCCGCGGAATTTCTTCAGCCCATCCGCAGTGACGGCGAGGCGCTTCCCTTGCGGGTGCGGCGTTGTTCGACGTTTCTGTGTCGTCTTCGGGGCCTGATGTTTCGCACTCACCTGCCGGAAGATGAAGGATTGCTTTTCTTGCTCGACTCTGAAGGGCGATTGGAAGCGGCGATCCATATGTTCTTCGTCTTCTTTCCTATCGGCGTGGTATGGCTGCGGCAGGGCTTCGAAGTGGTCGACACGGTGGTTGCACAGCCCTTTCGTCCGATGTACGTGCCAAGAGCCCCGGCCATTGCTTTCCTAGAAGGTCCGCCAGCCCTTGTGGAGTGGCTTCGGGCCGGGGATCATGTCACGTTTCAGCCTTGGCAGGGGAGATAAGTGGCTGATGTGCCCCCCGAGCTCACCTCGGCGCGGGTTGCTCTGGCTGTTGCCGCTGGGAGCCATCTTCATCTGGGTAAGCATGGCCGTCATGCCTGTGTTTGCCGCACCTGGATCAGATCCCTCAGGCACCTCCGGGTATCTTGTCCAGCCAGGGGACAGTGTGGTGACGCTGGCTCAGCGGTTCGGTCTTTCTGTCCGTGAGCTTACGCGGCTCAATGGCCTGCGTCACCCGCGTCAGCTCTATCCATACCAAGTGCTCAGGATCCCTGCTGTAACCACTGACCTCAGCCAGACATATTTTGTAGAGGAAGAGGATGCTATGGCCTGGCTGGGACGGTGGGCGGAGTTGGAACCGGAGGTACTTGCTCGGCGTAGTGGTCTGCTGCGCATGGTTCCTCTGGCACCGGGTATGGCGGTACGGTTGCCTGTGGGGACTGTGCCATGTGCTGTTCCGCTGCGGTCCGTTCCGTGGCTGAAAAGGGCTCCGAGAGTAAGCGGTGCGATTTGGTCAGGACGCACGCTTGCTGCAGTGCTGCAAGTCAATCCCTACCCGTTGCAGGGCGACGCAACACTGATACTCCCTCCATCGGACCGTGCGTGTCCAGAGGTACATGCGGAGTCTCCTCAGGACTCGATGCTGCAAACCTGGTCTCTGCGACCTCAGCCTGTGACGAGAGGCGAGGTCGCTGTACTGATGATCGAGACGGGAGCCCCGATATCGTCCTGCCACGTTGCCTATCTGGATCGCTCGGAGCCGTGTTACACAGGGGATGCTCCGTCTACTCGATGGGGCGCCTGGCTGGGTATCCCTCCTCTTGTTGAACCCGGCCTTTACCCAGTTACGGTTACGTTTGAGATGCCAGGCGGGCCTACGGAAGTGGCTTCCCTTTCTCTGGCGGTGGCTGCCGGTCACTATGACTACGAGCGTATTGATCTGCCGGCCGATCGGCAGGCACTTCTTGATCCACAGCGAACGCGCCTGGAGCGCCTCAAGATCGCAGAGTTACGCGAAAGAAGAACATCCGAGAGGTTCTGGACCATGCCTTTCGTGCGTCCCCTCGAGGCACCGGTGACCAGTTTCTATGGGTCCAGAAGGTCGTATGGTGCAGGGTTCACCAGCTATCATGCTGGGGTGGACTTCCGTGCACAGGTCGGCGAACCTGTTTCGGCCCCTGCAGCGGGGCAGGTCGTGTTGGCGGAACCATTGGTTGTGCGAGGTCATGCTGTTGTGATTGATCATGGTTGGGGGATTGTCAGCGGGTTTTGGCATCTGTCTGCCATCGAGGTTAGCGTCGGTGAGTGGGTCAGCGCCGGGCAGCGGGTGGGGCAAGTGGGGAATACAGGTCTTTCTACGGGGCCTCACCTGCACTGGGAGCTGTGGGTCAACGGGGTCGCTGTGAATCCGCTCTCGTGGGTGGATTCTGAGAGCGCCCTAGTCTGGGAGGAATAGGTCCCGTGAGCCTGGATACCTATCGGCGGAGGGCTGGGTGGCTCGGCCGTGAGGTGCGCTACTACCCTCAAATTGGCTCGACCAACGAGGTCGCCGCCAAGGCCGCTCGGGAGGGTGAGTCTGAGGGGGTGGTCTTTCTGGCCGATTATCAGACGGCTGGGCGGGGGCGCTTGGAAAGGCGGTGGGTGGCACCAGCGGGGAGCAGTCTACTCTTTTCGATCCTGTTTCGGCCGCCGACTCCTTTCCAGGAGAGCGCGTCACGCGTGCAGATGGTGTGCGGCTTGGGGTTGATGAGCGCTGTCAGGCGTCTTACCTCTGTAGAGCCAAAGCTTAAGTGGCCGAACGATCTTGTCGTGCTGGTCCCCTCGTTGCCAGGGGGGTGGGGGAAGTTGGCAGGGATGCTTGGTGAGGTCGTCGTTGGGTGTGAATCCGAGCCCGAGGCCATGGTGGTAGGCATCGGGCTTAATGTCAATGTGCCCCCTACGCTTCTTGCGGATCTGGCTCCCAATGCGACCAGCTTGATGGCGCTACTCGGGCATCCGGTTGATCGAGCTGCGCTGTTGGATGGGATTCTTCAGGACATCGAGAGAGGCTATGAGGCATTTCATCGCGGCACTGACCCGTGGCCTAGATGGCGGGAGTCTATTGCCTGGCTTGGACAGCCTGTGATCGTCCACACGGCTGATCATGAGTTGGTGGGAACAGCTGTGGACGTTGATCCTTCAGGGGCGCTGCTTTTGCGGTCGAGCGGCGGTGAAGTAGTGCGGCTTCTGGCTGGCGACGTGAGCCTGCGTCTGGCAGGTCCAGATCGCCAATTGATGTCTGCAAATTCCAGACTATGATGAAGTCAACCTTGTGGGATGGAGCTTTAGCTTATGCGCTACCTGGTCATCTCAGACATTCACAGTAATGCCCCTGCCTTGGAAGCTGTATTGCGCGATGCCCCGTCTTACGATCGGATCCTATGTCTGGGGGACATTGTTGGCTATGGTCCAAACCCCAATGAGTGTATCAGCCGTCTCCGCTCACTGGATGCAGTGGTCATAGCTGGAAACCACGACTGGGGATCTGTAGGGCTGGCCGATCAGGCGATGTTCAACCACGATGCGCGCCAAGCCTTGCGCTGGACGCAGCGCGAACTCACACAGGGGCATCGGGCCTATCTGCGCGAGCTGGGCACGCAACTTCGTCTGATGGATACGGTCATTTTGGCGCACGGAAGCCCCAGAGACCCGGTGTGGGAATACCTGGTAAGTCCGGGGGTAGCGGCACAGATCTTCCGGGATTACGAATTTGCGTTGCTGCTGGTTGGACACTCTCACATTCCGCTCGTCTTTGATTGGCTGGAGACGGAACAAAGCGTTGACGTCAAGCGTCCAGGTATTGGGCAGCAATTGCGATTGGATAAGCGTCGGCTGATCCTGAATCCGGGTAGCGTTGGGCAGCCACGAGATGGTAACCCGATGGCGAGTTATGCTGTGATGGACATGGAAGCAGGGACCTGGGTGTTTCATCGCGTAGCCTACCCGGTCGAGATCACCCAGGAGCGGATGCGAGCCGCCGGGCTGCCACCACGGTTGATCGAGAGGCTGTCGTATGGCCAGTGATCATGTCTAAAAGTGAGGAGGGTCTGATGGGACGGGCTATCTTGCGCATACTGTATCTTGGTGTGTTAGTTATGCTGGTGTCGACAGGATGTGGAGCTGCGGAGCGCGATGAATCGCTCTCTTTTGAGGCACCCGAGCCGCTGCCTGCTGTTGGCGCGGTGGCGGAGAAGCAGGTTGAGGTGGCGGCGTCCGCATCCGG
This sequence comes from uncultured Anaerolineales bacterium, assembly GCA_964385885.1. GTDB lineage: Bacteria > Chloroflexota > Anaerolineae > B4-G1 > SLSP01 > PWVB01. The sequence goes on along the minus strand of CAYLRT010000001.1, from coordinate 45,650 downwards.
TGACTTGGGCGATCTCCCAGAGCGGATGATTGTGTACACGGCGGACCTCGCTATGGTAGTCGCGGATACCGATGCGGCGCAGCATCAGATTGAGGTCGTGGTGGAGGAGGCGGGGGGCTATATTGCGAGTGTCGAGAGTTATACCGTGAGTGAGGGGGTGCGTCGCACTGAGCTCTCCCTTCGTGTGCCCGCTGAGGCCTTCAACTCTACGATGGATGCGCTGCGGAAGATGGCGCTTGAAGTGACCCGTGAATCCGTGAGCACCGAAGACGTAACCGAGGAATACGTGGATCTTACGGCGCGGTTGCGCGCGCTGGAGGCGAAGGCCGCACGCCTCGAGGAGTTGATGGAACGGGCCGAGGACACGGAAGCCGTGCTGGAAGTCTACCGGGAGCTGAGCGCTACGCAGGTGGAGATCGAACAGACCAAGGGACGTATGCAATACCTGGAACGCCAGTCGGCTATGGCCACTATTCATGTGCAGTTGACGCCGGACGAGCTGGCCCGTCCTCTGGAGGTGGCCGGCTGGCGACCTCAGGGCACAGTCAAGCATGCCATTGAGTCTCTGATCAAGGCATTCCAGTTTCTCATCGACGCGTTGATATGGCTGATCATCTGGGTCCTGCCAGTAGCGGTTTTCCTGGGGTTGTTGATCTTCTTGTTCGTGAAACTCCTGCGACTCCTGTTCGGCCGGCGCAAACGTCGTCAGAAGGATGTTGTGGCAGAGGGTCAGCCGGACAACGAGGAGCAGAACAGCTAGAGTTCAGGGAGATGCTGTGACGGAAACGGGCTAAGCTCGTGCTTTTGAGAGGCCCGACAAGTCCTTCCAGTGGGCTTGTCGGGCCGATCGTTCTTACTTTGCGTACCACAACATGCGGTTGTGTTCCATGACGACCTCGGCGGCATCGGCTCTCTGCAGGGAGCTTAGCATAGCGTTGATCGCGGTCAACGAGAGCAGGAAGAATTGAGGGGCGGTGAAATCGATACCGTAGCGCGTGGCTACGGCGCGGAGAACATCGAAAGGTTCCTGCGGTGCGGCCTTGAGGGTCTCGTGAACCAGCTCTCGTAACTCGTGCAAGCGTTGGGATGTGGACTCCACAAGAGGACGGATGTCCGTCACCGGGTCCCCATGGCCTGCGATGTATCGTTCATATGAGCTTGTTGCCAGCCATTGAAGTGTCTCCAACCAGGCGTCGACATCCGCGCAGAAGAGGATAGGGTGACGTGCCAGCGTGGCTGGCGGAAAGACCGCATCGCCACAGAAGCAGGTTTGTCTGTTCTGGTCGCTTGCAAAGACGAAACCTATCTGCGAAGGAGAATGCCCTGGAAGGGGGATGACCTCGAGCGGGATGCCGCCGATCTGTGTCGGACCTGGGTTCAGGGGATGTATGACCGGTACACCCTCACGGGCCAGGGTAAACTTACCTCGTAGCTCGCGTATCGGAGCGGCCCCGCCGTAGAGCATCAGGGGCTCCAGGCTTGGGTGGGTCGCGAAGGCACCTTCGAGCGGGGCCGCATAGACTGGGGCGTCGAAGGAGCGTTCGATCCAGGCCGCTCCCCCGAAGTGGTCTGCGTGCCCATGGGTCAGGGCGACAGCCTCAATCTTGCCCCCCATCTGTGTGACCTCGCGTGAGGCGCGGTGTGCGGTGTCCGCGTCGAGACCGGCGTCGATGAGAATGGCGTGATCGCCCCCAACTATGCAGCCAATGTTCGAGCCACCGATCAGCGCGGCGATCCCATCGCCGAAGTCATGCCACTTGGACGCAGGCATGGTCTAGGTCTCTCCTGTGAGATGGTCAGCTCGAAGGGTTTCTCTGTCGGCGATGGTGGCAGCCGGTAAGGTGAAGCTAAAGGTGCTCCCCTCGCCGGGCTTGCCTGAGCTCTCGACCGAAACTGTGCCGTTCAGGCGCTCAACGATGCGTTTGACGATAGCCAGGCCCAGACCGGAGCCACCAGACGCCGGTGCGCTTCCGCTGCCCACCACGAAGGCCTCGAAGAGCCGTGACTGCTTTTCTTTCGGGATTCCATCCCCGTTGTCTCTTACCCAGAACCTGATGAGGTCCCCGGGTGGGACGATCTCTGCTCCTAATTCCACCACTGGCGGTCTTCCCCCATAGCGGATCGCGTTGCTGATGTAGTTGGCCCAGACCTCCTCGACCCAAGGGGCGTAGCCTATCGCCATGGGCCAATGCTCTGGTACATGAATGGTGGCGTGCTGCGCTTGGATGAGACTCTGCAATCGCTGTAGTACACTCTTGATCAGGGGAGCCATTGCGATAGGTCGAGTGATCACAGGAGCCTCGCGCGCGCGGGCGAACAGGAGTAGGGCGTCGATGATGCTGTTCATCTTGCGGGCAACGCTCAACATCGCGTTGAAGCTTCGCTGAATATCATCGGATTCCAGGGTTTGCCACTGTTCTTTGAGAAGCTCGGCAAAGCCTATGATGGTTGCCAGTGGACTGCGGAGGTCGTGGGCCACTGAATCGGCGAAGGCATTGAGCTCTGCATTGCGCAACTCGAGTTCATGAGCGCGGTCACGTAGGGCTCTTTCGGCTTCGATGCGCTCTGAGATGTCCACGACCTGTACAATAGTTCGAATATCGCCGGTGGACTCTCGATAGACCGAAGCTTCCAGCACGACATGTCGTATCTGGCCGTCCTTACGTGCCAAAATTGTCTCGTACCGAGTTGGGAGATTCTCGCCGCGCTGGTGCCGCACGTAGCGTTCGTAGAGCAGTGATGCCACTTCAGGATGCAAGAATTCAGTGAAAGGGTGACCAATGATCTCAGCCTGGCTGTAACCTAGAATGTTGCGTGTCTCCTCGTTGACATAGATGATACGTGCGGCATCGTCGATCAGCACGATGCCAATAGGCGAATGCTCCACTAAGGAGCGGTATCGCTCTTCGCTGCTGCGTAGGGCAGTGATGGTCTGCCAGTGTTCTGTGACATCCTCAATGATGCCTTCGATGTAAAGGGGGGCAGCCGTGGGAGCAGTAACCAATCTGGCGCTGTGTCGCAGCCGCCGAGATTGACCGTCGGTGACGGGCCATGCATGCTCGACCTCGCAGACCTCACCTGTCATGGTGACCACTTCGGACAGCGTCTGCTCATCGACTATGGGGAGATCTAGCAGATACTGGCCCATCGGACTCTCTTCGTCAGCATGACGCGTCCTCAGGAGTTCCAGCATGGGGTGGTTGGCCAGGAGGAGCTTCCCATCCAGGGTCACTCGATACACGGCTACTGGCAGGTAGTCCAAGAGGGCCATGAGACTGGCTGATTCAATGCGGGTGGTCTCTGAACTAGCCTCCATCGCGTTTCAACCTCAGCAACACCCATGAGAAGGGGAAACCTCCAGTCTTTGGCGGCCAAGTTTCCGTATGTCCTTCATACGCGCAGTTTAGTTCATCTACGAAGCCATGCAAGCCGGACGACTATCACATCTGGAGAGTGTATGACAGTCATTGGGCCACCTCGAGCGTTACCGCGTCCCAGTAGGCGTCGCAATGCTTGAAGGGATAAAGCGTGGTCGTGCGCAGGAACAGGGTTACGAACTGGCCTCGAGCGACCGTTACCACCTCGAGAGGGGCGAACTGATCGTAGATGTTGGCGCTTTGCCAGATGACTGTTGGGGCATAGGGATCTGTGCCACCTGTAGGATCAATACCAATCATGGCCGCCATGCCCGGGTCCCCGTTAACGATGGGGTGTACCTGGCCCTCGCCATCACGCCACTGAGAGATGTGGGGATTATCCTCTGTGCTGTACCAGACATGCACGTACGCCCGGGCACGATACCATGCGCCATCCACAGCGGCTATGCGCTGATAGACTCCCGCATCTCCGTTGCGATAGAACGTGAACCACTTCAGCGCATGGTCACCTTCATACACTCGAAGTGGGTTTAGGTAGCGTTCGTCCTCCCGGCTGATGACCTCCATCTCGGGCCGCCCAAACTCTTGATCTCCACCTTCGAGCCAGAACGCAGTCCAGCTCTCTGGCACTCGGATGTTGTCATAGGTGATGCCGCTATGGGTTCCATACCATGTTCCTCCCTCAAAGCTGCCGTTACTTAGCGGCGCATCCACCCACTCATGGTGTTCGACGAGCGGCAGGTAAATGAGATAAGGGAACGGATCTTCCGCTTCTGTGTGTGCTGATGCCGGATTTGGACGAGGCTCTGCTAGGCTCAACGTGAGACCGACGGCTATTAGGAAAAGGGGAATCCTCAGCATAAGTTGGGCCTGTCCTGCACGAGTGCGGTACATCATGATTTCCCCCGAATAGATGAGATTGGATTCAGGCATGTTGCTCGCTCAAGGTCTGTGTTCATTGGTGTCACTGTCGGAATTGTAGAGAGGGCAGTGGGAAGCGCAAGCTGTGATGCAGTGTGATCGTCGGCCTCTGCGTGTGCTGGGCGGAGGCGTTGGATGTGGAGGTCTACGGAACCATCTGACACATGAAGATGTGTAGTCTCAGGCAGGGCTGGGATTCCCTTACCCTTACGCCAGCAGTGAACTTGTCACAGGCGGTCACTCCTTTGACTTCCGCTGGTTTTCCCGTACAATTGTGGTTGTCGCATCGTACCATACATGGACTGGGGACGGCCAAAGGGCCGTCTTTGCATGTAGCGTGTGGCATGAGTCTTCAAGGTGTGGGAGGTAGGAGAATGAAAGAATACGCCACCGATCAGATACGCAACATCGCGCTTATTGGGCATGGTTCTTCGGGCAAGACAACGTTAACCGAGGCCATGCTCTACGTGGCAAAGGCAGTTGACCGCCGTGGAAAGGTGGAGGAAGGTACCGCGACCACAGATTTCGACGAGGAAGAGGTGCGTCGCAAGATTTCCCTGGTGATGGGGGTCGCTCCGTTTGAGTGGAAGGGCAAGAAGGTCAATGTCCTAGACACACCTGGCTATACGGACTTCGTCGGTGAGGTGCGCAGTGCTCTGCGGGCAGCAGATATGGCGCTGGTGGTCATCGATGCGGCTGCGGGTGTTGAGGTGGGCACTGAACTGACCTGGGCCTACGCTGATGAGGAAGCGCTGCCACGGGCAGTCCTTATCAACAAAATGGACCGCGATAATGCGAATTTCTCAACGGCTCTCGCTTCGCTCCGCGAGGCATTCAATGCTCAGTTCCTGCCCTTGATGCTACCTGTTGGAGAGCAGGACCAGTTCAAGGGTGTCGTCAACATTCTGGAACGTAAAGCTTACCTGGGGCCCAAAGGGCAACAGGCCGATGTGCCGGCTGAGCTAGCGGATCAGGTAGAGGAGCTCTATACGCAGATCGTGGAAGCTGCGGTTGAGGCCGATGAGGCGCTGATGATGAAGTATTTCGAGGACGAGGAGATCACACCTGAGGAGATAGCCGCTGGACTGGCTGCTGTGGTTGCCAATGGCAGTTGGGTACCTGTGCTGGTGGGCGCGGGGGGAGGAGATCTCTCCGGCATGGAGGCATTCCTCGATATCCTGGTTGGCATCGCACCGGCTCCCTCCACGCGGAAAGTCACGGCCCAGGGGCCAACCGGTGAGGAAGAGTTTGATGTCAGTGACCTCTCGCCCCTTGCTGTTCTGGTGTTTAAGACCACGGCTGACCCATATGTGGGGAAGATCAGCTTCTTCAAGATCTTCGGCGGCCAGCTTAGCGCAGGTGATACGGTGTACAACCCTCGAACGGGTGATGCGGTGCGTCTGAGTCAGCTTTTCGTCATGCGGGGTAGGGAGCAGATTCAGGTAGACCGTCTCCACGCGGGAGATATCGGCGCGGTGACGAAGTTGAGTGACGTTCAGACCGGCGACACGCTTTGTAGTAAAGATCATGTCCTGACCCTGCGGGGCCCGATCTTCCCCGAACCGCTATACAGCGTGGCGATTTCTCCTGTGACTAAAGCGGATACGGCAAAGATGGGACCCACGCTGACCCGGATCTGCGAAGAAGATCCAACCTTGCGGTGGCACCAGGATCCTACTACCAACGAGACGATTCTCTCTGGCATGGGAGATGCGCATGTCGAAACGGCTGTGCGGCGGATGAAGTCGCGTTTCAACGTCAATGTCGAGATGCGGACCCCAAAGGTGCCCTACAAGGAGACCATCACGACGACTGCCACTGCCCAGTATCGGCATAAGAAGCAGACGGGAGGGGCGGGGCAGTTCGCCGAAGTTCACATGCGTCTAGAGCCTATGCCACGCGACGCGGGGTTTGACTATGTGTGGGAAGTCTTCGGTGGACATATTTCCTCGTCTTTCCAACCGTCGATTGAAAAAGGCGTCAAGCAGGTCATGCAGCAGGGCGTGCTAGCGGGATACCCGATTGTGGATGTCCGCGTTGCGGTCTATGACGGCAAAGAGCATCCGGTGGACTCTAAGGATATCGCTTTCCAGATCGCAGGCCGTGAGGCCTTCAAAGAAGCGTTCCAGAAGGCCCGGCCAGTGCTTCTGGAACCGATCTATCTGTACACGATCACTGTGCCGGACGAATATGCGGGTGCGGTGATGTCGGACCTCAACACACGCCGGGGCCGGGTGCTTGGTATGGCTCAGGAGGGCAACAAGGCGATCATCACGGCTGAAGCCCCATTAGCCGAGATGCAGCAGTACGCCACTGTTCTCCGCGCTCTGACGCAGGCGCGAGGGGTATATACGATGGAGTTCCAACGTTATGATATCGTGCCCTCGCACATTGCAGAGAAGGTCGTGGCGGAGGCCAAGCAGAGCAGAGAGAGCTAGCCAGGCCCTCCCAAAGACAATCAGAACGCCGGGGCTCCGATCGAGCCCCGGCGTTCTTGTTCCTGAACTACTACTGGATAGGTAACCCTTGCGCTGAACGTATCCCAACCAGGAGCGGTAGTGTAGTCTCAGTCGGTTTCGTCAGCGGCCTCCGGTGCGGCTTCAGCGGCACCGGGCATTCCCTCCTCCGCTACGGCCTCTTCTTCCTCTTCAGCGGCGGTCTCCTGAGCCACATACATGGTCTGGACAACCACCTCGTCGGGATCGTTGAGGACGGTGACACCCTCGGGTACCTGGAGATCGGCTACTGTGATGCTGTCTCCAACGTTCTCCAACCGGGAGATGTCGACCTCGAGGGAGGGAATAAGGGCGGTTGGCAGGGCCTCGATCTCGACTTCACTTAGGACCTGCATGAGGGTGACGGTGCCATCGGCCGTTACAGGAGCCTCTCCAACAAGCACCACAGTGACCGGCACGCGGACGGTCTCCTCCAGGCTGAGGGCCTGCAAGTCGACGTGGAGGACGTCACGCCGGATGGGATGGTGTTGGACGTCGCGGAAAATGACCAGATAGGGCTCCTCGTTGCCCTCCAGCATAACCTGTAACGTGGAGCTGGTGCCCGCCTGACGCAATGCGTTGACCAGCTCTTGCTGTTCGAACTGCACCGCCAAAGGCTCGATGTGACGTCCGTAAATGATCCCTGGTACCAAATCCTGACGCCGCAACCGCTTCACTTGTTTGCCTGTTACGGTGCGCCGTTGTGCACGTAATTGAATGACTTCCATCGCTCTACATTCCTCCAACTCTTTTTCACCGGCTCTCATTCGATAACAGAGCCTGGAGACTATGCCATGGCTCACGCCAGATGGAGTCTGTCCATCCGCTGCTGGTTTTCAGGGTCTCCAATCAAAAGGGCCGCATAGAGCGGCCCACAATATTGGCTCTTCACTCCGCATTTATTTTATCTTAAAGCTTCTGTCTGTCAAACCCAGACGCGCAAGGCGACTGTCCCACAGACAGATGGCGAAATAGGGGCAAGACCAGCTTCCATCTTGACGTCTGGTAGTTCATCTGCGGGGTGACTGTCACCTTGATGGATGGTGGCACAAGCGAGCCATCGCTTGCGGTGGCGGCTCTCGGCAAAGGGCTTGAAAGAGGTGACAGTCACTGTGCTATGCTGTTGACCTACGCGGAAATACATGCGGCGAGAGTTGCTCCAATTTCGGCATCAAATACCATGATAGGCTAAGCCCAAGGACCTGACAGATTAAAAGGCCCCACTCCCATTCTCCCTCTGCGGTCTTGAGGTTGGGGAAGAGCGTCATTAGACGGATCACCATGTTGATGCCCTGGAGGAAAACCAACAGACTGCGCAGGCCTTCCAGGGAGAGGCTCGATGTGTAGTATCCGACCGCGGCCAGCAAGAACAGAATGAGCAAGGCTGGTGGCATCACGGCAGCCTGGGGTTGGCGTTGGAAGAAACTCGGGGGGTAGATAAGGATGGCGACCACTTGCAGTACCAGTAGTACGGCCAGCGAGGCCTTCGATTTGGACATGATGACTCTCCTCCACAGTTCTCGGTCTGGTAAAACCTGTGAGGCGTCCTCTCGCAGAGAGGACGCGCCATACACATTGGAGGATTATATGTGACATCTGTCATGGGGCAATTTGACACTTGACCGAAAGTGCTGTAGAATGATCAATAATTTGGCCGGGGAGGTGATACAGAGTGATAGGATTATAGCGTAGCAGATCCCGTCTTATCACAAGGTCCGTGGAGTTCGAAACCAATCGTTTGCTTCTTGGGAGGAGAGAGATGCGTACTGGTAAGTTCCTCGTCGCTGTATTGCTGTTGTCTGTCATAGTCCTCAGTGCCTGCAAGGGTGCTGGGGGCACGGTCAACGTTGCCCTGTTGACCGCACTGAGTGGTGATGTCAAGACATTTGGTGAATCCGTCCGGGATGGCACTCTGCTGGCCGTCGAGGAGTGGAACGAGAAGGGTGGTGTCCTCGGCAAGAAGATCGATGTTATTGTGGAGGACAGTCAGTGTAGCCCTGAGCCGGCCGTGAGCGCCGCCAACAAGGTCATCGATCAAGACGGTGTTAAGTTCATTATCGGCGAGGTTTGCTCAAGTGCCTCCATCCCGGTCTCAGAGATTGCTGTGGCGAAGGGCGTGCTGCAGATCACTCCCACTTCCACCAACCCAAGTGTGACGGTTGCCGAGGATGGTTC
>CAYLRT010000001.1:0-36582 GCA_964385885.1 uncultured Anaerolineales bacterium | reverse complement strand
ATGTCCTTTATCTGCCCGATTATTACTCCACAGTCAATCTGATCGCGGCGCAGGCTAAGGAGAAGGGCATCGATGCGGTTCTTATGGGTGGCGATGGTTGGGACTCGGCTGATCTGGATCGCAGTGTGGTCGAGGGTGGTTACTACACCAATCACTTCTCGCCTGATGACACGCGAGCGATTGTCCAAGACTTTGTGAGCAAGTACGAGGCTAAGTATGGGCATACCCCTGATGCTCTGGCGGCACTGGCGTACGATGCTGCCAACATCCTCTTCCAGTCGATGGAACAGGCTAAGAGCACGGATGATCCCATGGCAGTCGCCAAAGCGATGGAAAGTGGGACGTTCCCGGTGGTGTCGGGTGACGTCTCCTACGACGAGTTCCACAATCCTGTGAAGGCGGCCGTTGTGCTCAAGGTTGAGAATGGAGAGATCGTCTACGTCGACACGGTGGCGCCCTGATCAGTGGGATCTCCCCGGTTGAGATACAGGGCTGCTACACGGAGAAGCCGGGGCCACAAGTGTGGCCCTGGCTTCTAGCTTAAAGAAGTATTTGAGAGGGGGCTAGTATGGCGCGAACTTCGGCTTCAGCGCTCGATAGACCATGTGACACGGCCAACTCCACGGGCTTGCGTCGGCGGGATGGTCGTCCTCTGAATTGCCTCAGCCAGGGGATCTTTGTGTTGCTTGGTTTGGGGGTCCTCTGGGTACTGGCGCGAGCGTTTCTTGCCACGCCTGGTATGTTTGTACAGCAGATGCTCAACGGCCTGCAGTTGGGCTTTATCTATGCGCTGATTGCTTTGGGCTACACGATGATCTACGGCATCGTCAAGTTGATCAACTTCGCCCACGGTGATGTGTTTATGATCGGTGCCTTTACCAGCTTTTACGCGATTGGCACCCTCGACCTGCACCGTTGGCTCATCCGCTTGTTCCCCGGTGTGCCCGAGACCCTGGCGACCATTGTAGGGGCCGTGACAGTGATTCTGCTCTCCATGATAGTCTGTGGTGTGTTGGCTGTGGTGATGGAGCGGTTTGCGTATCGGCCCTTGCGCAACAAGCCGCGTATCGCGGCACTGATTACCGCGGTCGGTGTCTCCTTCTTTCTCGAGTATTTCGGTGCGCTGCCGTTTGCGTACACCAGCAATTACATCACGTATCCACGTCCGTTTGAAGTAGAAGTCTATAGCGCGGGGAAAGTCGCTCCCGGCCTCCTGGTGGGTATTTGGGCGCTCTTCATCGTGTCTCTCTTGGCCTACGGTGTGCTTGCGATCAAGTCTAAACGGGGCGATCTGCGAGCGAGGGCATGGCTGCGCCATCCTCTCATTCTATTTGGTCTGCAGTTTGGCGGATTCCTCTCGGCAGTTCTGACCCTGACGGGGCTACGGATTGAGACGGGAGGGGAAGTGTGGGATTTGGCGGCTTCCAATGTTATGCTGATCATCATGGGGGCCTCGATTGTATTGCAGGTCGTACTGCAATACGTCGTCAGCCAAACCCGCCTTGGTAAGGCAATGAGGGCCTCTGCGTATGATAAGCCGACCGCGCGGCTCATGGGCATCGATGTGGATGGCGTCATCGCGGCGACCTTTGCCCTCGGCGGTGGACTGGCAGGGGCTGGTGGGGTGCTGTATGCCACGGCCTATAAGCAGGTGCACCACCTGATGGGCATCATTCCGGGGCTCAAAGCTTTTGTGGCCGCTGTGATCGGTGGTATCGGCAGTATTCCTGGGGCTTTCGTGGGGTCACTGATCATGGGACAGGCCGAGGTGCTAGCTGCCGGGTTTATTTCAACCCCGATGCGCGACGCCATTTCTTTCTCATTGCTGATCGTGGTGTTGCTTGTGTGGCCTCAGGGTGTCTTTGGTGAGCCACCTACGGAAAAGGTCTGAGGAGGTGCCATGCTTCGTCGGCTGAAGAGACCAAGTGTGACCTTCATTGGTGGAGGTTTGCTGATTTTCATGGTGGTGCAGGTTCTGCTGAGCCTGGGCTTGCTGAACAACTTCTGGAGAGGGATTATTTTCTGGGGGGCAAGCCTCACCATGGTGGCCCTGGGACTAAACCTCATCTATGGTTTCAATGGTCAGTTCTCGCTAGGTCAATATGGATTCTATGCCATTGGCGCCTATGCCTCTGCAGACATGACCTATCGCTGGACTCACAATGATTCATCAGGCCTGACGGTTGTGCTGGCCGGCGTGCTCCTGACCTTGCTTTTCTATCTGGTCTTGAGCTGGTTTCTGCACGGCTTCCGAGGCGTGAGTGTGATGACGAGGTTTACCTTCTATACGTTGGCTACCGTGGCTGCGTTTTGGCTCAGCGTTCGTTATCTGCTTCCATATCTTGACCCCTTGATGGGCGCGGTCTTGGGGACGCTACCGGCCGGCATAGCGCGACAGGTCGTTTTCCTGATGGCTCTGGTGGGGGGCGCTGCGTTGGCAGGGATCATCAGTTTTCTGTTTGGTATCCCTGTCCTAGAACTGGGCTCGGACTATTTTGGTATTGCTACGTTGGGGTTCACCATTATCATTAAAGTACTCCTTGACAATACAGACACGATCCTCCCGTTCCCCGAGATGAAAGGAGCACGTGGGATGATTGGCATCCCGCAGTGGACGACCTGGCCATGGGTTTTCTTCTCCTTGCTGTTGGTTGTGTTGGTCATGCGCAATCTATTGCATTCCAGTGTGGGGCGCGCCATCGTCTCGGTGAGGGAGGATGAGCGAGCTGCTGAGCTGGTCGGCATTGACGCTGCCACGACGAAGATCCTGGCGTTCGTTGTCGGCAGCGTCTTCGCGGGCCTGGCCGGCGGCATCCGCGCTCATGATCTGGCTTTCCTCCATCCACAGTCTTTCAACTTCATCCAATCGTTCAATCCCCTCATCATTGTCGTTTTGGGAGGATTGGGCAGCATGACGGGCACGCTGGTAACTGGCTTCCTTTGGATCCTCCTGCTGGAAGGGTTGCTTCGGCTCTACCTGCCTCAGGGCTTCGAGACGTGGCGGTTTGTCGTTTATCCTTTGGTGTTGCTGCTCATGATGCTGCTGCGTCCTGAGGGACTCATGGGGCGATACGAGATGCCATTCTTGCGGCAAATACTTCCGACATGGCGCCCTAGAGACGCCTCTGGAGACGGAAGTCAGGAAGGGGGGCAGCAGACCTCAGATGAGCTCCGGACATCTGAGACGGGGGAGGTGGTAGCATGAAAGGCCGCCCTGAGAACTTGCCCGCTGATGTGGAGGCCCGTCCCGTTGTGTTGGAGGTCGAGGGACTGACGCACTTCTTTGGTAATTTGCGAGCAGTCCACGATTTTGATCTGACACTACGGCATGGAGAATTGGTTGGGCTGATCGGCCCGAATGGGGCTGGCAAGACCACTGTGTTCAACTTGATCACGGGGGTCTATGTCCCGAGTGAGGGGAGTATCCGGTTCCAGGGGATTGATCTTGTTGGTTTGCCCTCTCATGAGATCATCCAGATGGGTATCGCCCGCACGTTTCAGAACATCCGGCTGTTCTCCAATCTCACAGTGCTGGATAATGTCCGTATAGCCTATCACCCTCATGCTGGTTACAGTCTCTTGGATTCGGTGTTGCACACCCGCCGGTTCCGGGAGAAGGAGACCGAGATGACAGCCCGGGCTCAGGAGTTCCTCGAAATCTTTGGCCTTGCGGAACGACAGAATGAGATCGCCGGCGGGCTGCCCTACGGACTCCAGCGGCGCCTCGAGATCGCCCGCGCCCTGGCTGCTCAACCGCGCTTGCTAATTCTCGATGAGCCGGCAGCCGGCATGAACCCACAGGAGATCGATGAGTTGATGGAGCTCATTCGTTTCATCCGTGAGCGTTTTGACTTGACCGTGTTGTTGGTTGAGCACCGCATGCGATTGGTCATGAACGTGTGTGAGTGGATCACGGTGATGGACTTCGGTGAGGTGATCGCGCGTGGGCGTCCCAGTGAGGTCAGGTCAAATCCTCTGGTCATTGAGGCCTACTTGGGACGGCAGGCTGGCGTTCAAGTAGTCGGTGTGCAATAGGTGGGTACGTTCTAGTTCATATTATGAAGAGGTCACGCGATGGCGTTGCTAGAGGTTAAGGATCTTAGTGTCTCCTACGGAGCGATTCGGGCATTGCACGGCATCTCCTTTCACGTGGATGAGGGAGAGATCGTCACTTTGATTGGGGCAAATGGGGCAGGTAAGTCGACGACCCTGCGGACGATTTCTGGGTTGTTGCCCGTGGAGGAAGGGGAGATTACCTACGACGGGGAGTCGATTGTGGGCGCTGAAGCCAGCCGCATCGTGCGGAAGGGCATCGTCCATGTGCCGGAAGGTCGTCGTATCTTCGCGCCGTTGACGGTTCGGGAGAACCTGGAGATGGGAGCCTTTACCCGGCGAGACAAGGCGGAGATCGAGGCGTCCATGGAGCGCGTGTTCCGGTTCTTTCCTCGTCTTAAGGAGAGACTGGAACAAACGGGAGGGACACTCTCTGGTGGTGAGCAGCAAATGCTCGCTGTTGGCCGCGCTTTGATGGCTCAGCCTAGGTTGCTGTTGATGGATGAGCCTTCTATGGGCCTGGCTCCGATCCTGGTGGAGGAGATTTTCGACATCATCCGTGAGATTAATCAAGAAGGGGTGACGATATTGCTGGTCGAGCAGAATGCGCACATGGCGTTATCGGTTGCTAACCGTGGATATGTCCTGGAGACGGGCATCGTTGAGCTGGAGGGAAGTGCACAGGAACTGGCTGAGAACCCTCAGGTTCGTGCCGCGTACCTCGGTGGGTGAACCGCTACGGCATGTAAAGAGAGTACGAGCGGGAAGCCCTGGGCCTCCCGCTCTTTCGTATCGCCTTGCGTCTGAGGCCAATGGGATGTATGGACGCTCTTGTATCATGGTGCTCCTCCTCCTCGTTCTGGTGCTGACGGCGTGTCAGGCCAGCCCCCGCGAGGGTACGCCGCTGCTCGTAGGAGTCGTGGCCCCCTTTGGTGGCCGGTACGCGCCTCTGGGCGAGCGTGTTCAGGAAGGCACACTGCTGGCTGTTGAGGATCAGCTTGCTAGTGGTGGTGTGTTGGATGCGTCTGTGGAGTTGATATTGAAGGATAGCGGTTGTGATTTCACCCATGGCCGTGAGGCAGCCCGGGCAGTACTGGGTGAGGGGGCTAATTTCATCCTGGGAGCGGTCTGTAGCAATGCTTCGGAGGCTGTAGCGCAGGTCGCCATGGCCCAAAGCGCTTTGCAGATCAGTCCGGCTTCCACCGATCCGGGACTGACGTTGGATGCCGAAGGCGCGGTGCGTCCGCTGGTCTTTCGTGTGCCTTCCATAGATCCTGACCAGGGGAGAGTCGCCGCTTGGTTCGCTCGCGAGCAACTCGAAGCTCAACGTGCAGCTTTGTTGATTCCGGCTGAGAGCACCTATGGTACCGGGTTGGCTGACGCCTTCGAAGAAGCTTTCAGCGAGGGGGATGGGGAGATCGTCGCACGGGAGGCCTATGATCCTGCTGAGGAACTCTTCTTCGATGTGCTGGATGTGGTGCGGGATGCTGAACCTGATGTCCTCTACATACCCGGCTACGCCGAGGTGGTGAACCTTCTGCTGTTACAGGCCCGCACCTACGGTCTGACGCAGCCCGTGATTGGCAGTGATGGCTGGGACAGCGCCGACCTTGATCTGTCAGTCGCTGACGGCGCCTACTTCACGACTCAATATGCCCTTGAAGAGCCCTTGCGCACGGTACGCCAATGGAATACGCGTTATCAGGCGCGTTACGGTCGCCCACCCGATGCTTTGGCGACCTTCAGTTACGATGCAGCTCGATTGCTCTTCACGGCGATCGATGGCGCGGGACTGGCTGACCCATGGTCAGTTGCTGCCTATCTGGAGGACGTCCGCTATGAAGGTGTCGCGGGCTCACTGAGTTTCGATGAGCAACACAACCCGGTTCGTTCTCTAGTTGTCCTGCAGATCTCCAATGGGCAACGGCGCTTCGTGGGGAGGTACCCTGTCCGCGTGGTAGAGGTACCGTAGGGACTCCCGCTCTCTCCTCTCTCCGTACCGTTCTGGGCCTGCGGGCCCTGTGAGTTTGCCGTCTTTCTCCGCTATCGTTATACTTGGGTATCTGACTGACTGTGAGGTCATGGTGCAGATCGACGCCGCTGATCTCGAGGCATTGAAAGCTGAGCTCGAGCATGCTCAGGCTCGTCATACCTTGGATGAACTGGTGGAGCGCCTGGTGCGGTTGACCTTGGCGCGTACCACGGGATTGCGCATCTATAGCCCTGTTGAAACATACGAGGTTGGCGAGCGCATCATCTTTCGGGGTCAGCCTGCTGATATCCTCGATGTACGTTCAGGTGGTAATCCGAGCCAGGGCACGTTCCAGGTGTTGGAATTGAAGCTAGAGGATGGAACAGTGGAGCGCGTGGTGGCTTCGGTCCCAGGCGCCTCTCAATCGGCTGAGAATGCCCTGGCCGTTGCGGCAGTTCTCTCCCAAGCACAGACGGAGGCTCTGCAGCAGCGTCTGTTGGCCGATCCTGAAATCCGCGCATCAGTCGTCGGGGGATCCGGTGGAATGGATATAGGAGAGGTCATCTCTTCCCATCGGGCGGGTTCTGGACGGCGCTCGGCAGGACTGTTTGCAGAACATCTTGTGGATGAATACCTCAGCGCGACGAGAGAGCTTGATACTGACTTAGAGGTACGTGGCAGTCGATGCCTTGCGTTGCTCGAAGGTGTGACGGGACAAGGTCGTATCTTACCGACCACCGTGAGGCAGGCATGGCACGACCTGATTTCGCCGATGCTCCAGGTACTTGGGTGGCGCATATCGCCGTTGGAGAGCGGTGCGTCTTTTGGCCTGACCCCAGATCTGACTGATCCGCTGGCCTCGCGTCTGGCTATGTACGACACCGATGAAGACAAGGCGTGGGCGATCGTGGTGCCGGTGGCGTTGGGGTGGGACCCGGATTGTGGACGACCGGAGGCTGGAACTGATGGCTTGCCCCCGGTGTTTCACCTGGTGGAGGCGCTGTGGGAGCAACGGGCCCGTTGGGGCATTCTGACCGATGGGCTTACGTGGAGGCTCTATGCGTCCTCACGCGGGGATGTCGATGTGGGCAGCATCCTGAACGAGACTTACGAAGTGTCATTGGTTGCGACGCTGCAGGCACCAGACTCACCGGCGGGGCGGTCGGCGCTACGGCGGTGGTTGGGGCTTTTCTCCATTCACGGGTGGTCTGTTGGACAGGATGGTCTTGCGCTGGTTGAGGAATTGAAGCGGCGGACCGCGCGTTATGCTGATACTGTCATTACTGACCTGCAACGGGTGTTGTGGGAGCAGGTCGTACCAATTCTCGCGGGGGGCTTTGCAGCCTACCTGTGGAACTCCACAGATCCGCCTTTGGCTCCGGAAGAGCGGGACCGTGAGGCTCTGGTTGCTGCGTTGACTTTGACCCACCTTGCCGTTGCTCTTCTGTATATGGAGCATCTCCATCTTCTGCCGGTCACGCACCCTGATTACCGAGCCCTGAGTATGACGTCGTTGGTCCACGGGGCAGCCGCTGCGCTTGCAGAGGGGCGTGCCCTCGGCCGTTCCATAACCAAGACACCCCGGTATCAGCGACTTCTGGATCTGTTTGGGTTGATCAAAAGTGGGGGGGCGATGTGCAGCCCTGACGCTGAGGTCCAAGCCAGCCTGGCATCTGCCCTTGATCGCATTGTGGGTCAACGACTGTCCACCCTACGTCTGAGCGACGAGATGCTCGTGCGTGGTTTGGCACCGTTGTCGGCTCTGGATGGCAGGGCGATAGATTGGTCCGCGCTTACGTGGCGACACCTTACGAACCTTCTGGGTAGTCTCCTGGAAAGTCGACTCTGGGTGACTGATGTGCGGGCTGGGCAGGCAGCCCTGGTCGACGCGCGCGACTCCCGATTAGGGCCCGTCCGGCGTGTAGTGCCTGATTCTGTCAATATGACAGCGATAGAACATGCGATGACGTCCTTGCTTCGTGAGCGAACTCAGCGCTACAGGCGGGCGATGGACCAGCGGCTCAGGGTGCAGACGCGTTCTGAGGCGGCCCCTCTGTGCGAGGACGGTGTTGTGAGCCGGGATGCTGCCCTGGGTGTCCTCTCGCAAGAGGTGCAAGATGCCTTGTTGGGTATCAGGGTCCTGGATCCGGCGATGGGTGCTGGTGAGTATCTTATGGCCGCGCTAGACTTTCTCGCTGATGGCATCGTGGCGGCTGTGGCAGGTTACTACCGTAGCCGGCCCTGGTTGACCTGGTCCGACGACCCCATTTACCATGCCCTGCAAGCCCTTGTGATGGCCCCGCAGGAACAGCAGAGTCACCCGGTGCACCACAATGAAATTGCGTTGCTGACAGCCTGGCTCTGCGAGCACTCGCTCTATGGTGTGGATCTCGATCCGCTTGCTACTTCGCTTGCCCAGCAGGTCTTCGCGATGAGAATGGGCGCCGCCGGGTTGATGCCTGCTCATCCACTTCGCTTTCAGTGTGGCGACAGTTTGAAGGCAGTATTTGTCGCTGACTATCTCGATGATGCATCAGGGATCGCTTCGCTCGCTCAGGAGATCTGGCGGGAGCTCTCACTTGGATTGCCGTTGCAACAAGAACCGCATATGGATGACGAGCGAGAGACAATCGTCAGCCTTGGGCTGGATTTGTTCTGGGCCTATCATCAGGGCCTCGACGTAGCGGTAGGTCTGATAGAAAATCACTGTGCTGAACTCGTCGCTGCGTTACGGAGGGACGAGGCGCTCTCGCCAGATCTGCTAGAGAAGCTGAGACACTTGCGGGAGTGGGTTAGAGACCAAAGCCCAATGTGTTGGGAGGCGGCTTTCCCTGAGGTGTTCTTGCGGCCCATCCCGGACGGGCCAGGGGTCGACGCAGTGATTGGCAATCCGCCATCAATCGACGTCAAGCGCTCATCGCCTAATCAGGTAGTTGGGTACTCTCTGAGTAGATACGGGGAGGACTCTCCAGGGGCGAAGGAGCCTTTTGCCATTGTCGCGCATCATGTAGTGCGACGGGTGGGGGGAAAGGTTGCCCTGGTGATTGTGCCACCACGAGAAGAGGATGGCTGAGACAATGGGTGTTGCCCTGCACATGCTCAATTGGGACAGTGGACGTCTCGCGGTGTATCCGCAGGATATGGACCGCCTTGCCGCCTGGATGCGACTCGATATGGTGGCTCTGGATCTCACCACGATGGTGCAGGAGCTGATCAAGGTACGGTTGTGGGATGACTTTGCTCCTTCTTCTCCCCCCTTGCCCGAGTTACCTGACTCGAATGAAGTGCGCGTTTGGGACCCGGCATATGCCTGGCAGGTCGGTGACCTGGCGATCTTCCCAGTGTCTTGTGAGGAGATGAATTCGTCACCACGGCAGGCATTGATGTATCCGCGTGTGGGCGAGATTCTCTCTTTGCGAGGGAACAGTGCGGTCGTCAGCATTGATGGTTTGAGGGAGAATCGAATTTATGGTCTGGTGCCCGTTCGCGTCAGTGAATCTCAGCTGGAGACGTGGCGCCAGACTGTCGAGCAGGCTGTGGCCCGGCTTGGCACGTGTGCCGAAGTATCCTGTCGTGTCGCGGAAGCTCTCTGGGTCCACGGAGCGACGCTGGTGCGAAGGATGGTGTCGGCGTTGAGGCAGGATCCACGATTCATGAGCCTCGAGGGGATGTGGTTTCTACGCCAGTTGGCGGAGCTGCCTTCTCCGGAAGAGCTTGCAGCGGTCAATCGGGCCCTGCTCTTCTCTGAGGATCCGCTGTCGATCGATGAGTTAGAGGCACGGTGCCTGAGAGAGCCACATGTGAGAACCACGCCTCGGCGTTTTGGTCTGGCCCTGGCACTCCAAGAGAGGCAAGATCTCTATGCCAACGTTGGGACTGATGGGCGGCCGCGCTGGGTTCTGATTGAACCACCTCAGGGCCAGTATAGAGCGCGGATGGCCGCATATGACCCAGACACTTTTCAGGTCCTGTGTGAGCCAGGTGAGGCTTTATCCTCAGATGCGGTGCATCGTCTGTGGGATCTTGGGCTTCTGCGACGAGTGATAGGTCCTGGTGACTACGCGCGGAGAGATGTCTCCGCTTCGTAACCGCGTCGTAACCAGTGGTATGTGGATGAGAAAGTATACTTGATGCGGAGAGGATAGTTGCTCATGTCACTGCGCGTTCTACATCAGGCCATGACACGGACCGATGACGCGGTGTTGTCATCATCCCTGGTCGTGGACCTGGACCCGCTCGCGGATCACATCCGCCAGGCAAGAGGTCCCGTTCCCCTGTCTGAGCTCGCCTGAGTGGCGCTCCCCAGATCTTCCAGTCTGGTTGGTGAGCATGGGGCGCTGTACACACTCTGTGGACAGTATCGACTTGGAGAGCGGATCCGTCTGAGCGACGGTCGGGTGGGCGACGTGGTGGCCCTTGACATCGGGGAGAATGAGCGCCAGGGGCATTTCAAAGTCCTCTCGGTGGCAGCATGAGCGACGGCTGGGTCCGACAGGCCGATATGGCAGAGCGCCACAGGGGAATTATCAGCATGAACTGCCTGTGTGAGTGCTCACAGTCTGTTGACGCTTGGGCATTGGGTATCCTCAGCTCTCGCTCCCTCTTGTGGCCGGAAGAAAAGCGTTCAGCCTCCCTAGGTTCGTTTGAGGGTGGGGAACTCGGTGATCCTTAGTTTTGTGCATCCATAGGGTATGAGTCTCAGCGACTCGATCGGTTCGCTGCTTTGCACGGGGCTAGGAGGCGGATCCGCGGCATCTCCCCCTTCAAGGGTCCACCCCGGCAGTCGGCGGGCACGGACGACAGCAGAGACCGGTGCTCTGTCGGGGGAGAAGACATCATCGCCATGCTGATGTTCGGTGAAAGCTACATCGCTGGTGAGAGTGGTTTCGTCGACATCCAGGGCGTAATTCCAGGCGGTGGTTGGGTAGACCTCCCAGTCGGCGTGCGGGAGCTCTCGATATGGTTGGTCTTCATGGACCCGTCGCCACTCCGTGCCGATGGGGAGGGCGTAGACCAATGGGCCTCGTCTGATAGCCGCGGCATCGTTGTAGCCACGCCAGAGTTCGACCGTTGGCTCTAGAGTAAGATCTATCTCGGTCGTCCCTGACCAATCCCGCTCGAGGGTCAAGAACGTGCCTGGTTCTCCTGTGATGGTCTCTCCGTCGGCGAGGTGTGCCAGTCCCTTCCTTGTCCAGCCCGGGATGCGAAGCCGCAGGGCGAAGTGGGACGTCCCCTCTGTCCTGATCGTGAAGTGCAACCTGTCACTGAACGGGTACTCGGTCTCCAAAGCAACCGTGACGGGCTGACCGCCCAGGCGCGTGCTCACGCGGCTAGGCGCATAGGCCGCGGCCACGAGTGTGGTGCCGTCGCCGCTGCGCATCCAGAGATGGTGAGCGAACTTCGGCCACCCCTGACTGAAGTTCGCCGTGCAGCAGCCGTAATTGGGCTCCAATCCGAACAGGTTGGATTCAGGGCCATTGGTGTTCCAGATACGGTCTTCCCTTGCGCTGCACATGACCTGGTTGACTTGCTGGTCATACTGATGCGCCCACATGTCCGCAGTGAACGTCGCCGGAAGTGCGTTGAAGATCACGCGCTCCAGTTGGTCGGCAAATACAGGGTCACCCAGGGTCCAAATGAGTGTCTCCAAGGAAAAGGCCAACTCAACAACTGCACAGAGCTCGGTACCATGGGTAGGACGCGTCCCTGCCAGACATTCGTCTCCCGTGAATACACCTGTTGGCATGCCGTGGTGACGCATCAGCTTCTCTAGCATGTCGTAGGCGGCTTTGCGGTCCCCCGGGTCACCTGTGAAACGCCACCAGAGGGCTGGTGCTTTGATGGCCATGGCGTTGTTGACGACGTGGCTCATGTAGTTCCATCGCCATTTGGGGGTGGGTTCTGCCGCTGGCCAGCCGGCCGGTGCCTCAAAGAAGGCGCGCCAGTCGAACCCCTGGGCGCGCAGCTTTGTCGCCAGATGAGCCAGCCACCTAGCGCTCGCGGCCTCGTAGCGTGCCTGGAGGGCCAACAAAGCCTCGAACCAGCGGAACTGCCCCCAGTTGAAGAGTGGAGCCCGATCGATGTGATGATCGATGCAACGAAATGCGGCATCCAGTGCTTCAGGGAGCCTGGGATCTGGGATGGCTTGCCCATACACCCAGAGCATTTTGGTCGCCAGGATCTGTCCCCAGAGATCGTAATTGGGCTGAGCGGCGGCATGCGCTGCTGCCACCATGGTGCGTGGACCCAGCCAGCCGTCCTCCTGCTGGTGCGTGAGGATGTATGAGATGTAGCGGGTTACCTTTGCTTTTAGTTGGGAGTCATCCAACAAGAACGCCAACGGAATGACTCCATCGAGCCAGTATGGGGCGCGCTCCCAGGCCTCGCTATCCCCACCGAACCACTGGCTATCGCGGATGTCGGGCCAGAATTCATCGAGATGTCCGCTGAGGCCGTCAGCCTGGATCTGGAGCTGTCGGTGCAACCAGCCTGACGGTGTGATGCTCTGTATCGGCAAGGGATAGAAGGCCGGTTGCTGAAGTCTCCATGGTTCGATCATTCGTAACCTCCGTCAGGTTGTAGATCACATATCTTAGAGTGGCGGTGCCGCATTGACTAATGCTATGTTCTGCGCCAACGCTTCGCGTATCAGCGATGTACCTACACTTGCGCAAGCGCGATCATGTGCTTTCCACTGTGCGACACTGGCTTTGCTTTCGCTGGCGGCTCTCGCTCCGCAGATTGAGGGTTATGGTCGCTCAGGTAATGTAGTTACGGCCTTCGTCCAACATGGCAAGGTAGTGATCGAGTGGGATGTAGTTGGCCACGCTGTTGCCTGAGCCAAGGCAGTACCCGCCACCAGGCATACAGATGTCAAGGGTATCACGTACGCGCGCTCTAATGGCGGCCTCATCGGAACGGCACAGGAAATCAACGTCGATCCCTCCCAGGAGTGCGATCCGTTGCCCCAGTGTGCTCTTAAGGTCACGCACGTCCTCAATGGTGTCCTCGAAGGAGTGTTTGCCATCGATCTTGACGTCCTCAATCAGGTCCTCGTATATGGCGTTCAGGTTACCGCATGAGTGGAGGATGTATGGTCGGCCGGCAGCGTGGCTCATCTCCGCCATTTTGCGGTGACCCGGCAGGACAAACTCGCGGAGGTCTTTAGGGCTGATCAGTGTCCCGGTCTTGAACCCCATGTCATCACTACCCCAGACAATCTTCACCCGTTCGAACTCCAGGATCCGCGCAAGGATGAAGGTGTAATAGTCCAGCAGTCGTTGGGAGATGGCCTGCACCAGATCCCGCTGGTCATACAGTGCATAGCACAACGTCTCGTAACCCATCAGCCAGGTCAGGAATTCGGCGAAGTGTGCGAAGCCGCCGCTGCCGATCACGCACATGTCGTCAGGCAGATGCTTCTC
Organism: uncultured Anaerolineales bacterium; assembly: GCA_964385885.1. Classification (GTDB taxonomy): domain Bacteria; phylum Chloroflexota; class Anaerolineae; order B4-G1; family SLSP01; genus PWVB01. The sequence goes on along the minus strand of CAYLRT010000001.1, from coordinate 23,133 downwards.
GTACCACTCCAAGGCCCTCGTGGTGAGAGACTCGTACTTCGGCCACGGATACTGCTCGAACTCATCCCAGTTGGTGATGGGACCGCGTGTCTCGTCCACAAAAGCACGACCGCCCACACGTTGGATCTCGGCCGTGTCCCGCGTGACTGCGCGACGTAGGGGCATGTCCAAAACGTCGATACCCTGACGAACGTAGTCATAGCCCAGGAAGCGCTGCAGTCTGATCTGTCGTCGATACGGGAATGCCGGGTCGTCTGGGTCTAGGCCGTCCAGCAAGTGATAGCGCTTGCAGATCGCATCTTCCACCTCGCGGTCCAGGAACAGCTCAATATGGTGGACGCGTTTTGGCGTGCCTTTGCGCAAGATGCAGTCTCGGAAGGCCTCCCAATCTGGCTTGACTGGTGTCGCGAACGGACTATCCATGCTTTCACTCATCGTATCTGATCCTCCTGATAGATATCTCTAAATCATCCCGGGTGAGAATCATCGAGCGGCCGAGCGTCTAACCAAGACCTTGCAGCAGCAATGAGACGCCTGTCAGAAAGCTGACTGTCCCCAGCGGGAACAACACGGCGAATCCGATCATTACGCTGAGTCTCGTACGCAGGGGAAGTGTCAGGCTGGGAGGGCCACCGTGCTGGATATAGTGACTGATGATGCCGACGAGATGGTGGGGGGCGATGTGAGGCAGGGCGATGGGAAGGACAATGGGTTCCCACCCGAGTTCACACTGAAGCTCAAGGCGTTCCTTCTCCGAGGTCGCCGTGGGGTCACGCCTCAGACGCACGGCTTTCACCTCGGGGAAGTCGCGACGTTTGAGCATCAGGGCCCCCATCCACGTGAGTTCAAGGGTGGCATCGACACGGTTCTGCTGGCGCCTGAGCCTCAAAACCGGCAGGAGACCGCCCGCGATCCACAGGCCGATGCCCAGCAGCACCATCGAAAGGCCTAGCAGTCCGTTCATATCGTGCTCCTTCCCTGTGATGGGAGACCGATGCCCAGGGGAGGCAGTTCAATCCAACCGCGCAAGGCATACATGAGTAATCCGATGTACTCCTTCATGGCTTTCTCCGTCATCTCCATATACTCGGCTTTGGGAAACAGGTTCATCAATTGCACAGCCAGATCAGGGTGGGTATAGAATGCCCAGTCGCTGTATGTCACGAGATAGTCAGTCGGCGCTGGCTGGATGTCCAGATCGAAGCGGTTGAAGACAGCGGACGCGCGCGGCATGTGAAGGGCAGAAGTCACCAGGATGATCCGTCGCCATCCGTGGCTGGCCAGGATAGGATAGGTGTAGACAGCGTTCTCGTATGTATTGCGAGAGCGTTCTTCAAGGACGATTGCATCCTGAGGCACGCCCATGGAGCTCAAGAGCTCTGCCATGACTGCTGCCTCCGAGATCTCACCGGGATTGTAGAGCGGCCCGTACCCACCACTCACCACCACATGCGGTGCCAGGCCGTTGCGGTACAGATAGGCAGCATAGAGCAGGCGGTCACCAGCCTCACCGATCTCGTGGGTGGGCCGTGGCGCTTGACCCTCCTGGGTACACCCCCCCAGGACCACGATAGCGTCAGCGGGTTTCACGTATTCGATGGGGAGTGGCGGTATCCGCTGTTCCAGCGAACGAACCAGGACGAAGCTCACGATGCGGTTGCCACTCAGTGCGAGGATGAGCAAAGCCCCTGCGATCCAACGGTCAACCCTTCTCTTCTGCCGTCCCTGGACGAGGGCAACGACCAGCAGAACACATGTCAGTCCTGCAGGGTAGATCAGCAGTGGGAGGAGCTTAGACAGGGCGTAGAACATGGACAAGAGAGATTCCTACTGCCTGCGCAGGGCCGGGATGTTAGCAATCTCAGTTTCCGACATTCCCAGGAAGGCGCATTTCTCGCGGATATAGGTCACGTAATGTTCGTAGGGTACTCCATCCGGGCAGCGATGATCCACGTGCGGGATGAACCCACCATCCTGTGCAATAGGCTCCAGACGCCGGAGTTCCTGCAGGATTGCCTCGCGCCCCTCAAGCAACGCAAACTTGTCGAAGCCACCAATGAATCGAAGCTCGCGTCCGTAGCGGCGGCGCAGAGCTGCAATGTCGTTACCTGCGCGGACTTCCAGGGGAAACATGCAGTTAAGGCCGACATCGAGCCACAGCGGGATCAAGTGATTGACATTGCCGTCGCAGTCAGTGTAGATGATGTCGATGCCGTGTTGTCTCAAGAGGGTCATAACCGGGCGCATGTGAGGGAGGATGATTTCTTTGAAGATACGTGGGCTCAAGATGGGGCCACTGTTGAACGCAATGTCCTCCCAACCAGCAGCGAAGTCAAAGGGGATCCGTTCAAGCAGCGGTGGGAGATACTTGAGCTTGAGCGCCGTCAGGTGCGCGACCATTTCCTCTAGCAGGTCGGGATCATCGTGCGACAGGTAGGCCAGGTTTTCAAACCCGACCCAATCTCTGATCCATCCGATGAACGACCCAAAGCCTACGCCTACAGGGTAGGGGCTGTAGCGTGCCTCGCGCGCTCTGTCGAAGAGCCATTCGTCGGTGGGTGTTCGCCACTCAGCATCAAGCGCCAGGAACTCATCGCGGAAGCTGGCCCAGCTACGGCGATCCCTGACGGGAAATTCGAGAAAATGTGGGATGCTGCGGATGCCGTCCTTGACCTCTTCGCAAAGCACCCCAAGTCCATCACGATAGATGATCTTTCCCTCGCGTTCTTCCAGCACCTCCACAGGACGCAGTGGGCCTGGCCCGATCTGCGGGCTTATGGTGATGCGCCGTTCGCAGCCAAACCAGGTTTCCACCGCCAGGTCGCTGATGGCCCCCTCACCGTTGCGGGCTATGTCGGCGGGCAGATATCCCTCACGGTACCAACGGTCTTTCAGGCTCTGCCAGTATCCGAATTCCATGTGGGGTAGCCGGTCCACGGTCTGGTAATGCATCACGCGCGCGAATCGTTCGCGTGGGCTGAGGGGGGCGTCAAGCGTTCCAGATGTCGCGAGAAGTGGCTTGTGTAAAGGTGTTTCGAGTGTCTTCATGATAGATCTCTCTACGGCTCCTGAGCTACATGATAGGTGCTGTCAAGACAAGCGTGGAAGTTAACCTCGGTGCGGATAGGTGAATCGGCAGTGCCTGCCGGAGTATCGGCCCCTTACCCCGATGGCTGTGCCGCCAGCCAGGGGAACTGGCCAGGACATACAGTAACAGTGCGGCTTTCTCAAGTCCCTTCCGATGGGTTATCGCAGGCGGCTCAGGAATCATCGCCATCGTTGTCTCCGCGCCGTATAGCGTCTCGACCAGGTGGCCGATACGCCGCAAGTATACACCAAGATGGGCTGAGGGGCATCGGCGTGAGGCCCTCAAGCTAGAAGCACGCCACGAATGGCTGCATGCCGTACCTTGCGGGCGAGCAGCGGTGTACGCAGGGTGTGTTCATGAGCGTTCACCGGGTGGCACGTGCCTATTTGTGGTAGGGTTCCCCGCTTAGGATCGTCACTGCGCGATAGAGCTGCTCGAGCAGCGTCACACGGGCTAGTTCATGTGGGAACGTGAGCCGCGACAGGGAGAGGCGTTCATCACATACCTCAAGGACATCGGGGCTCAGTCCAAATGGGCCTCCGATCAAGAACGCTATCTTTCCATGGGCCTGGATCAATCTGTCCAGATGTCTTGCAAAGACAAGGCTGTCCATCTCGCGCCCTGCTGGGTCGAGGGCGATACGCCACCGGCTGGCTTTGGTGGCGGTCAGGAGCTTCTGACCCTCGCGGCGGAGAGCGACGTCGGTAGGCAGGTTTCTACCAGCCACATCCTGGATCTCGATCAGAGCCACCTCCACGTAGCGACGCAGTCGCCCCAGGTACTCCTCCTGCGCTGATGACCAGTGCGGAGTACGCAGCCGGCCAATGGCAGCGATGGTAAGGACTCCGGGAAGACGCATTAATCCACGCCTCTGGCTTCTGCCTTTTATGGCCAGTATTGCTCAGCAAGCTGCATGGCCATCTCCGCCCACTGCCAGAGACGCTGTGGCTCATACCGGACTGTGGAGATGTCCTTGAGGATGATCTCGACATGGCATCCTCGGGCATGTTGGAGGAAGGACTCCAGATCTTGACGTGCCAGTTCGGGCCGCCAGCGATCCTCGGCCAGCACAGCTGGGTTGGGCTTGCGAGACATCACATAATCTGTGCCAATCTCAGTCACAGCACGTTCTACATTGACCCAGGCACTCACGGAGATCTTGCGCAGGTTTGGAACGCGTCGCAGGATGTCAATCTTGCGGTCCAGGGGCTCGCAGCAGCCATAGTATGTAAGCCCCCAGCGTTCGAGCCATCGCATCTCATGTTGTAAAGCAAACTCCCAGTGCATGGCTGGTGACACATCGGAGAAGATCTGGGCCGTAGCGCAGCCCCATAGATTGCGGGCTTGTACGTGGGTTGGATCGTAGTCAGGGCCAGGGAGTTCGCGTGTGTATCCGTAGCCGCCAGAGCCAACGCGGGTGTTGTCGTCGTTGCGGGTGAGTAGATTTAGGGCCTCCCATTGCTCTAGTTCGTGAAGGTATGCATCGACCAAGCGGCTGACGGCGGCGTGCACCATGTCCGGCCGCAACACCAGGTCCATCATTGCCTGTTCCACACCCCACCACGTCACCAGCAGGTCCCAAGGGGCGAACCAGCGTCCCTTGATGCCTTCCAGACGCACTGGCATGATGTCGCCGAAGATGTCGCTCATCAGCGCGTAGTGCATCTCGGTAGTTTCAGCGTCGTAGGTCACTTCCGGCATTTGAATCTTCTCAACATCATCTGGCTCTTGGATCTGGGGCCGGTACGCATGGGATACGATGGCGTTGGCGGCATCGGTCGTGGCGATGCGCGCATCCTCACGAAGCCCAAAGCCAGTGCTGTGGATGACCATGGGGCAAGAGATATAGTCACTGATGACCATGTCGCATGGCATATGTCGCCACTGGTAGAGGGTGCGGCGCAGGCGTGTCTCAAACTCCCTGGCCCAGGGCGCCTCGGTCCGTAAGGTGAGCTCGTCATTGACGTTCATCTCATGCCATGGGATTTCATTGATCCACACCACAGGACGTACAGGTTCCAGGTCATTGAGCCTGCGCCACAGCTCCATCTTTTCTCTATGGACAGGTAATGCTGCGATCTCCGCCAGTTCCCCGGCAAGGCGGCGCAAGATGTCACGATCGTGCTCACTGATGTGCATAGGATTCCTCGTCTGGTCCTCTCAGGTCGTCGAGTGTGTCGGACTGGATATGATCTGCATGATTGACCGATCTCGTCACGGTGACACTGTGCTGGTTGGAGCTGCGGTGACAGTGAGCGTGGCTGTGGTGGTCACTGTGCTCGTAGCAGGCAATGTTACCTCAATAGTGACGGATGGCCTCATAGAAAGGTCGACAATGTCAGCCCACAGACTGTCCAGAGTCGGCACGGCACGGAACGCCCGCTGTGCCACCAGGTTATCCAGTGCCTCCAGCTTAGGCTGTAACGCAGCCAACTCCTCAGCGAGTGCGGGGTTGAGGGCAGCAGCTTGGTCGACATGCTCCTGAGCCAGCGCAATGGCCTCGCGTGCATTCCCGATGTTGTCCTCCAGCATGGCGAGCCGGGCTACAAGCAGGTCATGGGCTGCCTGTGCCAATGCTAGGCGGGCGTCCAAATTGACCTGCGTGTTGGTGACCTGGCTCAAGTCCGCGTTGAGACTGGCCAGCTGAGTGTTCAGGCTTTCCTCGAGTGCTGAGAGTCCCTCTGCCTGAGCTGCTAGGGTGCTTTGCTGCTCGCTCAGTTGCTTAGCAAGGGACCTCAACGTCCGTTGCAGCCGGGTGATCTCGGTCGCCTGTGCTTCTATCGCTGCGGCAAGATCTGTTAACCTGGGCTCTAGCGCCTCGAGCTCGGCCAGATCCTGTTCGAGTTCCGCTAGAGCCTGGGTGTGTGTGGCGTCGGTTTCACCAAGGGCCGTGACCTCACCTTCCAGATCGGCCAGACGTCGCTGTAGGTCGGCGGTTTGGTCGCGCTGTTGGGCCTCAAGGGCCTCGATCTGCCCCTGAAGCCCCTCGATCTGGCGTGTGTGTTGCTGGATAGGCAGGATGGTCGTGTAGTAAGTCCACTGAACACCGTAGTAAATCCCCGCCCCAACCAGGACCCCGACCAGCAGCACCAGCGTGAGGCGCACCAAGGCCTTCAAAAGAACCCCGAGGGCTCGCCAGAACGCTCCTGGACGGCGTTTGGTCTCCTGTGGTGCGCTCATGCTGCTACCTCCGCTACGGTCCAGGGATGCAACGTCCTGCTTTCGGGCTCCGGTGTCGCGGATCCGAAGATCCGTCCGAGCAATGAGCGGAGGCCGTCGAAGAAATCCATGGCTTTCTGCGTCTGATCCTGCACTGCCTCCAACGTAGTGCTGATCTGCTCGACGTTGGCCTCGAGCTGGGATACCGTCGTGTCCAGGGTATCCACCCTGTCCTGGAGGTCCGTTGTACTCTTCTCCAGCCTGGTGACCGTCTGTTCGACGGCGTCCATCCTGGGTGTGAGGCCGGACAGCACTTCCACACGCTCTCGCAGCCCTCCCACGTCTCCCCGCAATGTACCTACGTCGCTTTGCACGGCATTCAGCTTTACCTCGAGGGCGCTGACCTCTCCTTCCACTGAGAGAATGGCAGCGCTGTTGCGGATGTCCACCGCGCCGTTGATAGCGGCAAAGATAAGAAGTGCCAGCACTGCTCCGAGAATGGCACCAGCCAAGGCGCCGATGACGGCTGGCCAAATCCAGGCGCCGCGCTTGTAGGGCCGCGTGGGTTCCACAGGCGCTTCTGGGGCCGCTTCCTCCTCAGCCTCAGCCGGTTCCTCTGTCTCGACAGCTTCGGGCTCAGGCGGCGGCGTGATGGCTTCCTCCTCAGCCTCAGCCGGCTCCTCCGTCTCGACTACTTCGGGCTCAGATGGCGGTGTGATGGCCTCCTCCTCTACGCCTTCGCCAGGCTGGCCCTCCTCGACGATGGGTGAGGGGAGGGGGCCACCTTCGTCCGGCTGCATTGCCATATCGGTTTCCTTGGCCAAGACCTCTGCCTCGACTATGTCTTCGACATCTACGTTCTCTGTCATCTTTCTTCCTTTCGGTTGAGTCGCTCTAACTGATGCCTCCTCCTGCGGCCCCGTGAAGTGTGTAACAGTCAGGCGTGGACGCAGCCGTTGGAGGAGGACTGGACCGATGCCGGATACCCGTGTGATATCGTCCACTGAAGCGAAGGGACCGTGGGCCTGGCGGTAAGTGATGATCCGTGTGGCCAGTTTAGGGCCAATCCCCGGTAACGCCTCCAGCAGCTCTTGCGAGGCCGAGTTTAGGTCCACCGGGTAAGCTGCTTGGGGGTGGGACTCCTCTTTCACCACCTGTGCAGCTTCAGATAATACGGTCATGTCCGCCTCCTTTCGCGCTTGGTTAGAGAAGTAGAATCCCCTAGGCGCACTTTCATTATAGGAAGTCGTGCTCGAGTTGTCCAGTGGTCTTCATGAGATCGTGGCCCGCCAAGATGGGGGGTGATGAGGCAATGCCCGAGGTCAACTCTCTTCTGGGGTGGTAGAGGCACTTCTATCGACGAGCCTCACGGTTAACCGATCCAGATCCTCCGTGCCGCGTACAAAGGCGTGGGTCTGATAGAGGACACCAAAAGGACAACTGATCTCGCACTGACCGCAGAAGGCACATCGCGCAGGGTAGTACACGAGCCGGAATGTATCGCGGTTCTCCCGGTGCAGTTCGAGGGCGAAGGCAGGACAATCGCGGACGCAGAGACCGCAGCCACGGCATCGCTCAGGGTGCGCCTGCACGCGCCCGCGATACCCCTCAGGAATCTGAGGCGGCGCGAAGGGGAACTGCCCGGTCTCTGGCCGCTGGACCAGGGCGCGCAGGAGGTCGGGTAGAAGATAGGCCAGCGCCTTCACCCCCTGGACAAGGGCAGCTCGCATGCCTGTCCTCTTCAGTTTGCGATCCACAGTGTCACCAGCATCTGGAGAAGTGCTAGAGGCGCCAATATACGCCATCCCAGGTCCATCAACTGGTCGATTCGCAGGCGGGCGTAAAGTGCGCTGGCGGTAGAGAGTGCGACCAGGATAGCGGCGGCTTTAAGCCCGAAGATCGGCAGTGCAGGCATGGGGTTGAAGAAACGGCTTTCCCCAAAGAACAGATTGACCAGTAGGAAGATGCCAAGGACGGTCTGCATCGTCATGGTGAGATGCCATAGGGCCAGTTTGCGTCCGCTGTAATCGGTCAACGGTCCGGCAACTACCTCTGACTTGGCTTTGGGGATATCCAATGGGTCGCGTTTCAGCTTCCCGATCAAGCCGACGAGCGCCAGGACAAAGGCCAGAGGTTGCATGAGGGCGTGCCAAGCGGTTTGTGCTTGGAAGCTGACAATCCTGGTAATGGACCACGAATCGCTGAGGATCGCGGGACACGCCACGGCCATCAAGAAGGGTACTTCGTATGAGAAGTACTGCAGTAGGGAACGGTGTCCACCCAGCAAACTGTAAATGCTGGAGGAGACCCAGCCTGCCAGGAAATAGGCCAGCGCAGGCAGACTGAGCAGGAACAGGACGATGATCAAGTCCCCTTCGAAGGAGGCACCCTTGATACCGCCCACGGGGACGTAGAGGCTGGCCGTCAGTACGGCTGTCAAAGAGAGGATGGGCAGCGCCGCCGCCGCAAATTTGTTGGTCCCCTCCGGCACGATATCCTCTTTGGCTAGAAGTTTGATGAGGTCAGCTAACGGCTGGTACCACGGTGGGCCGATTCGTCCCTGGAATCGAGCGATCATACGCCGATCGATCCACTCGAATGCGAGCGCGGCGATGAACAGGAACGCAAAACCTGGGAAGATCAATATCCTGAACCATGTGCTCATATATCGTGTCTCCATGCGGAGCAGAAGAGAAATAGCATTTCGTCGCAGATACCAGTAGCTTTGAACCTCCGTTTCATCGGTCGGCGCAGGCAATGCAGAGGTCAACCCCGGACAGAATCACGGAGATGTCCGCTATAGTGATAGCCTTGAGCTGGATCTGTAGCGACAGCAGACTGGGCAGAGTCGGTGTCCGGATCTTCACGCGCGCCGGCCTGTCACTTCCATCGCTTCGGATATAGTAGAAGAGTTCGCCTCTAGGTGCCTCGGAACGGCTGATGGCCTCGCCGGGAGGCACTCGCCGCCGGGCCGATACCGCGATAGGGCCGTCCGGCATGGTTCTCAGAATCTCGCGGCAGAGTTGGACGCTCACCAGCGTTTCCTGCATGCGGACGAGGGTGCGGGCCCATACGTCACCTGCTGTGTGTGTGACGACGTCGAAGTTCAGACGATCATAGGGGGGACGTGGCTCATCGCGTCGTAGATCCACATCCAGCCCCGAGGCGCGCGCGATGGGACCCACCACGCAGTAGCGACGCACCTGCTCGAGCGATAGATGACCAACGCCTCGAGTCCGCGCCTGCAGACTGCGCTCGTGCTCGACGACCCTCAGTAGTCGGCTCACTTGCTGATCCAGCTTATCTAACTGGCCCCAGATTACCTCACGCTGCATGGGAGTGATATCCTGTCTTACGCCACCGATGGTGTTGATAGCGTGTGAGACCCGACCACCGGATAGCGCTTCCATGATGTCAAGCACGATCTCGCGGTCGCGCCAGGCATACATGAAGATTGTGTCCAGACCGATATTGCGGGCCAGCATGCCCAACCACAGGAGATGGCTGTGGATCCGTTCCAGCTCACAGAGGAGTGCCCGTAGGTAGGTTGCTCGTAAGGGCACTTCAAGGCCCAGCAGGGACTCCACACCCCGGCAGTAGGTGACAGCGTGTACATGAGAGCAGATGCCGCATACGCGCTCCAGAAGGTACAGGTTCTGGATGTAAGTGCGTTCCTGGCAGAGGCGCTCAATGCCTCTGTGGACGTAACCCATCCGCATGGTGCTGTCGGTCACTTGCTCACCCTCGACCACAATCTGGAAAGCGATGGGCTCCTTCAACAGCGGATGCTGGGGTCCAATGGGAACGATGGTCCTAGCCATGGGTATCTTCCTTCCGCAGAGGGGGCGGTCCCTGCCATTCATCCGGGAGCAGGAGGGGACGCAGATCCGGGTGTCCCTCGAACAGCACCCCCAGCATATCATGGACTTCGCGTTCATACAGGGCCACGCCCGGAACAAGGTCAACGAGCGAGGCCACTACAGGCCGATCGCGAGGTAGTTCAATCTCAAGGGTAAAGCCGTAATGGTGCCAGAAGTGATATCTCAGGGCGATGTGAGGAGGAAGGTCCTCCCCCGTGATAGTGGTAAGATGCAAAATACCGATCTCATCGATCAGGCGTGACACGGCAGGCCTCAAGGCATGCGTAGGCAGGTGGATCACCAGTTCGCCGTCCGTAGTGGTGTGGGTGAAGGCCCCTGGACCTGCTGTCAGGTCCGAAAGTAGACGCAGGACGAGGGTATTGATCGCGTCTCGGTTGGGAATCCCACTCATTCGACGTGTCCCAGGAGTTGGATAAGGCCATCTATGATGGCCTCCGGACGGCATGGGCAACCCGGTATGAACATGTCGACCGGCAGCACCTCAGCGACACTGCCCACTACAGTCGGCGCGCCTGTGAAGACGCCACCTGTACAACTGCAGGTACCTACAGCGACTACCCACTTAGGCTCGGGCATCTGGGCATAGGTCCTCCGTAGACGATCGCGCGATTGCAGGGTTACCGGACCGGTGCACAGCAGAATGTCAGCATGGCGTGGTGAAGCCTCTTTGAGGATACCCAGACGTTCCACATCGTACCGTGGCGTTAACGTGGCCAGGATTTCGATGTCACAGCCATTGCAGCCGCCACTGTTGAAGTGCAGAATCCAGGGGGAGTTCCTCCTCGCCCAACGGATGACTGGGCGGAGTAACCGCTGTAATGCAACTCTTATCTGTCTCCGGGGTTCCATGACGGCTTCACTCTTCTTGTTGGGATAGTGCATAGACGCTGATAGCAATGCCTGCCAGATAAACAATGGCCAAACGACGCAAACGCACGTCGCCCGGGGTGGTTGAGAGCACCAGGGCTCCAATATGAAGGATGCTGAAGAACAGCGCCAGTCGGAAAAACGCACGGTAGCTGTGCTGCGTAGGAACGGAGAGCGGTAGCTCTCCACCGGTGTATGGCAGATGTTTGTCCGGTTCATAGTGTCCTTCGGGACTCACCCACCTGCCAAGTTGATAGATCATACAGGCGATTACCAGGAAGATCGCGGCGGCGACCGGCGGCAGTTGGAGCACTTCATCCATGTCGGTTACCTCGTCGTGTCTGCAAGTTGGAGGATCCATTTCAGCCATGGGCTGGGCCAGATGCCTAACCCCAGCACTAGCAGACTGAGCGTCACCAAGGGGATAGTCATCCACGCTGAGATCGGGGTCGGTGTGCTGTGGTCTGTAGTCGGCGTGAAGAGAGTGACCGTCACTGGGAGATAGTATCCAAGTGAGATCAGTGTGTTAAGCAGAAAGATAGCCAGACCTACGTGGGCTAACACGTCACCTGCCTGCAGAACCTCTGTCATGATGAACCATTTGCCTGCGAAGCCTGCCAAGGGTGGGATGCCCGCCAGGCCACTGAGAGCGATGGAAAAGGTCACGGCCACCAGTGGAAGGCGTTGCCAGGTGCCGCGCAGCTCGTCAATGCGGGTGGCGCCCAGGTAGAAGTGACAGACTCCTTTACTCAGGAAAGCGAGACTCTTCATCGCAGCGTGTGCTACCAGGAGAAAAAACCCAATCTGAACGGCAGCAGGTTGATCATAGCGAAGTCCTGTTCCCAGGGCAAACATGATGTAGCCCATTTGGGCAATCGTCGAGTAGGCAAGAAGCCGTTTGGTGTGTGTCTGCACGAGTGCCAGCCCATTGCCTACCGTCATGTTCACCACGGATAGCGCTATCAGGAGCGTGCCTAGTCTGTGGGGTGGATAGCCTAGTCCCAGGCTGACCTTGAGCAGTGCATAAAATGTGCTCTGGATCACGATGCCAGACAGCATCGCACTCACACTGCTCGGCGCGCGGCCATGGGCGTCCGGGAGCCAGGTGTGGCCAGGCACAAGTGCACTCTTTAATCCCAGTCCTCCCAGGACGCATGCGAGCCCAGCGCGCATCCAAGGGCTCGATACAGTGACGAGCTGCCGAAGCTCCAGGCTACCTGTCTCGCGGTAGATCAGAGCCAGTCCCATGAGCACAGTGAGGGTGCCCAGGCTCCCAATGATAAGGTACTTGAAACCAGCCTCCACCGCTGTGTCAGTGTGGCGACGGAATGCGACCAGTACATAGGCTGTCACGCTCATCAACTCGCAGAACAGATACAGGCTGAACAAGTCGTTCGTGGTCACCGTTCCCTGCAAGCCGGCGACCATCAAGAGGAGCAGCGGATAAGTCAGTTGGTGCCGACGATCGAGTGCCAGATAGCGCCCGCAGTAGAGAGCGACGCATAGCCCCAGAGCCATGGCAACGGTGCTGATGACGACCGCGCCCCCGTCAACACGTAGCGCGACTCCATGGGCGTCGGGGTCTCCCCAGGTCAGGTCGGGCAGTCCGAGTCTCGACCGCCAATCGTTGACCTGGCCCAGGTAAAGCAATGAAGCCCATGCCACAGCGAAGATCACCGCAGTGAGCAAGGCGAGGATTTCGTTGCGTGATGTGATCAGACATGCTACCAGGTAGACCAGGAAAGCGCCGACCAGCAAGATGGCTAGTGGGACAATCGCTTGAACGTCACCGGGGTTCATCTCAGGCCTCCCAACAGGAGCGATGTCCCGTGAGATACCCACCGGATCAAAGGAGCAGGCCATGCGCCCATCACGATGGTCAGGATAGTGAGACACACCATGGGTAACAGGACCGCGGACGATAGAGAACGAACCTGGACATCGGCCGGTACGTCGGAGAAGAACAGGTGCACCAGAAACCGCAGTGCATAAGCGACAGTGAGTAGGGTGCCCACAATTGCGGCTGCGGTCAGGGCAAGAGCTCCTGTCTCGGCCCCACCAGAAAAGATCATCCATTCGCTACTGAAGATGCCGAGGAGCGGCGTTCCGGCAATTGCCAATACTCCGATGACTGCACACAGGGTGGTGGTTGGAAGGTCTTGCCGCAGGCCGCCCAGTTCGTGGATTAACCGCTTGCCAGTTGCGTGCACAACGATGCCGGTAACCATGAAGAGCAGTGCCTTGACCATCGCGTGGTAGATGACATGTAGTGTCGCGCCGGTGAGCCCTCGCTGAGTCAACGTGCCGAGTCCAAACAGAATGTACCCCATCTGGCTTACGCTGGAGTAGGCGATGACGCGTTTGACATGTTTCTCGACCAACGCCATGAAGGCCCCGTAGACTTCCGAAGCGACGCCAGCGATCATCATAGGCACTGCGAAGCTGGTGAGCTGAGCTCCCTCGAAGAGACTGAGGGGAAAGCGCAATATGCCATAGACCCCCATGCTAAGCATGGCGGCCGCGAGCATGATGGTCACCGGCATGGGGGCAATGGTATGAGCATCGGGTAACCAGACGTGGAGCGGGAAGACCGCCATCTTAACACCAAACCCAACCAAGAAGAGGAGCGTGATGGTAGAGATCATTTTCTCTGGGATCTTGACCCCGTTGCGCAGCGCCGAGAAACCGTCAACTCCGGCTTGGTTGTAGACTGCTATCAGCGCCAGCAGCACCAGAATCGATCCGGCGTGGGTGACAAGGAAATACTTCATCGCGACAGCACGCCTGGGTGGACTCCCCGGAGACGCATCGCCCCACACCAGGATCAGCAGGGCAGACGTGATCAGCATCAGCTCCCAGAAAGTATAGAAAAGCGTCATGTTGTCTGCGAGAGTGGTGCCTGACATACTCGCACCGAACAGGAGAAGTAGAGCGTAGAAGGCCGGTGCATGATGGCCCGCGTGGTGGAGACCCAGGGCATATATGATGGATAGCGCGGTGATCACGGTTGTGGTGATCAGGAAAGGGTGCGTAATCCAGTCGCAGCGCAGTCCCAGCACAATTCGGGCAGTTGGATGCCATGCAAGGGTGAGCACGGGTACCTGGCCCTGATTCGGGCCGGGCCAGAGTGCGAAGGCGAAGGCCACTGCGATAAGAGAAGCTGCCGCCGCCCACCATCCGGCACTGTGCGCCATCTGCCTGGACAGCACCAGGAGGGCAACAGCCACAGCAACCGGCTCTGCAATCACGATGCACAGGGCAACTTCACTCATGCAATCATCTCCCGTGCCTGCCTCGGCCGTGCTTCCTGGTAGTTACCATGCATCCGCCACCATCCATGCGAGGAATGCTAAAAGGCCAAGCGTCGCCCACTGAATGTTGCGTCTCAGTTGGCCCGAGTGGGCTTCCTGAAGTCTGCGACAGAAGCCGAGAACAGAGCGTGCGACCGCCCGGGGCAAGGCATTCTCCCAAGACTGCCGCGCAGACTGGGGGTGGGGTGAAACCACGCTGGTTGCCAGCCCATGCAGGCGAGCTGCCCACCCCGCCGCCAGCGCCACAAACTTGTGTGTTACGATATCCCACCCTTGATGTATGGGCTCGGTCACCCGGGTGAGTCCTTTCCCTCGGATACCGCTCGTGGGGATGCGTGGCATGAGGTCTGTGAGTCGAGGTGCCCGCTGGCTTTGAAGCCAGCAGGCCATTCGGAGTGGCGTAGAGGCCAGGAGTAGCCAAGCGAGCATGGTCTGATGGCCAGTAGCTGCAGCAGCCAGAGCGCCATAACTCAACAACGCCGTGACACTGACCGCTAGCTGCCATGGCCTGCGGTCACTCATGATTCGCACAACTGCAATCAGGACGCCGGCACCCGAAAGCCCGAGTGCCAACCAACTGACGATTGGATCACGAGACACGAGCGGAGTGACGCGATATAGTAGGTAGAGGCCGAGGTTGGGCATGAGCAAGCCATACAGCCAGCCCCCTGAGACTGATGACAGGTCTTTGGTGACCTGTAACCAGCCATCGGTGGGCCATGCGGCGGTCTTGATCCATACTGCTGTCAGCATGCCGCCGGTGATCCACCTCAGATGCGCCCCGTGAAGCCGTGAGGCCATATCCAATGCATGCGCGATTGACAACGTGCCGGTTGCGGCCATCAATCCCATGATCGCGATCAGGAGGCCCACATCGCCCAGACGTAGATACATGAAGGTTGTCTTTGCATGGTGCACGTGGTGGGGACACCTCTCCACGAGCGGCACAACGGCCATGGTCAGCCCGAGGATTTCCAGCGCCACGTAACGTGTTAGGAAATCACCGGCGAGGAACGAGACGTTAGCCACGGTAAGTGCACTCAACAGGAGTGCCCAGGGTGGTTGCCTATCGCCAGAGACGAGCATTAGCCCTACGAGGAGGCTGGCCGTGGTTGCGACTGCAACCCAGCCCCCTAGTCCTCCTAGATGCAGGCTGGAGGACCCTGCGTCGGGCAACCAGGTGAAGAGGTAGACGTCCTCCCCCGGATAGATCAGCAGTGCCGCTAGGCTGAGGGTCGAGATCGCCAAGACTACGGGGATCACCTGGGGTGTTCTGGTTCGACCGGTGCTCCACCACTTGAGGACGGTGAGCCCAAGACTGCCCAAGAGTGGGACGATCAGAGCGCTGCCCAGCAATGCGATCAGGATTGGGCTCGGGCTACTACCCACTGAGACGATTGAGGTCATCCACGTCTCCTGAAGGATAGTGTTGGTAGAGATTCACGATTATGGCCAGTGCAGCGACCATGACGACAGACTCCACGATGAGCGCTGAAATCACCATGGCCTGGGCGAGGTGCACGCTGTTGTTGAGGAGTCCGGCGTGAAGTAGCTCCAGGGCGATCCCCTGCAGCATCATCTTCAGGCAGATAATTTGCTTTATCACGTTACGCCGTGTCAGAAGGCCCAACAGGCCCAGAGCGAAAAGGAGGATGCCGAGTAGCGTGTTGACAAGGTCGATCCAGGCAGGCACTGACACGGCTACAATCAAGGGGATTCCTCCAGGAGATCACCAGGGGATGGTTTTGCCGGGGGCGTTTCTTCTTGAGCTGGCAGCAGTGCTGCCACACCCAACGCCCCGGCGAAGATCAGGCTGACCTGAGTCAGAAGGTCCAGGCTGCGTTGACGCCATAGCCAGTTCCGGAACGCCGGGGCACTATCTTCGATGTCGTCCACGGTGGTGGGGGCGGTCGCGACCAGCCAGCGACCGAAGAGCAGGCCGACCGCCATCAAGACTATGGCGATGATCAGGCAACCGACGTAGTCCCTTGTCATGGGTGACTCGCTCGTCTCGACTTGGTGAGGCTGATGCCGATGATCAGGAGTATGCTAATAAGGCCGGTACCCACACTGAGCTCAAAGCCCGCTGCATAAGGGGCTCCGAGGAGGAAGAACATCATGGCGAGCGACGCGCTCCCTATCCCCAGCGCGACGACGGACCAAGTCAGGCTGCGGGTGGTGAGTGTTACAATAGCAGCCCCAAGTGCCGTCAGCGCCAGAAAGCTGTAGACCAAGCCAATCACCGTCCGCCTCCTTATCGTAGGCTGATCTCAGTGCATCGGTGTGGCTAAGTTGAGTCACAGATGTTGCAGTCGGCTCTCGGTTGCGCAGGACTCAGCGATAGCCCTGCTTACCAGAAAGTCGGTCGTGGTATGGGTCCGGGGTTGTTGAAGTGTGAATACATTACAGAGTCTAACATAGGCTCAGTCCGAAGTCAAGTGCCGTAGTTGTATAATTCGATGGAAATCCTGGAGCTGGGGGAGCCTAGCTTGCCAGGCACCCGTCTGCCGAACAGAGCCATAGCCCTGGACACTGTATGAAAAGCGGTGCATACCCCTCTCGCATCCAAGGGACAGTTTCCGTCGAAAAGGGTACCTTCCCAGGTACCCGCTCTACTTAGGCCGCTGTGCGATCTCATGGTAGCGTCCCAGATCGTCGGTGATGAACGCATCCACCTTTGATTGGGTCTCAACAATAGCCACGAGCGTACATGGACGCATCCCATGGGCAGCACACAGCTTCGCCTCTGACTGACCAGGACTGCCTGTTCAAAGAGGCCGAAAGGCCGTCAGGTAGTTCAGGATCACCTGACCTGCATAGCCTCTGGCATGAGCACCTCCCAGAGCAAAGGGCCCTGCTGGGAAGTCACGCCGGTAGACCAGGAAGGGATAGAGCCCGCCGGGTGTCCTGATGTCGACTTGCAGGTCCTCTACACGCACAAAGCCACGCAACCAGCGGGGTAGTCGCCAGGCTTTGGCTTGATACATCACGTAGACGGTGCTGGGGCAGCTCAGTTTGAAGCGCAGGAGTCGGTCCGCCTCCGAGTCGTAGTCAAGATCGGCTGGCCGGATACCCCATAGACCACTTAGCGCCAGGGGCAGGTTCATGATGCGGTAATCACGATCGGTGTAACACTGCATCCTCGCTCTGAGTACGGTCGGCTGATATTTGCGCCCGCTCGTTGCCTTGCAGTACACCAATGGCTTCGTGTAGTGCCGGCTGTAGGATGGTGTCTGAGGATTCCCCTCCTGGGCGACGATTGCCAGACCACCGACCACCGACGTGAGAGGATCCATGACTTGAAGCTTGTCGGGGCCGAAAATACGTGCGAGGCCCTCGATGTAGGCTGGCACCAGGGATGTGCCACCGGTGCGCAGCACCACATCGACGTTCTCTGGGGAAAGCCCTGCCTCACCGAGAACACTGTGGACAGCACGTTCTACCACGGTTAGCTCGGGCTCAATCATGGTCTCGAACTGGCGTCGCAAGATGCGATCCCTGATGTCGATGGCGCCATGTGTGAAGGTCAGGGAAGTGACCAGGGTGCGACTCAACGCCTTCTTGGTGCGTTCGATCTCCTGAAACAGTTTGAAGCCCACATTCTGTGTTACCAGTGTCTCCAGGGCGCGCATGGCAGTCGGTCGGTCGCTGGTTTGCTGGAAACGGCGGATCTTGCTCAGCGGTTCGGGACGCGAGAGCTCAGGCATCGTCTGCCAGCGCTGGAGTTGATCGAGGAACTCGGGCGGAAAATCGGCGCCATTATCTACTTTGGCGCCAGCCCCGAAATAGGGTAACAGGGAGATCATGATGCGACGGTCCAGGTCATCACCGCCGACGAGCACACCGCGGTTTGCCAACACGTTGGGCCGTCGGCTGCCTCCTAGCTCTACCAGAGTCAGGTCGAGTGTGCCACCCCCGAAGTCAAACACCAGCGCAGTCTGTCGACTGGGCGAGTGACGGTGGAACAGGTGGGCTGCGGCGATCGGCTCCAGCTCAAATGCGATTTCACGGAACCCTGCGAGCCGAGCGGCGCGGAAGAGGATTTCCTCGGCCCGGATGTTCACCGTCGGGTCGTCTGAGAATTTGACAGGGCGTCCCAGGACGACCTCGTCACAAGATTGACCCAACTGATTCTCGGCACGTGTCTTCATGGCCCGTAGGATGAGGGCGATGAGCTCGTCCACTGTGTAGTACCGATCAAAGATCGTGGTCCCCTCATACTTCGGGTCGCGCAAGGCAGTCTTGATGGACTGGAGCAGCCGACCGTTGGCGTTGATGTCGGTCACGATATGGACGTCGTGCCAGTAGTGGATGGGGCTGGATCCTCCTCCCGCCACGATGATCTCGATCGCACCAAGGTCGCGTCGTGACCATATGATGCGGCGTCCGGTTTCCCTTTCCAGGTACTCCAGTGCGGCGGCCGTGCCCAGCTGGGTTCGGTGCTCGCGATCGATCCAGATCAGTGACGGCAGCACATGGCGATTTTCGTTAGCGGGATCGAGATCAACCGGGTGCAGCTGTCGCCCGTCGAAATGGGCGGCAGCCGAATTTGTCGTGCCGAAATCTATGCCGATACGCATGAAGTCTCCTGGATTGTCGCATGAACGTCTGTGGGGCAGACTGAGGAGCTAACGGCGGTGGCTCAGTGCGAAGACCCCCATAACGGTAGGGAGCAGGACGATCGCTGCCAGAACGAGCCAGGGTCCAGTGTTGCTGAGCGTCGCCGCCAGAGTGTCCCAAGAGGGAGGCGTCGCCATAGCACCACCGCTTTTCAGCCACGCTTGCCAGTCGCGCTCCAACTGGCTAAGCGAAATGTGCAGGGCGTGCTGGACACCACTGTCGCAGGCCAGCCCATCACGATAAGCTGCCAACAGGGCGCGGATCGATGACCAGCCAAAGGTTGCTTCCAGATACGCCAGTAAGCTGCGGCTTTCCGCGTATGCCAGGCGGGCCTGTTCTGGTGCTTTTGGGAAGGGAAAGCAAAGCTGATCGATGGGGATGAGTTGTCCCTCCCGTTGCGCTGTCTGCAGGGCCAGCGTCAGATCGGGGTCAGGTTGACGCTCGAAATGAGTCGCCAGTCCCTCGTTGAGCCATGCCGGCAGGGCCAGGTAACCCTGTTGGCCCAGAAGGTCGTATAGGATCTGATGCGTCAGTTCGTGCGGAATGGTCCGCTGCATGATGAGTATGCCGTCAGCGTTCGGTGGTACCGCGATTAAGATCACACCCAAAGCAGGATAGGTCACGCCCTCCACCCAGTCGCGACCACTGAGTTGGAGCGCCGAGACGAGGTCTGACTCACTGGGATAGATGTAGATGTGGGTGAGCGCCTGCACTTCCGCCTGTAAGGCTTCAGCGATTTCCTCGCGGCTGTCACGCGCGATAACCACTGCCTGATTGACCCAGTTGCGCTCTCCGGTGATCCAGTGGACCGAGATATCCCCCTCGGAGATGGTCTGCCACTCGTAACGGTTGTCGACATACCGAAAGATCCGTTTGTCGGTCAATGCCTGACCGTGTGTGCTGTCATAGCTCCACCAGTAACTGATCACGGCGTAAGGTGGCAGCGGCTCTCTCTGCAGATCCCGCTCGTAGGTAGCCGTGCCGTCAACGACCGGTACTGAATGATTAGACGTGGGACCATTGTTGACCTGCAGATAGAGGTCTGCTTCAGGGGTCTCCTCCCCTGCAGGAAGGTTCAAACTGATGGTCAGGGTCTGTCCGTATGTATAATGGTAGCCTGCATTATCTGATCGCTGGGCGTTGAGTCTGTCGGCCCCGTTTGTGAGAAGTAAAGTCAAAGCCAGGATCAGCGTTACACATCTGAGCGGCGTGGTGGCCATGACAGATGGGGCGTGTTTCTGTCCTATGCCTAAATATTGTGGGCGGCTACCGGAATGGCTATGGGTTCTCATTGGTTTGATCGTTGTCCTCTGGCCAGCCGAGGTCCACTGAATCCACCGGGTCGTCAGGCGGGGTCCAGGTCATAACATGCCAGATATCTTCGGTCTCGCCGTCAAACTCCTCTGGTGGTCCAAAGAAGCTGTCGAGATCGCCGTGGAGGAACTCCAACTCGGCCAGCGCGGCGTCAGCGGCAGCCCTCAAGGCTTCGTCTTCATCGGTGGTGAAGCGCTCCAAGACACGACGGGCCCGACTGCCCCCGATCTGTCCCAGTGACCAGAGAGCCGCTGCGCGGATGTGGGTGTTCGTGTCCTCAGTTAGGTTGATGATCTCGGCGGTCGCCTCACGTAGCTGTAGTTCGCCGCAGGCGCGGGTAGCCTCCAGTCGGAGAATCGGGCTTGGATTCTCAAGTTCACGGCGGACGATTTCGCTCCAACGGGTGTCGGCGCTCCGCCCCATAGCTAAGAGGGCGCTGGCGCGCATGTTCTCGTCGGTGTGCGCATATGCGGAGGCGATGAGTTCGGGGACGCCAAATTCGCCCGTGTAGCCTAGCGCTGCGATTGCACATCTCTGGACTTCCAGCTTCTCACCGGCGTCCCCGTAGCACTCGCGCAAGGCGATCACGGCCTGTTCAAAAGGCGCTCGCCGGATCTTCTGGAGTTCGCCCAGCAACACATACTCTGCCAGGGCATCTGCGGCTGCTGCACGTACCTCAATCGCCGGGTCACTTCTGAGAAGCTCTACAAGTTTCGGGATCAGTCGCACATCTTCAATTTCCCTCAAACCGGTCACCGCAGCACGGCGAATGTCGGCGTCCTCGTCATGAAGGGCGATGCGGAATACGGCGCTGAAATCCATGGCGAAGTCGGCTCCGGCAAGGTCGCTAAGTGCGTGGGTCAGGCGACGGCGTACATCTAGCGGGAGGTCCCGCCACACGGTGTGCATGCGGTTGATATCCTCGCCCAGCAGATTTGAGAGCTGGCCGAGGATCTCCTCCGCGGGCATGGCCCTGTCGCGTTCCAGGGCTTCCCACATCTCTCGCCGCTGCTGCACCGCGTTGTGGTGTTCAATTGCCTCTTGAAGTTCTTTGTCGGTCATCTTGATCTGTAACTTCCTCACGATAGTCACCCGTTGCTATGGCAAGGGCACGGGCATGACAATATCGAGGATGGTGATCGCGACGAAGAGCACAAGCATGACCATCATCGCGACAAAGTGGATGCGTTCCTGCAACTGTGGCGTGAGCGCTTTACCCCGTAGCCCCTCGATCAGCGAAAAGAGGATGCGTCCTCCGTCGAGCGCAGGAATTGGCAAGAGGTTAAAGATGCCCAGGCTTATACTCAGCATGATCATCAAGTTCAAGAAAGGATAAAGAGCGTTCTGTTGCAGGCTTTCATTGACCGACCGCTCGGCGATCTGACTGATGCCTATGACACCCACCGGGCGGGCCTGTTCGAACGGCAGCCCCATGCGGATGGCGTAGACGGGCAGGAGCACGGTTGTCATGCTCATGTTCAAGAAGTAGTTCGTGCCGTAGGTGACGGCCTGGGGCAGTGTGTAACGCTTGAGTGCGCCGCTGATCGGTTCCCCAGCGATGACCACGCCGATGGAGCCTTGTCCCTCCGGTGGGTTGGGGCGAGGCGTGAGGGTCACGTGGATTATCTCCTCCCCACGTTGCAGCGCTATCTCAACAGGTTCTCCCAGATGTTCCTGGATGAGCGCGGAAAGCTCCGCCGGGTCCTCAACGGGCTGCCCTGCGACAGCGACGGGAATATCCCCGGGCTGGATCTGGGCCTCCTCTGCGGGGGATCCGGGAGCCACCTCCGTGATCACCGTGCGGATCATAGGAATGCCCGAGGTGAAGAGGAGCACGGCGATGACCCAGGCTGTGAGCAAGTTCATGAGTGGCCCCCCCAGATAAATCAGAATGCGTCGCCAGGGTGACTTGCTGTAAAGCGCGTGGGCCGCCTGTTCAGGATCGGGAGGAGCTGAGGCCTCAACTTCGGCCTCCAGCACATTCTCGCCTTCCAGTCGTACAAAGCCCCCAAATGGTATCCAGTTGAGGGTAAACTCGGTCTCCTGCCAGCGAAACAGCGTCATGATCCGTGGTGGGTATCCGATACCGAACTCGCGCGCCCATACCCCATTCAGTTTGGCCATCAGGAGATGGCCAAACTCGTGGAGCACGATCAACGGAATCAGCCCCACCACGAAGCCACCGATGAGGCCAAAGAAGCCATTCAGTGTATTGAGGATCGATGGCATAGCTCTCTCCTTAGTCTAGTTGTTTTGGATTATACCGGAAGGCAGGGGCTCTGTCCACTCTCGTTCGGTGGCGTGATTGTGCCACAGACGGTTGGCGAACCAAAGGCAATACCAGTTTCCATCTTGACGTCTGGCAATTCATGACACGGCTCCAGCTTTGAGTGGCTTCTCACCCCCCTGCTGCTTCTGTGACAGTCTCTCGGCTGCAATGCCTCACTGGTGTTTCTGCGTTATGCGTCGCGGATCCCCTTGCCAGCCTGGGAAGCTCTGCGCAACGGCCTGGATCCCCGTCGTGCCCAAGTTTGGATGACCGACACCGTTTCTCGGGACGCGCTTCGCATATTCGAGGGGCCTTGCCGCTACACCAATTTCCCTCGCCCTTCGCATCATCGGAAGCTGCGCCGACCCCAACTTGTTTCTTGCTGCCAACACCCACCCCCACCTCTGTCTACACCCATCCCCTGCCGTTCTATCTGCCGGTCAAGGGTGCCGGGGCGTCCCGTTGCCTCTGGCTGCCTTTGATCCTGGTGGCACTTGCGCTGTGGCCCGGGACGGATACTGGTTGGGGGTGAACGTAAATTTCATTGCAGCTCAATGGTATCTGTGGTATAGTGTCGTTCACTTTGTTGCAAGGAGACAAGGGCCTATGTACAAAACCCATAGT